>CBFCXZ010000017.1:0-45546 GCA_965602275.1 uncultured bacterium
AACTCCTGTAACATGGATGAAAACCATGGATCCTAACCGCTAGACGATGGGGCCATATATAACTTGTGGACGGCATTATATAAACAGAGTGCTTAAAAAACTCTTAAATGGTTTGCAATTAAATAAAAATAAGGGATTTTTTTGAAAATGAGAAGTATCATCCTAACATTTATAGCGTTATTCTTTTTAAGTGCATGTGCACAAAAACAATATATTAAACAAAATTCTGCGTTAATAGTCTTTAAAACACCTACCTTCAAATATGCAGATATGGGCTTTGTATATGAGAACAGTGATGAAGTAAAAGTAGAGATCTATGGAAGTGGACAAGCTTTGATGACTTTAGAGATCTCTGAAGCATCTGTCTGTATGAGTCTTTTGGAGTGTATGAGTAAGAGTAGTTTTAACAAAGAAGTCTTAAACAGTATGTATCCGGAGGATATACTGGAAAATATTTTTAGAGGAAAGCCTATAATGTATGGTGAAGGGTTAGAAAAAAACCGTAACGGCTTTACACAAACTATCGTAAAAGAAGATAAATATGACATACACTATAGTGTTTTAAATAATGAGATTATTTTTCGTGATACAATCAATGCAATACTTATAAAAGTCAAAAAGCAGTGAGGATGATATGAAATTTGTTGGAGCACATGTAAGTGCAAGTGGTGGAGTAGATAATGCACCACTCAATGCCATGGCTATAGGAGCTAAGGCATTTGCACTCTTTACTAAAAACCAAAGACAATGGGTAGCTAAACCTTTAGAGACTCAAACCATCGATACCTTTCATAAAAACCTTGAACTCTCTAAGATCTTACCTAAACATATCTTACCTCATGACTCTTACCTCATTAACCTTGGACATCCGGAAGTAGAAAAGCTGGAGAAGTCCAGAGATGCATTTATAGATGAACTTGAACGATGCCGACTATTGGGTTTAGACAAGCTGAATTTTCACCCGGGATCACACTTGGTGAAGATCTCTAAAAAAGATCCGCAGTATGATGATAAATTGATGCAGGCAGAGTTACATTGTCTAGACGTGATCGCAGAGTCTATGAACAGAGCTATGGATGCTACTCAAGATTCAAATGTAAAACTTGTCATAGAAAACACGGCAGGTCAAGGCTCTAACCTTGGATATAAGTTTGAACATCTTGGACATATCATCGACAAAATAGAAGATAAAAGCAGAGTAGGTGTTTGTTTAGATACTTGTCATACTTTTACAGCGGGGTATGATCTGCGTACGCGAGAAGCCTATGATGAAACGATGGGGGCATTTGACCGTATTGTTGGTTCGCAGTATCTTATGGGGATGCATCTTAATGACTCCAAACCTAAATTAGGTTCACGGGTAGACAGGCATCACTCTTTAGGTCAGGGAGAGATAGGCTGGGATGCCTTTAGATTTATAATGAATGACTCGCGTATGGATGATATACCACTTGTCTTGGAAACAATTGATGAGTCAATTTGGGCGGAGGAGATCAAGGCATTATATGCTTTGATTGGAAAGTAAACTTAAAACAGGAGGAAGTAAAATGAGTAAAATAGTAAAAGGGTTGGCACTTAGTGCAATAGCAAGTTCAGTAGTCATGGCAGGGGGATGGAAAATCCCAGAACAATCACTTAACTCAATGGCATTGGGAGCTGCGTATGTAGCGCATACAACAGGGGCTGATACAGCGTATCATAACCCGGCAAACATGAGTTTTATGAATGCAGAAAAAAGTTATGTAGAGGGCGGTATAACTTTAGCACACTTACCATCAAATGTATATACACTGATGGATCCATACTCTGGAGAGTCTGAAGTAGAAGATCTTCCAATTCCATATTTTCATTATGTTTCAAAAGCTATAGGGGACTTTAGATGGGGTGTGAGTATGACAGTACCGGGAGGATTAACTAAAAGATGGGAAGATCAGCCACAAAAATCTTTTGCAGAAGAGTTTACACTTAAGATCATTGAAGTTAGCCCAAGTGTTTCATATAGGGTAACAGATGATTTTAGTGTGGGTGGTGGACTAAGATTTATATACAGTGAAGGAGTAGTAAAGAGTTCTGGCCAAGTATCGAGAGATATGGAAGGAGATACGATCGAATTTGGATATAACTTAGCTATGACGTATAAACCAACGTCTGATATCAACCTGGCAGTAACATATAGATCCAATATTGATCTAAATGAGGAAGGTAATGCAAAGTTATATTTTGGAGATGTATTAATGTATGATGGAGATGCCAGTGTAGACGTACCGCTACCTGCAGCACTTAATTTAGCGATCTCTAAAACATGGCAAGACAAATTTACATTAGAGTTTAATTATGAGAGGACTTTCTGGTCACAATATGAAACGTTGGATTTTGAATATGGTGGAGCGGATATCGGACCATTGACACCTTACTTTGATACCCCTCAAGCTAGAAATTGGGAAGATACCAATACCTTTAGACTTGGGGCAACTATGAAAATGGATAAAATAACCATGATGATGGGTTTTGCTATTGATGAAACACCGGCTCCTGTAGAGACAATAGGATTTGAATTGCCAGATAGTGATGCTAAGATCTTTTCTATGGGATTCCGTTATCAACAAACAGAAAATCTCTCTTGGGGTGCGGCTTTCTTGTATGATAGTAAAGAAAGTCTTTCTATCCCTGCCGGAGTCAATGAAAATCCAGTCCTTGCAAATGGTGGTGGATTTAGCGAAGGTGGAGCATTCTTAACAACTGTAGGACTCGCGTACGAGTATTAATATGAGCTATCAGTTTAATAACTTTTATGAACTTATAACTTTTCAGGCAAAGAAGCGTAGATCAAAAGTTGCGCTTCTTGTCGATGATGAGAAGATCACTTATGGTGAGATCTTAGAAAAGGTAGACAAGCTTGCTGGATTTTTGGCTAAAAAAGGTGTAAAAGAGGGTGATAAGATCGCACTCTTTTTACGTAACTCTCCTGAATTTATCTATACGATCTTTGCTGCTTCAAAGTTAGGTGCTATTCTTGTTCCTGTGAATACGTTTTTAAAAGAGGAAGAGCTTAGCTATATCCTGGAAGATAGTGGCAGTTCTCTGTTGGTAGCATCTTCCATATATGACAAAGTGGTTAACAGCTCTAAGGCAAGTTCACTTTGTCAGTTTATCTTATGGGAAGGTGAGGAGTTAGCTGAAGGTGAGCAGCATTTGCATTTTGAAGAAGCCCTCAAATCAGACACTCTTGTAGAACATAGACAAAGAGCACTTGAAGATACGGCAGTCATTATCTATACGTCAGGAACTACAGGTAAGCCCAAAGGGGCAATGTTAAGCCATAAAAATATCTTCTCTAATGCTATATCCGGAGCGATGACGATCAAGATAACACCTAAAGACAGGGGTATCGTCTTTTTACCAATGTTCCACTCTTTTACTTTTACTGTGGCCGTAATGCTCCCTATGTATGTGGGTATGAGTATAGTCATTATAAAGTCACTTAAACCTTTTTCAAATATCTTTAAACAAACATTGACAAAACGTGTGACGCTTTTCTTCGGAATCCCTGATGTTTACAATGCATTGGCTAAGGCAAAACTACCATGGTACTTTATGTGGTTTAACCGTATTAGAGCATTTATATCGGGTGCCGCGGCATTACAACCAAAAACACTTGATGCTATGGCAAAAAAGTTTAAAAGAGCAACATTGTTAGAGGGGTATGGACTGAGTGAATCAAGTCCTGCTGTATGTATGAATACCTTTAAAAAACAAAAGGCAGGTTCAGTAGGAACAGCACTGCATGGCTACGAGATGAAAATTGTAGATGAAGATATGAATGAGCTTCCTCGTGGGAGTATAGGTGACATCATTGTCAAAGGTGACAATGTCATGCAGGGGTATCTTGGTCGTCCTGAAGCAACGGATGAGACGATCGTTAATGGTTGGTTACTTACTGGTGATATGGGATATATGGATGATGAAGATTTCTTGTTTATTGTAGATAGAAAAAAAGATCTTATCATCTCTAAGGGAATCAATATCTATCCTCGTGAGATAGAAGAGGTTATAGATGTTTTTGATGGTGTAGGTGCATCAGCAGTGATCGGTATCGTTGATGAGAAGAGTGGAGAAGTACCTATAGCTTATGTAGAACTTGATGCAGAGGTAGAGAGTGTAGATGAATATGCACTTAAAAAGTATCTGCGTGAACATCTTGCAAACTATAAGGTACCAAAACAGATCCATTTTATCAATGAGCTTCCTAAAAATGCTACAGGCAAAGTACTAAAGAGGGTACTTAAAGAGAGATTAAGAGACGATGAAGGTTAATTAATGAATGCCATTGTCAATGCAAAGTTAATTTATCAAGATGAGATAGTAGAGGGAAAAACAATTCTATTTGACAAATCTATTGTCAAAATCGCAGATGATATAAACGTTGACAATGTAGAAGTGATAGATGCAAATGGTAATTATGTCAGTCCCGGTTTTATAGACTTGCATATCCATGGATCTGGGGGTGCAGATGTTATGGATGCAACGCCAGAAGCATTAGAACTTATCTCTTCTACTTTACTTCAAACAGGTACCACTTCTTTTTTACCCACTACCATGACCATGTCCAGAGAGCACATTGACAATGCTTTACAAAACATTCAACTTCATGGTCAAAATGTGACTGGGGCACAGATATTGGGTGTCCATCTTGAAGGACCTTTCATTAATGCTGCCAAACATGGCGCACAAGATAAAGCATATATACAGGCACCTAACATTGCATTGATAAATGATTATATGAACGAAGTAAAGATGATCACACTTGCTCCTGAAGTGGAGGGAGCAGAATCTTTTATAAAATACTTGTCAGAACAATACCCTCATGTTATTTTAAGTATTGGGCACAGTGATTCAAGTTATGAAAAAAGTAAAGAGAGTTTCTCCTGGGGAGTCTCTCATGCAACCCATCTTTTTAATGCAATGAACCCTTATCATCATAGAGAACCTGGTATTGTTGGAGCAGTTTTTGACTCAGAGGTAACCTGCGATATCATTGCTGATCTTGTACATACGCATCCCTCTGCACTGGAATTTGTGCATCAGGTAAAGAGAGATAAACTTATACTCATCACTGATGCGATGCGTGCAGGATGTATGAAGTGTGGTACTTATGATCTGGGTGGACGTAAAGTAATGGTAGAGGGCAGCCAGGCAATACTTGAAGACGGTACACTTGCAGGGTCTGTACTCAAGTTAAATGAAGCACTTAAAAATATGACAACTGTCACCTCTATGACAGTTGTTGAAGCTGTCAATGCCGTAACAAAAATACCTGCACACAAACTAGGATTAAAAAAGGGTGAATTCAAAGTGGGTCATGATGCTGATATAGTCATCTTTGATGAAAATTTTAGTATCATATCGACCATTGTTGGTGGTGAAGTCAAATATCAAAGACAAGGAAGCAAAGGATAAAAATGTTCGGATTTTTAAAAAGAAAAGTAAGAGAAGTGAAAGCACCGGCAGATGGTAAGATCGTAGCACTTGAAAGTGTAAATGATAAAGTCTTTTCTCAAAAACTTGTAGGAGACGGGGTGGCTATTATCCCTGTATCAAATGTTTTTACAGCCCCTATAGATGGAACGATCACAAAGATATTTTCTACGAACCATGCATACAGTATCAGAAGCAGTAAAGACTTAGAGGTGATGGTACATATAGGTCTGGATACTGTAGATCTGAACGGAGCAGGATTTGAACGTCTTGCCAAAGAGGGAGATACAGTTGTTTGTGGTGATGAAATCATACGTGTAGACTTAGATGCTTTACGTGAACATGCCAAAGATATTATCACACCTATTATCATTTCTGATGAAAGTGATGTGAAAAGTATAGAAAAAAAATTAAATATCGTTAAAAGCGGTGATATTATTATGGAGGTAAGCTGATGCCACAGAGTGATAATGTTTATTATTATGTCATTTATGCAGTGATCTTGGTAGCATTCTTTTTTGTATTGAAATCCCCAAAAAAGAAAAAGTAGAATTGACCAGGGTAATACTTGATTAAGATTTCCTATGTATACTAAGTGTATGATGAATATATTACTACTTGAAGATGATAAGATTTTATGTGATAGCCTAAGAGAGTTTTTAGAGCTTGAGGGATATTGCGTTGACGCGGCATACCGGGGACCTGAGGTTTTTGACCTGACTTTTGACAAAAAGTATGACCTCTATATTTTAGATGTCAACGTACCTGAAGTAGATGGGTTTGATGTTCTCTCTTCTCTTAGAGAAACCGGTGATGAAACACCTGCTATCTATATTACCGCACTCACTGATATAAACTCTATTTCAAAAGGATTTAAGATGGGGGCAGAAGATTACATCAAAAAACCTTTTGATCCAGAAGAGTTGGTTATACGTATCAAAAGCAAATATCAGCAAGAAGATAACCTACTGTACCACAAAGATATATGTTACGATCCTGTAACAAAAATGATACAAAAAGAGTCACAAACAATAGGTTTGGGTGAGGTACAGCAAAATATTTTTCATGAACTTATGGTACATCAAAATAAGATAGTAGATAGTTATACATTAATGGATTTTTTAGAACAACCCTCTGCAAATGCATTACGTGTGAATCTTGCAAAGATCAAAAACAAACTGGGGATCGAGATAAAAAATATAAGAGGCCAGGGGTATATGATTGAAAACATATGAGATAGAGTCACTTCTTAAAAGTTTTTTGATTTTTTTTATACTTTTGGAAGTACTGCTGGCGATTAATTTTTGGCATGAATTGCAAGAGAGAAAAGCTGGAGTAGAGGAGAAGATACAGGTAGAGATGCAGCTTTGTGCGTATAATCTACAGTGCGGGGGATTAAAGACAGACTTTGTTGAGAAAGCTGAAAATAAAGAAAAAAATATACTTTATAAAGATGGCGATTTTTATAGCTACTTTAAAGTGCCGACGGCGGATAAATACTTGATGAAAGTGGTCTATCCCCAAGCAAGTTATCTTCCCAGGATTAAAAAATTAGAAGAGAGGACTTACCGTAAGTTTTTCCGTTATTCCCTTTTGGCTGCTCTTGTCTCTTTCCTTTTTGCTTATTATGCCTTAATGCCTCTTCGCAAAGCACTTCGTCTTAACGAGGAGTTTGTGAAAGATATTTTACATGATTTTAATACGCCCATCAGCTCTATGCGTATTAATTTAAAGCTTTTCAAGCGAGAAATTGGAGAGAATCAAAAAATAGAGAGACTTGAAAATAATATTGAAACTATTTTGTCTCTTCAAAATAATTTACAGATATTTCTAAAAGGTATTCCTTCTCAGACTGAATCATTCAGTTTAAAGGAATTGGCAGAAGATCGTGTACATTATTTTAAGATCCTCTATCCTGATATTGTTTACAATATCTCTTTAGGTAAAACAGTGCTTGAAACCAATAAAGATGCATTCACTCGTATTCTTGATAATCTATTGAGTAATGCAGGTAAATATAATATTGCCAATGGCCAGGTCTCCATTACATTAAAAGAACACTATTTGTCTATTAGTGATACAGGAAAAGGGATCAAGCACCCTTCAAGGGTATTTAATAGATATTATAAAGAACAAGATAGGGGGATAGGTATAGGATTGCATATTGTTAAGAAACTTTGTGATGAATTGCGTGTACCTATAAAAGTAAAAAGTAAAGAGAATCAAGGTACAACAATAGTATTAAATCTTTCCAAAATTATTGCATAGCGATTGTATCATTGACTAAATCATTTCTTCTCTTGCGCCTTCTTCATAAGCAGTAAACTTCTTGTTTTATATCGAGGGTCATTATTTTTTTTGTATGCGGCGATCACCTCTTCCAGGGATCCATCTTGTAAAAGTTTCTCTTCTTTTAGTTTGTCTTTTAAAGTATTGTATTGGTTATAGGTAAGATTATCTCTGGTTTCATGCTTGGAAAGATAGGTATTTAACTCATGATACAATGCTCTTTCCAAGTAATAAGAATAAGGTTTCGTTACTTCTTTGGGCTTCTTAATAACTTTGACAACTTTCACTTCTTTTGGTACTTCCTTTTCTTTGACTTTTTCTATTACTTTTTCTGAATCTTCCTTTTTCGTTTGTGCTGCTGTTGCAGTAGAGTTCAATTGTAGTTTTTCTGCTATGATTTGAAGCTGTTCCAACTGTTTTTGTGTTTTTGCGCGTTTATGGTACTGCTTATAGTAAGAAAATATGAACTCTTTTGGCAGTTTTGTTTTAATATTTTCTATATCTTTTGCATTATATGACTTAATTGCTTTTTTATACATCTTCTGTAGACGACTGTAATCTTCCACCTCTACTAAAAGAGTTTTGATACCTTTATATCGTCGCTGAACTACATTTGAGGTATAACCTACTTTAAGAGGAGAAGTAAGGCGATAGCCTTTACGTTTTAAACGTTTTAAGATAGTGTAATATTTTGTTTTATGGTTGGCATTAAAAATAATTTCTTTTTTGTCAGGATAGGTGAGACTGTATAATCGGAATTGATTTTTACGATGAAGAAGTATCGCTAGATCTTTCTTTTTGGCATGATAAAGATAAAGATATCTTTTCCCATTTTGCATAGGTATGAGGTTTGTTCTTGTAAAGTAGGCTCTATGGTGCTTAACGTAAGGAGAGTGTTTCACTACGTATACTTTATCTACCTCATTGGATAAAAATAAACTGTTCAAAGTACAGCCATTTAGTAGAAAAAAGAATAAAAGCAATAAAATCTTTTGCATGAGTATGCCCTTTTTTTATCATATATTTAAGAGTAAGAGTATAGCCATAATTGATAAATATTTCAAGAGAGCGTACCTTTTTTATTGGTTATCTTGTAAGGCTTTCTTTAATTCCTTCTGCTACTTTTTCTGCTTTTGTTCCCAATATGATCTGAATAGATCTTTTATCTGGACGGATCACTCCTTTTGCACCCAATGCCGTAAAATCTTCATCTTTTAATATACGGCTGTCATGTACAGACATACGAAGTCTTGTGATACATGCATCGGTATCTACGATGTTTTCTTTCCCACCTAAAGCGATGATAAAAGCTTGAGCTTCATCATTTATGCCACTGGTATTTTCTTCTGTACTCTCTTCAAAAATTTTTAGTTTGAAGAGTTTGATAGTGTAATAAGAGCTTATAAAATAAATCACAGAAAATACGGCACCCAAAGGAAGTATGAGTAGAGGATTTGTCGCAAGTTTATAGTTGATCACGTAGTCTATGAAGCCTGCAGAAAAACCAAAGCCGGCATGGATATTCAGCATTTGAGCTACTGCAAGCGCCAATCCTGTCAGTAGAGCATGCAGAACAAACAGTAGAGGAGCGACAAAAAGAAAGAGAAACTCTAAAGGTTCAGTAATTCCTGTAAGAAAGGATGTAAATGCAACTCCTGCCAAAATTGCACCTGCCTTTGTACGGTAGTTTTTGGGAGTATTAAGATATATGGCATATGCCATAGCAGGCAGGCCAAACATCATAACTACATAAAAACCGGACATGTAAACTCCTGCTGTTTTATCTCCGGCAAAGAAACGATGCAAGTCACCATTGGCAACCACTTCTACACCATCTTTAAGATGCGTATATTCACCTAACTGAAACCAAAAAACAGAGTTGAGTATGTGGTGCAGACCAAGAGGAATAAGAAGACGATTGAGTGTACCGTAGATGAAAGTACCTATTTCATTTAAGCCTATGATCATATTGGAAAAAGCATCTATAGCACCTTGTGCATAGTGCCAAAAATACCCTGCAAGTACCCCGACAAAAATAGCAGAGATAGCAGTGATGATGGGTACAAAACGTTTCCCTCCAAAAAAGCCCAAAAACTCTGGGAGTGTAATATCATGATAACGGTTGTAAAGTGTCCCTGCAAGTACACCTATGATGATACCTACAAACACACCCATATTGACATCTTTGTCAATACTGATGTAAACCGCTTTTGCTATGAGTACACCGATGGCTCCAGAGAGTGCAGCTGCTCCATCGTTATTTTTAGCAAGACCATAAGCGATACCCACACCAAAAAGCAGATCCAAGTTGGAAAAGATGGCATCCCCTGCACTTTTCATGATAAGTGCTACCTGCCCATCAAAGATGTCACCAAAGCCTAGACGAAGTAGCAGTGCAGCGACAGGAAGTACTGCAATGGGAGTCATCAGTGCTTTACCGATTTTCTGTAATAAATTAAACATGTCTAATTCCCTCTTTTGTTTGAGCTATGCTTTTAGGTGAAACACTGAGGGTTTTAATGCCTAGGTTTAAAAGTTTTGGTATGGCGTCTTTGTTTGCTGCCAATTCCCCACAAATACTCACTGGTTTTGTTGCTTTTTTGACAATATTTTCAATAGCATCAAACAGCACGGGGGAAAGTTCATCTGCTTTGAGTGTGTGATGGGTTCTCTCTATGGCAAAAAGGTACTGTGTAAGATCATTCGTACCGATGGAGTAGAAATCTACCACTTCATTAAATGATTCTATTAAAAAGAGTACAGAAGGTACTTCTATCATGATACCAAATTGGAGTTGTGCAATATCAAGTTGATGCTTTTTTGCTACTTCCTGTGCAAAGTGTTTTGCTTCATTGAACTCTTCAACAGAGCTTATCATGGGGAACATGATCTTAAGGGCTCTGTTTTTTGAGGTAAGAAAAATCGCCTGTAGCTGTTCTGCCATTATTTCAGGATGGGTTTGAAAAAGCCTTACTCCACGAATGCCTAAAAATGGGTTTTCTTCTTGAGGTAAGTTGATATAAGGCAGGGCTTTATCTCCACCTATGTCAAGTGTTCGTACAGTGATGTCATCAAAAAGTGCAAATATCTCTTCATAGGCTTGGGTTTGTCCTTCAAGTGTAGGCTTCTCTTCTTTAAATAAAAATTCACTCCGTAAAAGTCCTATACCCTCAGCGCCTTCCTCTTTGGCCACCTTAGCAGAGTTAATATCGGAAACATTGGCAAGGACTTTAATGTTTTTACCTTTGCTTGTAGTGGCATTCTCAAACCGTTTTGTTGATGCCAGGGCTTTTTGTGCTTCATTTTTTTCTAAACGGCTTTCTGCTTTTTGTAGATCATCACTGCTGGGTGTGCAAACCACTGTCCCGGAGTGAGCATCCAAAATAACACTTGTTTCTGATAGAAGCCCCGTTGTATCCGCTATCAGGGCAGTAATACCTGCAGCACGAAGTAAGATCGCCGTATGTGAGTTAGTAGAAGTCTCTTTTAAAACAACTCCGGAAACTTTTGTTTTTGCAAGCATGTCAATTTCACTGGGAAGCAGATCATCAGCCAAAAGTATAAAAGGCACGTCAGGGAAAGTTGCTTTCAGCTCTATCCCCAAATGTTTTTTGACCCGTTGAAGGAGATCTTGATAATCACTTCTTTTAGAGTCAAGTTTTGTCCCTAAAAGTTGTTGTGACTCTTTTTCTACCAATTGTTCAAGATCTGTAAGTGTCTGACTTTTTTGACCCAGTGAAGCTAAAAGTTCTTTTTGTGCGAGGTAGATGGTCGCAGTATCATTTTTTTGATATGTAGTGTAAAGTACCTCTAATTCATCTATACTTTTATGCAGGGCTTCTTGAAAACTCAAATCACTTTTTTGTAGAACTTCTTTGGCAGCATAGTTATATAGAGGGGCAATAGCAATACCCTCTGAAATGATATTTCCCTCAATAGTATGGCCTTCATAGGTATAGGTCTCTTTTTGAATCTGTTTTACCTCTTTATCGTTATGCATAAGGGTTTCAAAAAGTGTATGTAGTTGTGTAAGTGCTTCCTCTGCTTTTTTACCTTTTGTGATAAGTATAAAACTGTCTCCTTTTTCCAAAGAGAGAGATAAGAGACTGTTGACGCCTTTAGCATCCACGGTTTTATCTTTAAATGTAGCAGTGATTTGACAAGAGTAAGTCTTGGCAACAGAGACAAACTGTGCAACGGGCCTGAGGTGAAACCCGTTATTTGAAGTAATGTTGAGTTGTTTAGTTTTAGGTTTAGAAAAGAGGTTTGTAAAAAAGGACATCTCTTACTTTGTATCCCTTACACAACGTACATATCTGTCATACGTCTCTGATGCATTGCTTGATGCACCATCTTTAAAGCTCACACCCCAAAATTCATCACTAGTTTTAGCATAAGGTGTGCTTGACCAATAAAGTGTGTCTTTATTGCTATAATTAAACGCTTTTACAAGCGCAGGTTTGTAGCGTTTATAGTCTACGATGGAAAGCAGTTCCTGCAATGTAGGTAAACGCCAATCCTCAAAATCACCAAGCTTTAATTCACTACAGTAGATCTTTGCCTTGATATGTGTGATCTTCACTTCTGAGACATGCATATGGTCTTCCCAGATAAGATTGGTTTTTGGATCTTTGATCATTGTCGCTTCAGCCATCATCATAGAGAAGGCTAGAGTTATCATTACTAGTATACGCATTGTCGCTCCTTTTAATATTTAGAAAATATATTAATCAAAGTATAGCAAATATTTGTTATACTCAAAGATACTTTATACTTATTAGGAACTTTATTGAAACACCTTATTGATTTTATCGAAACAAAAGATGTAGAAAAAGCATTTATTTATGAACATTTAAAATGTACCAAAGAAGAAGCAGAATTAGTGCAGTATGTCTGTAAACGTTATGTAAAAGGGCTTGAAGAAGTACCTGTGTTGGAAATGTTGCAAGATAATTTTTCTACGGAGGGGTACGCGTACCTTAAAAAGCTTGCATTGGTTAAAAACCTTCTTGATCTGGGGTGGATCATCCAGATGAGCTTTGGACAGGTCAAGGCACATGAAACTTCTAAGTTAGAACTTTTAAGCACCTCTGTAACGCCAAGTATCTCACTTTTGCGTCTGCTTGAAGAAGGCTCGCTGGAGATCTTTCTTCCGGAAGTCAAACCCTATACAGATCACTTGGAGTATTTGCAAGATCAGTTTGACATGGTATCACTGCTACATAAGATAGCCACCTTTAAACAAGGACTGGCAGATAACTCCTTAAGCATAGGACGTTTGAAAAATAAATTGACACTTTTGACAACACGTATCGAAGAGCGTGTTAAGATGACAGATAAGCCTATAGTCGTAGAAGAGTTCTTTAAAGAGAAAGAGCTGGATGAAAAAGAGAAACGTATTTTCTTAGCACTGCTTAAAGAAGAGTACAGTGGTGGAGAGGGACAGTTTAGAGATATGAATACTCTCATAGAACTCATCAGCTTTGACGAGTATGAGAAGATCAAAAACCGTGCGTTACTTGAAGATGGTGCAAAACTTATCACCGAAGATATCATCGACTATGAAGAGATACTAAATATGTTTGGAGGGGTAAGCCGTTCGTTTTACTTGCAAGAAGAGGTGATGCAGCGTATCATTCATCCTAAGAAAACCAAAAAGGTTACTAAGCTCAAACTCGATGCCCTTGTACAGGAACAGGAACTTTTTGAGTACCTGAAACCAACCACAACACTTGATGATGTTGTGCTTCACCCTAAAACAAGAGAGACACTGCAGAATGTTGTCAAACAGGTTGACAAAGAGGTGTTTAAGAAGCTAAGAGAGTGGGGCATCAAAGATAAGCGTAAAGGCATTGATGCCCGCATCATCTTCTATGGTGCGGCAGGTACGGGTAAAACGATGACAGCGATGAGTTTGGCAAAGACTCTTAAAAAGCCTATCCTCTCTTTTGACTGCTCGAAGATACTCTCTATGTATGTTGGCGAGAGTGAGAAAAATGTCCGTAAGATCTTTGATGATTTTCAGGAGTTGAGCAAGAAGGCAAAAGTAGAGCCTATTTTACTCCTCAACGAAGCAGACCAGTTTTTGAGTTCCAGGTCTGAAGGTGCAGGATCTTCTGCTGACAAGATGCACAATCAGATGCAAAATATTTTCCTGGAACAGATAGAGAAGTTTGAGGGGATACTCATCGCTACGACTAACCTTCTTGGCAACATAGACAAAGCTTTTTCTCGTCGTTTTAACTACAAAATAGAGTTTAAGAAACCGGGAAAAAAACAACGTTTAAGACTCTGGCAGTTCATGCTCCCGGAAGGTGCAGACTACGAAGAGGGCTTTGACATGGCAGAACTGGCCAAATATGACCTCACCGGAGGTCAGATCAATCTCATCATTAAAAACACAGCGTATAAAGTAGCGGTACGAGAAGAGAGTGTATTTGGAAATAAAGACTTTTTGGAAGAGATAGAAAAAGAGTTAGGAAGTAGTTTTGATGGAGCGAAGAGTATGGGGTTCAAGGTTTAAACTTAAGGTGGTCGGTGAACCGACCCTACGCAATATTTTGATTATTAAATTATTAATCCGTAGGGTCGGTTTACCGACCACAAACAAATTCAATATAAATCAAAAATATGACAATTTGACATTCTTTTAATGTAAAATATGTTTTCATACTATAATGAAATATGGCAAATTATAAAAGAGTATTTGAAGATGGATACAGCTACTATTTAACCATTGTAACTCATCAACGAAATCCTATACTTATTGAAAATATTACACTATTAAGAGAAAGTTTTCGTATAAGTAAAACACAATATAATTATAGCATTAATGAAATTGTAGTGCTCCCGGATCATTTCCATATGATCATCACCCCAGATCAATCAAGCTATTATCCACATATTGTAAGAACGATCAAACAACATTTCTCAAAATATTGTGATCCAAAATATTATGCCCATTTGGAACAGTCAGAAAGCAGAAACAAAGAAGGGTATAGACCTGTATGGCAGAAGAAGTATTATGAACACACGATTAGAGATGAGAAAGATTTTCAGGAAAAAGTGAAATATATGTACGATAACCCTGTGAAACACAGTTTGGTAGACAAATCAGCTGATTGGCAATATTCATCATTTAAACGTATACATGAGGGTGGTCGGTGAACCGACCCTACGTATTGAATGTGTTATTTGTTTTTGCATTGAAATAATTTTGTTTCCGTAGGGTCGGTTCACCGACCACAAATTAATACATATGACAAAACAAATTTTATATTCAAAATAAATCATCGGTCGATAAATCGACCCTACGAATAAAATGAACAATAAATATCTAAATTTTCGTAGGGTCGGTTCACCGACCACATATGCTATAATATTTCAAACTAAATTATATTAGGTGTAACGCCATGTCCCTTTTCCAAAATTCTGTACTACGTAATCACCTTCAAAATATAAATAACACAGAAGTACTTCAAGCCTTTGAAACATACAAAAAAGAGTTCCTCACCAAAAGAGCAAATATTAAAACATCCAAAGAAGAGCAGTATCAGTACGGGTTTTTAGATGATCTATTCGTAAAGGTACTGGGCTATACTCTCAACCCCACACCAGAGTATAACCTCATAGCTGAACAGAAAAATCTAAGTGACTCTAAAAAAGCAGATGGTGCTGTGCTCAAAGATGATAAAGTCATAGCCGTCATAGAACTCAAATCTACTAAAACAAAATCTATGGACAAGATAGTCAATCAAGCCTTTAACTACAAACATAATCACCCTGCTTGTAAGTACATCATCACTTCAAATTTTGAAAAGTTACGTTTGTATGTGGAGCATTCGGATGCATATGAAGAGTTTAACCTTTTTGATCTCGATGAGGAACGCTTTACTTTGCTGTATGTGCTGTTGTCAAAAGAGAACATCTATAACGATGTGCCTCTTAAACTCAAAGAGCAGTCAAAACTTCAAGAAGAGAATATTTCCAATGAACTCTATAAAAAATATGCAACCTTAAGAACAAACCTTTTTGACAACATTCTCCAAAACAATCCAGAGGTTGACAAATACATACTTTTAGAAAAGACACAAACGATCTTGGACAGGATGGTGTTCATCTTTTTTGCAGAAGATAGAGGCATACTGCCACCAAATACCATAAAATCCATCATAGACCACTATAAAGGTGACATCGAAGACAGGGAACTGTGGCACTTTTACAAGATCTACTTTAAAGCCATAAATAAGGGTAATGCAAAACTTGGCATACCGGAGTACAACGGTGGCTTGTTTGCTATAGATGAGCTACTTAATCATTTAAAAATAGACAAACATGTTTTAGACACTTCACCATTATCACTGAGTGCCTATGATTTTAACTCAGACATAGATGTAAACATCTTAGGACACATCTTTGAGAACTCCCTCAACGACATAGAAGAGCTAAAGGCTCGCATAGAAGATGAAGATTTTGATGCTAAGCAATCCAAGCGTAAAAAAGATGGTGTGTTTTATACGCCTGAGTACATTACGAAGTACATCGTTGACAACACTTTAGGCTCTCTTTGTCAAGCTAAAAAAGAGGCGTTAGGGTTAGATGAGGTTGACATTCTCATTCCTAAAAATCCTAAAAAACTTAACAAGGGTGAGACGAAACAAAAAGAGGCTCTTGAGGCATACAGAGAGTATCTGCTGGGACTAAAAATTCTTGATCCTGCCTGTGGTTCGGGTGCATTTCTCAATCAAGCGTTGAATTACTTGCTGGACGAACATGCTTTCATAGATGAGAGTGTTAAGACGCTTATGGGCGGCTCTGTACTTGGTTTGTATGATGTCAAAAAAGGTATCTTGGAAAACAACCTTTATGGTGTTGACATTAATGCCGAAGCTGTGGAGATAGCTAAACTTTCTTTGTGGCTTAGAACTGTGGAGAGTGGAAGAAAGCTTAACAAGCTTGCCGACAAGATAAAGGTGGGAAATTCGCTGATAGACGATAAATCTGTGGCTGATGATGCTTTTGTTTGGGAAGAGGAGTTTTCTGAAGTGTTTGAGCAGGGTGGGTTTGATGTTGTGATTGGGAATCCTCCGTATGGAGCAAAATTATCCAAAAAAGATAAAGAGTATTTTAACAATAAATTTGAAACCGTTGAATATCAACTTGATACATATACTTTGTTTATGGAACAAGCACATAATCTTTTACGAATAGATGGGAAATTAGGTTATATTGTACCCTCAACTTGGCTTACGATGTTTTACTTTAAAAACTTACGAAAATATTTAGTTGAAAATAGTTATTTTGAAAAAGTTTTATTATTTAGATATCAGGTTTTTGCCGATGTTACAGCAGAAACTTCAATTATTACACTAGCAAAAAATAAAGTTAAAAATGAAAATATAGCTATCAACTATTTTGATAATGTAAATGAATTAGCAAGCAAACCAAACAAAACTATTGCTCAAAATGATTGGCTAAATAGTTATGAATTAGGTTTTAATCTACTATTTGATGGGAATAAATTAAAAGTAATCACTAAAATAGCGAAAGATACAGTTGTGTTGGAAAATATTGTTGATGTCCCAAATGGAATAAAGCCATATGAAACAGGTAAAGGAACACCTAAACAAACAAAAGAAGATGTAAAAAATAGAGTCTATGATGCAGATTATCAGATAGATGAAACCTATAAAAATTATATAGTTGGCGGTAGTATAAATAAGTTTATCATAACACCTTCAAAAACTGATTGGATAAAGTTTGGTGATAATTTAGCTGCACCAAGAAAAAACTTTAATTTTTTTCAAACTAAAATAATGATTAGACAAACAAGTGATAAAATAATATCTGCAATAGATTATGAAGGATTGTTATCATTAAACAATGTACATAACATGGTAGTCAAAAATGAGATATTAAAATATGAAACTCTCACTTGTATTTTAAATTCAAGGCTTATGGACTTTTATTATAAATTTCTTGTGCCTGAAGAGGGAAGAACTTTTGCAGAAGTAAAGGCAGTAAATCTTAAAAGATTACCGATTAAAAAAATAGATGTAAATTATAATCAACAACTGTTTGTAAAAAAAGCAGATACTATGCTATCACTAAACAAAACCTTCCAAACCAAAAAAACAAAATTCCTAAACCGTATCACAGACAACTTCAACCTAGACAAACTCAGCAAAAAATTAGAAGCCTTCTACGAAACAGACTTCAAAACATTCCTCAAAGAACTCAAAAAGAAAAAAGCAACCCTAAGCCTAAAAGAACAAGACGAATGGGAAGAGTATTTTGAAACCTACCAAAAAGAACTGCTGGAGATACAAGCTTACATAGACACAACAGATAAGCAGATAGATGAGATGGTATATGCGTTGTATGGATTGAATGAGGATGAGGTGGCTGTAGTGGAGGGAAGAATTTGAGATGGTCGGTGAAGCGACCCTACGAGGGAAAATACATGTTTATGTAGGGTCGATTTATCGACCGAATTAAATCTACTTCACCATCTCAAACCCAACATGCTTCATGGCAATGATCCCGCCTTCTACATTGAGGGGAGTAAACCCATTGTTTTCGAGGATGCGTGATGCACTTACACTTCTTCGCCCCGTTTGGCAGTAAACAAGAATTTTTTTGTTTTTATCTGCTTTAAGTTTTTCTAAGTTCTTCTCTAGTTCTCCAAGCGGGATGAGCTGTGCATCTCTGACGTGGTTGCTTTTAAACTCTTCAATGGTTCTCACATCTAAAAGTGTTACATTTTCGTCATTTTCCATGAGCACATAAGCCTGTTTTGCATCTATAGAGTCAAAATTGGCAAGTATCCAACCTTTTGTATATGCAAACCAAACAACCAATCCAACCATGGCTACCCAATAAAGTATATTAGTATAATTTTTGATAATAAGCTCCATAATTTTTTTGAGTATTGTAACAGCTTTTTTCTGTTTCACATAGTTACATCCCCTAAAACTAATTTTTTAAAGCATTTAGAGCCACAAATACTTTAACCATCTTTCAGATAGTATAAAGGTAATATTCTGAGAATACTCTCGTTATAGTACGAAAGAATTGATTTAAATAAGGGATTAATATGACTCATGTAATTACAGAACATCCGTATTTTGGTGTATTTGTTTTATTTGCACTGACAGCTGTAGCTTTTCCGGCTACGTTGTTTTTAGCAAGACTTGTTAGTAGAAAAATGGCTAAACTGGATACAGAAAAGCTTAAACTCAGTATCTATGAGTGTGGACCGGAGGTTACAAAACAACCCAACACCATCTCAGTACAGTTTTACCTGATAGCACTTTTGTTTATCTTGTTCGATATAGAGATTATCTTTATGTTCCCATGGGCGATCGACTTTAAACTGCTTGGTTGGTTTGGATTTGTAGAGATGATACTATTTATTTTATTACTTGCGATTGGTTTCGTATATGCATGGAAGAAAGGAGCACTTGAATGGCACACCATCAAGTAAATTATGCCTCGTCAGCAGGCTTGCCGATAGCATTGACTTCGGTAGATAAACTCGTAAACTGGGGGCGTTCAAACTCGCTTTGGCCGCTTACCTATGGACTCGCATGTTGTGCGATCGAAATGATGGCATCTGGAGCAAGTCGTTATGACTTCGATAGAATGGGAACGATCTTTAGAGCATCTCCAAGACAAGCAGATGTAATGATCCTTGCAGGAACACTTTCTAAAAAGCACTCAGAGTTTGCAAGAAGACTTTATGACCAGATGACAGAGCCTAAATGGGTGATCTCGATGGGTTCTTGTGCAAACACAGGTGGTATGTTCAACACCTATGCAACAGTGCAAGGTGTTGATAGAATTATTCCTGTAGACATTTACCTTCCTGGTTGTGCACCAAGACCTGAAACACTTCAGTATGCATTGATGATGCTTCAAAAGAAGATCAGAAGAGAGTCTGCAAATATGAATAACAATACAAAACAGAACTTGAGGTTAGTGTAATGAGAAAATACGTACCAAAAGACAATGTTCAGGGAAAATCGTACTATACAGACAGATTTTGGGTGGCACCGCGTGTACCTAGAGAAGAAGTTGAAGCAGAGAGTCACTTTGCAGCTGTTGTAAAGGCTTTGGGTAGAAAAGCAAAAGAGTCTTATGTTGAGATAGGGCAACTTGTAGTACATATTAAAGCGACTGAAAACTTTAAGGTGCTTGAGATACTTAAAGAGCAATGTGGGTACACGCAATGTTCAGAGCAGAGTGCAGTGGATTATTTGGCAAAAGATGGAGAGTTTGAACTCTTTTATCAGATGCTAAATATCACTGAAGCCAAAAGAGTCAGAGTAGTGTGTCGCATTAAAGAAGGTGAAGCTATCGAAAGTGTTCAGCCTCTTTTTAAGTCGGCAAACTTTGCAGAGCGTGAAATGTTCGATATGTTTGGTATCAAAGTAAATAACCACCCGTTCCTTAAGCGTATCCTTATGCCTGATGACTGGGAAGGGCATCCTTTACTTAAAACGTATCCTATGATAGGGGATGAGTTTGCTTCATGGTATGAAGTAGACAAGATCTTCGGTAAAGAGTACAGAGATGTGATAGGACCGGAAAACAGAGATCCGGCGCGTGTTGACAGATATGATACAAAACGTTTCTCAAGAGTAGGATATGAAGTACCGTTTGATGCCAATATCTCTGAAGGTGAAACAGAGAATCCTATTGAATATAGTGAAACAATACTTGTAGATTACACTAAAGATTCTGGCAAGCAATTAGATGAGAGAAGATAAGGAGGCGAGATGCAACAACCCAATAAATTAACCCCATTTTTCGAAAACCTCAATTTCGAGCGTGATGACAACACAATGGTAATCAACTTCGGTCCTCAGCACCCTTCAGCACACGGTCAGTTAAGACTAGTGTTGGAGCTGGATGGTGAGCAGGTAGTTAAAGCTTATCCGGATATCGGATATCTTCACCGTGGTATCGAAAAGATGGCAGAAAACATGACATACAATGAATTTTTGCCAACCACAGATAGACTTGACTATATCGCGTCAACTTCTAACAACTATGCCTATGCACTTGCTGTAGAAAAACTCATCGGTATAGAAGCACCAAGAAGAGCACAAGTGATCAGAACGATGCTATTGGAACTCAATAGAATCATCTCTCACCTTTTCTTCGTTGCGACACATGCACTGGATGTAGGTGCGATGTCAGTCTTCCTTTATGCCTTCCGTGAACGTGAATTTGCAATGGACTTAATGGAAGATTACTGTGGAGCGAGATTGACTCACTCGGCAGTACGTATCGGTGGTGTACCTCTTGACCTTCCTGCAGGTTGGCTAGAAGCTGCAATAACATTCTGTGACAAAGTAGATAAAGAAGTAGATGAGACATACGGAGCGCTTTTAAATGAGAACCGTATCTGGAAAATGCGTCTTGAAGATGTAGGTGTGATCTCTGCTGAAAATGCACTCTCTTGGGGATGTACAGGACCGATGCTTAGAGGTTCAGGTGTAAATTGGGATATCAGAAAAGAGGAGCCATATGAACTCTATTCTGAACTTGATTTTGACATCCCTGTGAGTGACCGATGTGACTCTTACGGACGTTTTAGAATCTATATGGAAGAGATGAAGCAGTCAACAAGGATCATTAGACAACTTATTCCTATGTATAAAAAATCTGAGCCACAACTTATGGCACATGCTCCTCAGTATATCTCTGCTCCAAAAGAGGAGATCATGACACAAAACTATGCATTGATGCAACACTTTGTACTTGTAACTCAGGGGATGAGACCACCAAAAGGTGAAGTTTATGTGCCTACTGAATCACCAAAAGGTGAACTTGGTTTCTATATTAAATCAGAAGGTGAGCCGTATGCTTACAGATTGAAGTGTAGAGCACCGAGTTTCTTCCATACAGGATTACTTCAAGAGCTTCTTGTGGGTACATATATAGCAGACGTCGTTACGATCATTGGTACAACCAACATCGTATTCGGTGAAGTTGATAGATAGGAGAGACTATGAAAAGATATGATTTAAGACATTTAAAAGATGATTTTTATGACAGAATGGTCGAACTTATCGATAAAGGTATCAAAGTTGATGAAGTAGGGATCTTCCTTTTTGAAGTAGGAGATTTCTCTGCTATTCAAAAGTCTGCGGATGTAGTAAGAGCAACGGGACATGATTTGATGAATTCATTGAAGTTCAATGAAGTTGATTGGACCGTTGTTGTGAAAAAAGTAGATGAAGAGACCAAGAAAGCCAGAGCAGAGAAGATAGAAGTAGCAAGAGTAGCTGCTGAACAAGCTGAACAAGAAAAAGCTGAAGCAGAAAAAGCAACAGCCGAAGTGCAAGCAGCTGCAGCTGAGACAGAAGCGAAGGCTGAGTAATGTCAGGTATTGTATTCTCAACTTGGAGGGATGAATTTATCGATAATCGCGGTAAATCCTCTGATGAGTTGAGTGAATCAGGATTTAAACTGCCTGAAACCTATCATGGAGACAAGAACTCTAAAGCATTTATCGGATGGGATGGTGTTGCCATCTTCGATGAAGATATAGATGCTGTTGAGTTAGCTTCACAATATGCTGCACAGTACCAAGAGTACTCTGAAGCATGTGGACGCTGTGCTCCAGGTAGATGGGGTGGTAGAATTCTTTATGATTTACTTGACAAAATAGCACGTGGTGAAGGTACGCATGATGATATAGCACACTTAAAAGAGATCTCTCAGACAATGATGACGACTTCTAAGTGTGAGATCGGAAAGACTGTACCTAAACCTATTTTGGATTTGATGGAGCACTATAAAGATCAGTTTGACAGATGTATCGATGGTCAAGTACCTTCGAAACATTATGCAGGTGATACTAACTACATTGCTAAAGTCACAGCACCATGTACTGATATGTGTCCGGCACATGTTGATATCCCTGCGTATATCGAAGGTGTAAGAGATATGGTGTTTACAGAGTCATTGGCAGCGACAAGACAAACTATGCCACTCGCACACACTTGTGGTCGTGTCTGTCCTCACCCGTGTGAAGATGCCTGTCGTCGTATGAATCTTGATGAGCCTATCTCGATCATGGAGCTTAAGCGTTTAGGAGCTGATTATGAAACCGATCATGAGCTTCCTTGGTTGCATCCGGTAGAACCAAAACCATTGAGAAATGATGGTAAAAAAGTAGCGATCATCGGTGCAGGACCTGCAGGACTTACTGCGGCATATTACTTGGCACTTGAGGGTATCCAGTCACATATCTTTGAAGAGTTGCCGGTAAATGGCGGTGAGGTTGCAGTTGGAGTACCTGAGTATCGTATGCCTATTGGAAAGTATCAAAAAGATATTGACCTTGTTCTTGAACTGGAAGCAGTAAGTATTACCAATAACTGTAGAGTAGATGCTGAGAAACTTAAAGAGATCGAAGCTGAATATGATGCAACACTGCTAGGATTTGGTGCTAGACTCTCTAAGAAAGTACGTGCGGCAAATGAAAACACTAAAATGGGTGGTTACTGGGGTGCGATAGAGATGCTTGACAAGGTAAACTTGTGGCATAAATATGACATCGGTTCACCTGCATCAAACGAGTTGGAAGGTAAAACAGTTGTCTGTGTAGGTGGTGGATTTACCTCTATGGATGTTGTAAGATGTTCTATCCGTGAAGGGGCAAAAAAGGTCATTATGATCTATAGACGTGATGAAAAAACGATCATTCGCAACACAACCTATGAAGAGTATCATGAAGCAGTTGAAGAGGGTGTTGAATTTATCTTCCATACTGCGATAGAAGAGATCTTTGATGATGGTAACAATATCACCAAACTTAAAGTTAACCGATTTGAACTTGTACCAGATCCGGATGGTGGTAGAGCACAACTTCTGAAGATAGAAGGCGAAGATTTTGAAATAGAGTGTGATTATGTCATTCCTGCTGTTTCACAAGCGCTTGACCTACAAATTATTCCTGAAGAGTGGAATATTGAGCTTACAAGTTGGAACAGCATTTTAACTAATGGTAAAGACTTTATGACTTCACGTCCGAAGCTTTTTGCTGCAGGTGACTGTGAATATGGTCCAATGACCATTGTAAATGCCGTAGGACAGGCTAGAAGAGCTGCTTCAGTGATCAGCCGTTATATCTATGATGGTAAGTGCACATTGACTGATGATGAGATCATGGAAGACCATTTGAATAAGCTGAGAGTCTATGACAAAAAAGAGAAGATCACCGGTTGGATGCCTGGACTCCCTCGTGCTGTGAGTGAAAAACTTGGTATAGATGAGCGTAAAACGAACAACAAAGAAGTTAACTTAGGTTTCACAGGTGAAGAAGCCATGGCTGAAGCTGAACGTTGTATGCGTTGTTACTATATCTCAATGGTGGCGGTGTAATATGAGTGTACATAATTCTATAAATAAAGGGAAAGAGATCACGGTTACCATTGATGGTAAAACGTGTAAAAGTACCTTTGGAAAGACCATTTTAGATATTGCAAGAGAGAATGATATTTACATTCCAACGATGTGTTATCTTACAAAAGTGCAGCCTATTGCATCTTGTCGTATGTGTATCGTAGATGTTGAGGGTGTAGACGGGATGATCCTCTCATGCCAAGAGAAAGCAACCGATGGTGCAGTGATAAACACACAAAATGACGAACTCAATAAAGAGCGTCAGAACATCATGAAACTTTATAACGTAAACCACCCTTTAGAGTGTGGTGTATGTGATAAAAGTGGAGAATGTGACCTTCAAAACAAAACGATGGAATTTGGTCTTGAAGAACAAGCCTTTACTGCACGTGATCAGCATAGACCGGTAGAGAACTGGGGACATGTTTCTTATGACCCGGCACTTTGCATTATGTGTGAGAAGTGTGTAAGAGTCTCTACAGAGATCACAGGTGATGAAGCCTTACAACTTAAATTTGGTGGATACTCATCAACGATCGTTAATGTGAAACAAGAGAAGAACTATGCCTCTTTAGGTGAAGCAGCAGCAGTTTGTCCTGTGGGTGCATTGGTAGATACGAATTTTAAGTATACGACAAATGCCTGGGAGCTTGAAAAGATACCATCTGCCTGCCCTCATTGTGGCGGTGGTTGTCAAATGACCTATGAAGTGAAAAATGAGAGAATTTACCGTATGACCAATGCCTTTGAATTCTCAAACCTTTGTGGTGCAGGAAGATATGGTTTTGATTATGCCAATGAAAATGTAACTAAAGATGTAAAAGTATTTGATGAAGCAGTAGTAGCCTTTGAAAATGCACAGAGCATACTTTTCAGTAGTCAAACTTCTAACGAAGAAGCACTTATCCTCCAAAAGCTTAAAGAGCAAAAAGGAGTTAAGCTTATCTCTCATGAAGCAAGAAGCTACCAGAAGTTCATGCAAGCCTATAGTTCGATAACAGGTAAAAGCCTTTATGGTGGAACGCTTAAAGGTATTTCTGAATCAAGAGCTGTTATTGTACTGGGAACGAAGATCAATGATGACAGTCCAACGGTAAAATACCATATCAATATGGCAAGTAAATGGCACAGAGCCAGAGTGGCATATATGCATCCACTTGAAGACTCTGAGATTCAAAATATCGTAACCCAATTCATTAAATATGAGGCAGGAAGCGAAGAGGGTGTGGCAGCACTTTTGGTTGAGACACTGCTTAAAGATGCGGAAGTGCCTAAGGCTATAAGAGCATTTTTGGATGATCTGGATATCGGTAACTTGAGTGCAGAGAGCAATATAGGTGAAGAAGAGCTTGCTTTCCTGGCAAAATCACTGATCAAAAAATCAGGTTTCTCTTTAGTAGTGGGTTCTGACCTTTATGCGCATCCAAAAGCAGTGCAGATAGCCAAACTTCTTGCACTGCTTGAGCAGTATGCAGGATTTAATGTTGTATGCGTGCCTCCGGCGGGGAATGCGATGGGTATTTCACTCATCTGTGACCTGGATGATGAAGCAGAGGGGAAAACAGTTGGATATAATGCTCCGGCTGACTTTACTTTGTCTGCGCTTGGAGATGGTGATCTTGATATGCCAGCCATGAATCAGCAAGAGGGAACACTCACAACAAACGACAAACGTGTTGTACCGATGAATGTTGCATTGCCGTATGGCGGATATGTATTGAATGATATCGCAAATGCTTTAGGCTTAGATGCAGAATATACGATAGAGTATACAAAAGCGTTGCCTGTAGAGAAAGGGTTTGCCGCACAAGAGTTCGATAGCTTGCCAGACTACTTTGACTCTGTAGGAAATGAACATAGAGGATATCTCTTAAAGAGTATGAAAACCTCTGTAAGTAGAACACTTGACGAGGTTTCTGAACTAGCTGGTTTTGATGGTGCAGTAGTATATAACTGTAATCCGACAGAACAGTTTTCAGCATTCACAGCGAAGTGTAAAGCTTTGGAAACCGAAGAATTTTTGCTAGGTTCACAACAATTTGCAACAGTAACAAAGCTTCAAGATGGTGAGAGTATCTCTTATACCATTGACGGAGTACGTTTTGATCGTGTGTTTAAGCTTGATACCTCTATGAAAGGAACTATAGCGATGAATCCTACTTTTGATATGGGATTAAGTGCCGCTTTGTTATCCTCTTATAGGTTTAGCAGGTTAGATTTTGAAAGGGCAGGGAAATAATATGAGTACAGTCAATATTAAAATTGATGGTAAAGAGTTTGCAGTTAAAGAGGGTGAGTATATCCTTAATGCAGCACGTGCCAACGATGTTTTTATTCCGGCTATTTGTTACTTGACAAGATGTTCGCCAACATTGGCGTGTCGTATTTGTCTTGTAGAAGCGGATGGTAAACAGGTATATGCTTGTAATGCAAAAGTAAAAGAGGGTATGGAAGTCACTGTTGACACACCAAATATCCTTGAAGAGCGTCGTGCCATCATGGAAGTGTATGATGTCAATCACCCGCTTCAATGTGGTGTTTGTGATAAGAGTGGTGAATGTGAACTGCAGAACTATACACTTGAATTAGGGGTTGATTCTCAATCATACATGATCCAGGACACCAAAAGAGAAACGGCAGACTGGTCTTCGGTACTACACTATGATGCAGGGCTCTGTATTGTCTGTGAACGTTGTACCACTGTGTGTAAAGACATGATAGGTGATGCAGCGATCACTACAGTCAAAAGAGGTGGAGAAGCACTGGATAAAGGCTATAAAGACAGTATGCCTAAAGATGCCTACGCGATGTGGAACAAACTTCAAAAGTCTGTGATCGCACCGAGTAATGGTACAGAATTTACAGATTGTTCTGACTGTGGTGAGTGTGTAGCTGTGTGTCCTGTAGGTGCATTGGCAAGTAGAGATTTTGTTTATACTTCAAATGCATGGGACCTTACAAGGGTACCTGCAGTGTCTGCGCACTCTTCTGACGGATTCCAGATATACTATGAAGTAAAACCAGCTTCTATCGAAGACAGATCTGAGAAGATCTTCCGTGTGACCAATGAGTGGAACTATGTTTCACTTGACGGAGCTGCACGTTTTGCTTATGATTTTGAAAACAGAGATGTCACAAAAGATGAGCAAGCCTTTGATAAAGCAGTAGAAGCATTTAAAAAAGCCCAAACGATCCGTTTTAACTCTGTGATCACCAATGAAGAAGCATTGATGCTTCAAAGTCTCAAAGAGAAAATGGGTGTAAAACTTTATAACCCGGAAGTAAGAGCCTTCCAAAAATTCTTAACGTATTATCAAAAAGCTTCAGGCAATAGATTTTACAGTACAGATGCAGATGCACTTATGAAAAAAAGTGATTTTGTCATTGCTATGGGAACAGCACTTAGAAATGACAGTCCTGGTCTCAAATATGCATTTAACAATGTACAAAAACTCAATAAAGGTGCAGGACTTTACTTCCACCCGGTAGGAGATACGCTTATCCCGACATTTGGTAAAAGTGTAGAGTGTTTCACGCATAAACCAGGGCTGGAAGAAGCAGCGCTTTATCTTGTATTGGATCTGTTTGCAGATAAAGAGCAACTTCCTGATGATGTAAAAGAGTATATTGCAAGCTTTAAAAGCTCTGAGACGAAGACCATTAAAGAGAAAGTGATGAAAGATGTCACTGAAATGGTAAAAGACGAAGAGACTGGTGAAGAGAAAGAAGTGACTAAAAAAGTACCTGAAATGGTAGAAAAAGAGATCACGGTTGAGCGTAATGGTTTAGTGGATCTTTTAGGTGGTGACTCTGAGAAATTTACAGATACGTTTGAAAAAATGATGAAGAAAAAAGAGTCTTTCTCTATGATGATCGGTGAAGATTTCTATTATCATGATAGAGCAGAGAATCTTGCGAAACTTATCGCTTTGGTTGAGCAGACATCAGAGGTCGATGTAGTGATGACACCACCTAAGTCAAATGCACTTGGTGTTGCCCTTATTTGTGACCTTGATGATGCAGCAGAGGGATACACTGTCGGATATAATGAAAATGGTGACTTCAGACTCTCAGCACTTGGAGACGGTGATCTTGATATGCCGGCAATGAACCAACAAGAGGGTACATTGACAAATATGTCAAAAAGAGTCGTACCTACCAATGCAGCTTTAGAGTATGGTGGATACGAGCTTAATGATATCGTTTCTGCACTGATTGACGGGAAAAGAGAGACTATCGATTGGACAGTAGAACTTCCAACGGCAAAAGGATATCAAGCTGTTGCATTTGACAGCTTGGCAAACGGATACAACAATGACGGTACAGAGAACCGTGGTTATCTTTTAAAAACGTCTAACAGAAAAGCAAAGATGCCTACAGTAGAAAAGTTCGATGAAGCATCAGCACTTGAAGGTGAGATCGTTTACAGATGTAACCCAGGAAGACAATTTAATGACTTTACAGATAAAGCACATGAGATCTTTGAACCATTTGCACTCTATGCCAGTACAGCTAAAGCTGAGGAATTGGGTGAAAAGGTAGAAGTCATATTTGAGAATGGAAGTATTATTGTAGATGTTATTGCCGATGATAAGATCGAAGGTGACATCACAAAACTTTCAGACTTTAAAAGTGCTCAAAATGTATATGGTCTCTTTGGTGAGTCTAGATATAAAACAGTAACAATGAGAAAGGTGTAATATGGAAACAACACTCGTAGAAAATTTACCACATGTCACGTGGGTAGGTGTGCTTATTAAGGCCATCATTATCTTGGCGGTCATTTCTGCTATTGCTGGATTTGGTACTTTTATAGAGAGAAAAGTACTTGCATTTATGCAAAGAAGGTTAGGTCCTATGCACGTAGGACCTTATGGGTTGCTACAACTTGCAGCAGATGGGATCAAACTCTTTACCAAAGAGGATATCATTCCACAAAATGCAAATAAATTTATCTTTATGATAGCACCGATCATTACTGCGGCAACAGCATTTATTGCTTTAGCGGCAGTACCTGTTTTCCCGGACTTTACTATACCTGAGTTTATTCCATTGTTGGGTGGGATATTTGTTCCTTCTATCGCAGCGGATCTAAATATTGGTATTCTCTTTGTTCTTGGTATGATGGCAGCAGGGCTTTACGGACCTCTTTTGGCAGGTATGTCACAGGCTAATAAGTGGGGTATCATTGGTGCAGCAAGAACAGCAGTACAGTTTCTGAGTTATGAAGTTGTAACAGGACTTTCTATCTTAGCACCAATTATGATCGTAGGCTCACTCTCATTTGTAGACTTTAACAATGCGCAAGCAGGTGGAATTGGTTCATGGCTCATCTGGCAACAGCCTGTAGCATTCGTACTTTTCCTTATTGCAGGATTTGCAGAGACGAACAGAACACCATTTGACTTACTTGAACATGAAGCAGAGGTAGTTTCAGGATATGCAACAGAGTATTCTGGGATGAGATGGGGTATGTTCTTCATCGGTGAGTATGCCAACATGATTACTGTCTCTATTATTGCAGCAGTTGTTTTCCTTGGTGGATACAGTGCAGAAGGAATTGGTTGGTTAACTATCATCTTGAAAGTTGCATTCTTCTTCTTCTTGATGTTATGGGTAAGAGCATCTTGGCCGCATGTAAGACCAGATCAGTTAATGTGGCTCTGTTGGAAAGTCTTAATGCCAATTGCAGTGATCAATATCGTGATCACTGGTATTGTGATAATGGTATAAGGAGAAAGTATGGGTTTAGAACAATTTAAAAACAGAAATGTTGGAACACAAAACTATAAAACACTGGATGTGGGTGAAACACCTGTAACAGGTATGGATAAGTTTAAACAGGTAGCGGAAAGAACCTTTAAAGGGGAGCTTTTTGTAGGTCTTTGGGTTACCATGAGAGAGATGATCAATGCGCTTTTCCGCGGACAGATGCATACAGTAAAGTATCCATTTGAAAAAATGCCTATCTCTCCGAGATATAGAGCCATCCATGATATGCTTAGACTGCTTGAGAGTGGTCACTACAGATGTATCGGATGTGGTCTTTGTGAAAAGATCTGTATCTCTAACTGTATTACAATGGATACACGATATGATGAGAACCAACGTAAAGAGGTAAGTGAATATACGATCAACTTTGGACGTTGTATTTTCTGTGGATATTGTGCAGAAGTGTGTCCGGAACTTGCGATCGTACACGGACCAAGATATGAGACTGCTTCTGAGCAAAGAGCCAGCTTTTCACTTTTTGAAGATATGTTAACGCCTATAGATCAGCTTAACTTACAGCAAGAGTATGACGGATTTGGTGCAGTGTCTCCAAATGCTGATACCAATATTAAAAAAACGCCACTAGCGTATTAGGAGGAATAGATATGTATGAAATAGTAGCCTTTTATCTATTTTCGGTTTTAACAATAGGACTTTTTCTCGTGACAGTCATGAGTAAAAATGTACTCTATGCCATGACATCACTTGCAGCAGGAATGGTGTTGATCTCAGGATTCTTCTTCATTTTGGGTGCAGATTTCCTGGGTGTAGTGCAACTTGTTGCATATGTAGGGGCGATTATGGCTCTCTACTCATTTGCAATGATGTTCTTTGATGCGACAAGGGATATCAAAGAGAAAAATACAAATCCTGCATTGGTATTTTTACTTGGTGGTTTGAGTGCAGTGGTACTGGTACTGATGTTTGCAGCACCGATTCACTCTGATGCGATCCAGGCACTTTACCCTATGCATGAAGGTGTAGGGAATGCACAAGATGTGGGTATCGTACTTTTTACAAAGTATCTCGTCCCGTTTGAAGTAGCAGCGTTAATGTTACTTGTTGCAATGATAGCAGGGATCATCCTTGCCGGTAAAAAAATGGATCAGAGTCTCACTGAAGATATGAGTGCAGATGATGAAATCTTGACACAAAAGGATGAAAAATGATAGGTCTTTCTCACTACCTTATCGTCTCAGCACTTATTTTTTCTATAGGATTAGTAGGTGTACTGAGAAGAAGAAATCTTTTAATGCTTTTCTTCGCAACAGAGGTTATGCTTAATGCAGTCAATATTGCATTTGCAGCGATCTCACACTATTATAATGATTTAACAGGTCAAATGTTTGCATTCTTTATCATTGCTATTGCAGCGAGTGAAGTGGCAGTTGGACTTGGTATTTTGATCGTATTGTATAAAAAACACGGTACTCTGGATCTTGATGATCTTGCAAGTATGAGGGGGTAATGATGGAAAATTTAGTATATATAGCACTTTTTGCTCCGTTTGCAAGTTCAATGTTTGCAGCTCTTTTTGGAATGAGTCCGAGACAAACCTTTGTAGGGATCGTAGCTTCTTTACTGCTCTTTACCTCATTTGTAGCTTCGGCACTATTGGCATATTATGTTTACACTACAGGCAATTCTATTCATGTAACCATGATGGAGTGGATCTCTGCGGGTGACTTAACGATTCCATTTGGTTTCCTTGTAGATCAGGTTTCTGTAACAATGATGACAGTAGTTACCTTGGTTTCTACCGTAGTTCATATCTACTCTATAGGATATATGGATCATGATAAGAGTTTCAACAGATTCTTCTCTTACCTTTCAGCATTCGTTTTCTCTATGATGATCCTGGTCATGAGTGATAACTTTGCCGGTCTCTTTATTGGTTGGGAAGGTGTTGGTGTCTGTTCTTGGTTGCTTATTGGTTTTTGGTATCATAAAGAAGATGTTACAAGAGAAGAAAATCCTTCTATCTCTCCATCATGGGCAGCAAACGAAGCGTTTATAGTAAACCGTATCGCTGACCTTGGAATGTTGGTTGGACTTTTCATTATTTACTGGAATGTAGGTTCACTTCAGTATGATGTAGTCTTTTCAGCACTGCCTAACTTAAGTGGTAGTGTTTTAAATGCAGCTGCTCTTGCACTCTTTATTGGTGCAATGGGTAAATCAGCACAGTTCCCACTCCATACATGGCTTACAGATGCGATGGAAGGACCTACACCGGTTTCTGCATTGATCCACGCAGCAACGATGGTAACAGCAGGGGTATTCTTGGTGATCAGGGCAAATCCAATTTTCTCTATGACGCCAGAAGTAAGTTTCTTTATCGCGGCACTTGGTACTTTTGTAGCATTCTTTGCGGCATCAATGGCGCTGGTTAACAGAGACTTGAAGAGGATCATTGCATTCTCTACCCTCTCTCAGTTAGGATATATGTTTGCAGCTGCCGGACTTGGTGCATACTGGATCGCACTTTTCCACCTTGCAGCACACGCATTCTTTAAAGCGCTTCTCTTCTTGGGTGCAGGTAACGTCATGCATGCTATGCATGATGAGCTTGACATCTTTAAGATGGGTGGTCTCAAAAAAGCAATGAACTGGACCTATATCTACATGGGAGTGGCATCATTAGCACTTGCAGGTATTCCTATATTCGCAGGGTTCTTCTCAAAAGATGCCATCATTGAAACAGCATTTAATGAAGGTACCTATGTGTTGTGGGCAATCTTGGTATTGACTGCCGGTATGACAGCATTCTATAGCTTTAGACAAGTATTCTTGACCTTCCACGGTAAAGCAAGATATGATGAATCGACACTGCATCCGCATGAGATGTACAAGTTTGTACTTATCGCGATGTCACCACTTGCACTATTGGCAGTGATCGCCGGTTTCTTTATGGGCGGTTTCCAAACGTTTGTTACAAAACTTTTACCGGATTATGTCATGAGTGAACATACGCACCACCTTATCTGGGTACTTACAGCAGTGGTACTTGTGTTTGCGGTCGGCGGTATATGGTTGGCATATAAGAAGTATGCAAAAGGGCTTAAAAGAGATGAAGAACTTGAAAACAGTTTTATCTATAAGCTTCTTGCAAACCAGTATTATATTCCACAGTTTTATGAGGAATTTATTACTAAGCCGTATGCGATGCTTTCAGAAAAGATGTGGACAAGTGTAGATATGAAGATAGTGGATGCAACTGTAGACGGCATTGCTAAACTTCTTTATAAAAGTGGTGATGGCTCTAGAAAGATGCAAACAGGTAACCTTTCTAACTATCTAAATTGGATGGCTGTTGGTGCAGTATTGCTATTGGTAGTTGCAGCCATTTCAGCGATGCTAGGTTAAGGAGTAGATAGATGGATAATATTTTAAGTGTATTAGTATTTTTCCCGGCGATCGCAGGATTGTTAGGGTTTGTTGTAGATAAAGAGAGTGCTAGAACATATGGTATCACAGTAGCTGCCATAGAGTTATTTCTCTCTTTATGGTTATGGTTCAGTTTCGACTCTGCAAATGCAGGAATGCAGTTTGTAGAGATGATTCCTCTGATCCCGGATTTTGGTGTGAGTTATTACATAGGTGTTGATGGTATTTCGTTGTTTATTATTATTATGGCAGCATTGATGACATTGATCGGTATGATGAGTATGAGTGTCACAAAAAACATTAAAAACATGATCATTACACTCCTTTTCCTGGAGATGACGATGATAGGTGTTTTTGTAGCACTTGATGCGATCATCTTCTACCTTTTCTGGGAGCTTTCACTGGTTCCGATGCTTTATATCATCGGTGCCTGGGGTGGACCTCTTAGAATCTATGCCTCTGTTAAGTTCTTCCTCTATACATTTGCAGGATCACTTATCATGTTGGTAGGTATGCTCTTTATGGCGTATGTATACCATAACCTTACAGGTGTATGGAGTTTTGCGATCACAGATTGGTATGCCTTGGTATTGCCAGTTGATTATCAACTCTGGCTCTTTGCAGCATTCTTCTTTGGTTTTGCGATTAAAGTTCCGATGTTCCCGTTCCACACATGGTTGCCTTATGCTCACGGTCAAGCACCAACCATTGGTTCGGTGATACTTGCAGCAGTACTCCTTAAAATGGGTACTTATGGATTTGTGAGATTCTCACTTCCTATGTTCCCGGATGCATCTGTGATGATGATCACGCCTATTGCTGTGATCTCTATCATTATGATCATCTACACAGCGATGGTAGCCTATGCGCAAAAAGATATTAAGCAAGTGATCGCTTACTCTTCGGTTTCACACATGGGTATCATTATGCTTGGTATTTTTGCTATGAATGCAGAAGGTATTAGTGGTTCAGTTTTCCAAATGCTCTCACACGGTATCGTATCAGGGGCGCTGTTTATGCTCGTAGGTGTTATCTATGACAGAAGACATACAAAGCTCATGAGTGAGTTTGGTGGATTGGCCTCAGTCATGCCTAAGTATGCGGTTATCTTCGGTATTATGCTCATGGCTGCGGTTGGATTACCATTGACGATCGGTTTTGTCGGTGAGTTCCTTGTACTTCTTGGTTTCTACCAGGTATCACCGATCATGACTATCTTAGCAGGTACGTCTATCATCATTGGTGCTATCTATATGCTTGCAGTGTACAAAAAGAGTTTCTTTGGTCCTGTGACGAACGAAGCAAACAAAACACTGAAAGATCTTGATGCAAAAGAGACATGGTCATTGGTACCATTGGTTCTTATTGTTATTTGGTTGGGTATTTATCCTAAACCGGTACTGGAGCCTATCGATAACTCTGTAAAAGCGATGTTAGTCTTTATGGATGAGAAGGCGATCACACAAGAAGCTAAAGATATGATAAGAGTTGCCAAATCAAGCCAAGGAGGTGTTTAATGTTACAGCCTATTAATGTAAGTTTAGAGAGTCTAAACCTTATCACGCTTGCACCTATGCTTATCGCTATTGCCGGTGGATTGGTTATTTTGGTTCTTGACCTGATCAGTGAAAAATTGCATAAGTCACTTTATGTTATGTTGACTATTTTGATCCTTGTGATCGACTTTGGTGCTACATTGGGACTCAATGTAAATGAGCGTGGATTTTTTGATGTTATGCTTATCGATGGTATCTCAATCATTTCTCAGTTGATGATCATTGTGGGATCTATGATCTTTATTCCACTTGCACTCACTTCAAAAAGATTCCATGAGTATTCATACCCTGAGTTCTTTGCACTCTTCTTGTTTATGATCGCAGGGTTCCAGTTTATGGTTGCTAGTGATAACCTTATCCTTATCTTTGTAGGGCTAGAGACAGCATCACTTTCACTCTATACACTTATTGCACTTCACAACAGATCTAACTCTTATGAAGCAGCAGTAAAATACTTTACAATGGGTGCACTTGCTGCAGCATTCTTTGCGATGGGTTCTGCAGTTGTTTATGCACTCACAGGATCTGTAGAGCTTTACAAGGTAGCCGAAGTCATGGCAACACGTCTGAATGAACCAGGATTAATGATCGCTATATTTGGATCATCAGTGCTTTTACTTGTAGCGTTTTCATTTAAACTTTCACTCTTCCCGTTCCATACATGGGCACCGGATGTATACGAAGGTGCATCTGCTCCATTGGCCGGATATATGTCAGTGGTACCGAAAATAGCAGCATTTGTTGTTTCTATCAGAATCTTTGGTATGTATATTGACCTCGGTGTTGAGTGGGTAAGAATCATTATCTTAGTACTCGCAGTACTTACAATGACGCTTGCAAACATTATGGCACTGGTTCAGGAAGATGTGAAACGTATGCTTGCATACTCATCCATCTCTCATGCCGGTTTCATTATGGCAGCCTTAGCACTGGATACCACAGAAGGAACAACCGCAATCTTCCTTTACTATGCACTCTTTATGTTCACTAACCTTGGTGCATTTGCTATGTTATGGATCTCTCGTCATAAAAACAGAAGATTTGATAAAAGATATGACCACCCTTATGAAAAGTTCGCAGGATTTATTCATATCATGCCGGTGGGTGCAGTGATCATGGGTCTGTTTATGCTTTCACTTGCAGGGGTACCTCCGTTCTCAGTATTCTGGGGTAAGATCTATGTTATGCAGGCAGCAGTCAATTCTGGGTATATATGGTTAGCGATCGTTATGGGTCTTAACTCGGCTATTGCAGCATACTACTACTTGAAACTCATCGTTTATATGTTCCTTATGGATAAAGTAAAAGATGTAGATACAGTTTACTATAACCTCTCTAAGCCATTGATGGCAGTGATCGGTATGGCAACACTTGCTACAGTAGGGGCTATCTTCTATATACAACCACTGATCTCTTATCTTTACTATATGATAAGTGCAAGTGGGTATTAGGATTTAATGTATTTGTAGGTCGGGGTGTCCTCACCCCGACTTACGGACTTGCAAGCAATATATTCTCCAATTCTTCCACAGACCCTTTTACCACATTATCAAACTGAGAATTATTAAACGTTTTTTGTCTTTTGGCAAGTCGTGCTGTATGGGTAGAGATCTTCTCTATAAGTAGTTTTTTGTCATAGACTCCATCAAGGTAAGCTAAAGTCTCTTTGATCCCTATGGCCTTCATAGGGTTAGGTTTTCGTGAATATTTTTTCTCCAAAGCACATATTTCATCGATCAAACCATTTTCAACCATTATTTTTGTACGTAATGCAATATGCTCCCTAAGTCTGTCTCTCTCACTATCTATCTGGTAAATAGGAAGTGGAGCAGTAATGGTCGGTTGGGGCGGGAACTGTTTAAAATAAACTGTAGGAGTGAGCTTTGTTTCCAGGTAAATATGTAGTGCTTTTTCTATACGGTAGGGATCATTGTCAGAAATTTTAGCCATATACTCCGGGTCTAAGTTGTAAAGCCATTGGTATGTTTTTTTTAAATTAATTAAATATTTTCTTGTCTCATTTTTTGTAGCTTCTGAAATATCTGGAAGTGTGCTAATGCCTTCTATGAGCATTTTAAGATAAAAACTCGTACCACCTACAATGATAAGATTTTTCCCCTCTTGGGATGCTTTATGGTAAACCTCATGGTAAAGTTTGACAAAGGTAGTTACATCAAAACTTTCGTTAGGATAGAGATAGTCCAATCCAAAATGTTCTATGCCTTTCCGCTCTTCTAAAGTGGGTTTCGCTGAAACGATATCTATCTCTTTATAAATAGAGAGAGAATCAATAGAGAGGATAATAGCATTCATCTGCTGTGCTATCTTGATGGAAAGTGCGGTTTTCCCTGAAGCAGTTGGACCGATAAGAGCTAGTTGTTGCATATTATTCATAGCGTAATCATAGCGAAACAGATAGCAGGTAGCAAGTAGTAAGGGGCAATATAATCACTCTATAATTGCAATAAAGGTAAAATACACTCATGAATTCAAGGAAACAAATGAACTTATTTGACAAAAACAATCGTTTTAATATTGCAAATCTTATCACCTTTGGAAATATCGCTGCGGGTTTAATTGCGATACATTTCATTGTTCATGGTGATTTTTTTACAGCTATTATCTTAGCATGGATCGCTGGAGCCTTGGATATTGCGGATGGTAAAGTAGCAAGAAAATACAATCTCTCTACAGAGTTTGGTATACAGGTTGACAGCTACGCTGACTTTATCTCCTTTGTGGTGATGCCGTCGTTTCTGCTTTATTACGCCATTACAAAAGAGAGTTCAGGAGTTCAAGAGTTGATCTTAGGGTTTATTTTTATCTTTTATATTATCTCTGGACTAAGAAGACTGATCGAGTTCAATATAGAAGTAGAGGTAGGAGAAGCTGCCAAATATTTCGTAGGGGTACCTACACCTTTGGGAGCCATACTGCTTTGGGTACTCTATCTGCTTTTTTCTTACGATATTATAGGCAGCAGTTACATGATCGGTGGATTGGCTCTTGTTGTCGCCTGGTCTTTAAACAGTAAATTAAAAATTCCACATCCATAAAAATTAAAAATGAGAAATTAAAAATGAAGAGTGAAGAACTTAAAAGAAATATTTTTTTTGAAAAATTAAATGATTTTTCTGAATTGGTAATGTTTAAACACTCAGTGTTTTCGTTGCCATTTATCTTTATAGCTATGCTTGTGGCTTCCTATTTGGAGAGTGGCTCGGGCTGGTTTGGCTGGAAGTTGTTGTTTCTGGGAACACTGGCGGCTATAAGTGCGCGAAACTTTGCTATGGGTGTCAACCGCTATCTTGACAGAGATATTGACGTACTTAACCCCCGAACAAAAGGACGACCTTCTGTAGATGGCAGGGTGTCTAATGCTCAAATGGTACTTTTTATCAGCATTAATGCGCTGATCTTTATAGCTGTAGCATACTTCATCAATACATTGGCATTTCAACTCTCAGTGCCCATCTTACTTGTACTTGGAGCCTATACACTTTTTAAACGCTTCTCTGCCTTGGCACACATCATATTAGGGGTAAGCTTAGGTTTGGCTCCTATAGCAGGTGTAGTGGCTGTTACAGGCGAGATAACAGCTTGGTCTGTCTATCTGGCACTTGGTGTCATGTTTTGGGTAGCAGGGTTTGATCTGCTTTACTCTTTACAAGATATGGCATTTGACAAAGCCAATGATCTGCACTCCATCCCTTCACGTTTTGGTGCTAAAAAGACGATGTGGATCGCTAGGGTGTTTCATATTTTGGCTATACTATTTTGGGGTTGGTTTGTGACTGCTGCACATCTTGGTCTATGGGCACAACTAGCAGTACTTTTTGCTGCAGTCATGTTGACGTATGAACACTATCTTGTCAATAAAGACTTTACAAAGATTGACAAAGCATTTTTTACGGTCAATGGTTACCTGGGATTTGTCTTTTTACTTTTCATCATTATGGAGGTGGTATAAATGGAATATATACTTTTAGGATTGGTTCTTTTATTAACAGGGATAATTTTTTATCTGTATGATCACAATAAAAAACTTTCTGCAGAGAATAAAGCATTGCAAGAGATTATGGAAGTGAAAGATATAACGATCTCAAATCTTCAGGCATCACGGGTTGCAGTGAAAGATGTCATAGAAAACTTTTCAGCACACGACGAGGTGATGCAGCTTATTGATGCAGGAGAGAGTAGAGAGAGTATCTCTGAAAAATTGGATATTCCTATAAGCAGGGTAGAACTTATCATCAAGTTTGACAAGATCAAAAATGCCTCATCCTAGTTGGCAAGCGCTACTCTCCGGGGCGTATGATAAGCTGGATAGAACCTATCGTGACTTTCTTGAGAAAGATAGAGAGTATTTTCCTTCACAAACAGAGTACCTTAATGCTTTTAAAACACTTCCCCGTCATAAAGTAAAATATATCCTATTTGGGCAAGATCCTTACCCTCGTAAAGAGAGTGCGAAAGGATATGCTTTTATCGATGCGAAAGTAGAAAGCATTTTTTCTGACACAGGGTTAAGTAAAGAAGTAAATCGTGCTACAAGTCTACGAAACTTTGTAAAAATGGCACTGTTGTCCAGAGGGGATCTTGAGAGAGAAGATCTATCACAAGATGCTATTTCTAAAATAGATAAAGAAAGACTTATCACTTCCATAGATGAACTTAGAGTCAATTTTGAAAAAAATGGTGTTTTGCTTCTCAATACAGCATTGATCTTTACAGATAAAAAAAGTTCTACAAAACATGTAAGATCATGGAGACCGTTCATACAAAGCCTTCTGGCTTCTTTAGAAGAAGACAATCCAAAACTCATACTCTTTGGAACCCATGCAAAAGAACTCAAAAAGAGACTTTCTCTGGAAAACTTTGAAACCATAGAGTTGGAACATCCGTATAATCATACGTTTATTTCGAACGAAAAAGCATTAAATTTGTTTGGTTCTATGAAGTTACTTGAAAAATAAAGTTAATTTGGGTAGAATTGCGCTCTTCAACATATTTGTGCACTCATAGCTCAGCTGGATAGAGCATCGGTTTGCGGTACCGAAGGTCTCAGGTTCGAATCCTGATGGGTGTACCACTTCTCTATTTATATTCTATTGTTGCAAGTTCCCATATGCCGAAAAGCTATTTTCTTCTTTTGTAATGTAGATTTTATAGGATGCTTCACGTCTGTCAACTACAACAGTTGATGCTTGCTTATATTTTTTAAAACTTGGAAACTCTTCAAAAACTTTTATGAAATCTTCATAATTTTCATCTATCCTGATGTGCTTATTTGTACTGATAATAGCATCGATGATATCTTCTGCCAAATGTTGCATTCTTTCTATACCGGATAGTTCAGTTTTTTCTATTGCAGGAGTTGTAGGTTCTTCTAGGTATGATTTGATGGTATGAATGGTTTTCATGAAGGAGAGATACTTATCTTTATCTTCTGGATTAGTGTACTTTTCGGAGCAAGTTGCTAATATTATCAATATATTTTTTATCTCTGTTTTAGAAAGTTTAGAGAAATCTATATTTAATTTTGAATCAAATTTGTCACCAATTTGATGTATTGCTTCTATTCTAAACTTTATATTTTTTTTCTGTTTAGATTGAAAAAAAGTTAATTCTTTCTCTTCTTCTTCAAGTTTAGCAATTGCCTTCATAAGCATTTTTAAAATTAATAAATTTTCTTCTTGTGATAATTTCGTCATTTTTTTGAACCTCTTAAAGAGTTAGTATTTAAACTAAAAAAGCCAGATTACCCTTATGAGGTAACCTGGCTTTCTCTAAAGAGACCCGTAGGCTTTCCGTCCTATTTTCACAAATAGTTTGGCTTTTCTTTGTAACGATCATAATTTAGTATAATAATATTCATAATTGTATTATATCTTATGAATAAAATAGATTAAATCTTTAGTAAAACACCAATTTTAAAACCTCTGCGGGGAAGATCCGGAACAAGAGAAGACCATAGATCAGGATATGGCAGACAGAACGATCTCTTTGGCTTCCTCTTGTATCTGCTTTAAATGTTTTGTTGAAATAAAGCTCTCGGCATAGATCTTATAGATATCTTCTGTTCCAGAAGGACGTGCAGCGAACCATCCGTTTTCAGTACTGACCTTTAGACCACCGATCTTGGCTCCGTTACCACTGGCTTGGGTATATTTTCCAATGATCGTCTCACCTGCCAGTGTCGTTGAGGTGATGTTCTCGGCAGAGAGGTTTTTAAGCAGTGCTTTTTGCTCTGGTGTTGCCGGGGCATCGATGCGGGCATAGTAGGACTCTCCAAACTCTTTTTCAAATTCCCCATAGATCTCTCCGGGGTCTTTTTTGGTTATGGCTTTGATCTCAGCTGCAAGGAGGTTGAGGATGATGCCGTCTTTGTCGGTGCTCCAGACGTTTCCGTCTTGACGCAAAAATGAAGCACCGGCACTCTCCTCACCACCAAATCCAAGTGTGCCGTCAAAGAGTCCGTCAACAAACCATTTGAACCCAACGGGTACTTCATACACCTCTTTACCTAAGGAGTTGACAACTCTGTCTATCATAGAGCTGGAGACAAGTGTTTTTCCGATGCGAAGGTCACTGCGCCATGCTTTACGATGAGAAAACAGATACCAGATAGCCACTGACAGATAGTGGTTTGGGTTCATCAGGCCTACACTTGGTGTCACGATGCCATGGCGGTCAAAATCAGGGTCATTGGCAAAGGCGATGTCATACTTCTCTTTAAGTGATATCAGTGAAGCCATGGCAAAGGGGGAAGAGCAGTCCATACGTATTTTACCGTCATGATCACAACTCATAAAACTGAAGGTTGGATCGACATAGGGATTGACGATCTCCATATTGAGCTCATAGACCTCTTTGATCTTTTGATAGACTGCAATACCGGAACCACCCATCGGATCAACCCCTATGCTAAGGTTGGCGTCTTTTATCGCCTGAATGTCAATGATACTTTCAAGTGCCAGAACATAAGGGGTGATAAAGTCAAATTCCTGGAGCAGGTCACTTGCAAGTGCTTCCTCGAGTGGTACTTTTTTAACCTCAGAGAGTCCATTTTTTATGATCTCGTTAGCACGTTGCTCGATGACTGAGGTTACATCGGTATCGGCAGGTCCACCGTTTGGCGGGTTGTATTTAAAACCACCATCACTAGGTGGATTGTGTGAAGGAGTGATCACGATGCCATCACTCAAAATGTCGCCTTCTTTGTTTGCTTCAAGAATAGTAAATGAGATAAGCGGTGTCGGGGTATATTCATCATCTTTTGCGATCCTGCATGTCACTCCATTGGCTATGCAAACTTGTAAAGTAGTAAGTTGTGCTGGTGTTGAAAGTGCATGGGTGTCTTTACCTATAAAGAGAAATCCTGTGATATTGGCGGACTTCCTGTATTCACAGACAGCTTGGGTAATAGCAAGAATATGGGTTTCATTAAAACTCTTTTTGTTCGCAGTACCGCGATGTCCGGATGTTCCAAAAGCAACCTGCTGTGAGGGTACTGAGATATCCGGCTCTTGCATATAGTATGATGAAATAAGTTGGGGGATATTTTCGAGGATACTTTTTGGGGCTTTTTTTCCAGCTTGAATGTGTGCCATATTTTTCCTTTTTAGTAAGTCATTGAGATACTCTTATAGATATTATAATCAATAGTATATTTAATTTGACACAAAGGTGATCTATTATCTGTTTTTTCTCCTTGTTTGTATCTCTCCGTAGGTGGAAAGAGAAAAACAATACCTTTAGTGTGAAAAATACTACTTTCCCCTAAGCACTGTCCCTAAAGAGACTTCAGCTATAATATATTAATTTAATATCAGGATTGCAACTATGGCGTATAAGGTAGCAGTTATCGGACTTGGTTACGTTGGTCTCCCTTTGGCACATGCTTTTTCGGACAAATATGAGGTAGTGGGGTTCGATATCGCCCAAAGGCGTATTGATGAACTGAATTCTGGTGTGGATCGTACACTTGAACTTAATGAAGAGCAGGTCAAAGAAGCGTTGTCTAATGGTATGAAGTTTACAAATGTTTTGGATGAGATCGCTGATTGTAATATCTATATCATTACGGTCCCTACACCGATCGATGAGCATAAACGTCCTGACCTTACTCCTCTTATTAAAGCCAGTGAATCCATTGGGAAAGTACTTAAAAAAGATGATATTGTCATCTATGAGTCTACTGTTTACCCTGGTGCAACAGAAGAGGATTGTGTACCTGTTCTTGAAAAGTTCTCAGGACTTAAATTTAATGAAGACTTTTTCTGTGGGTATTCTCCTGAGCGTATTAACCCCGGTGATAAAGAGCATACGGTTACAAAGATATTGAAGGTTACTGCCGGTTCTACCCCTGAGATAGGAAAAAAAGTAGATGATTTGTATGCCAGAGTCATCACTGCTGGTACGCATCTGGCTCCAAGTATTAGAGTAGCTGAAGCAGCGAAGGTTATCGAAAACTCACAAAGAGATATCAATATTGCTTTTGTGAATGAATTAGCGATCATCTTCAACAAACTTGGTATCGATACGGAGGCTGTACTTGAAGCAGCAGGAACCAAGTGGAACTTCTTGCCATTCCGCCCAGGTCTTGTCGGTGGTCACTGCATCGGTGTTGATCCGTATTACCTAACACATAAAGCACAGGAAGTTGGCTACAACCCTGAGATCATCCTTGCAGGTCGTAGACTCAATGACAATATGGGGATGTATGTTGCCAATCAGGTACTCAAGCTCATGATCCAAAAAGAACATAAGATCGCTGGAGCAAAAGTTTTGTTTCTTGGTATTACCTTCAAAGAAAACTGTCCGGACATTAGAAACTCAAGAGTTATTGATGTTATCCGTGAACTTCAAGAGTTTGGTACTGATGTTGAAGTCTATGATCCATGGGCAGATAGTGATGATGTCCAACGGGAGTATGGACTTTTATTAATTCATCATTCAAAATTGATCATTCAAAATTACGACGCAGTTGTTTTAGCTGTAGCCCACGATAAGTTTGAAACACTTGACTTTAGCACAAATGAGGATCAAGTTCTTTTTGATATCAAATCTTTTATAGACAGCGATGATGTGGATGGACGTTTATAATGACTGCTTTTGAACAACTACTGGAAATATTTAAAACTGAACAGAAAACATGGCTTGTTACCGGCAACGCTGGTTTCATAGGTTCAAACTTGACAGAGTTTTTACTCAAGCATAACCAAAAGGTTGTCGGACTAGATAACTTCTCTACAGGGTATCAGCATAACATTGATGATGTTCTTGCATTAGTTGGTGATGCAGCGGAGAATTTTACGTTCATCGAAGGTGATATTGCAGACTTTGATACATGCGCAAAGGCTTGTAAGGGTGTAGATATCGTCCTTCATCAAGCAGCACTTGGTTCTGTACCACGTTCCATCGCAGATCCTGTGACTTCTAACCGTTCTAACATCACTGGTTTTCTAAATATGCTTACAGCAGCCAAAGATGCAGGAATTAAGCGTTTTGTCTATGCAAGTTCTAGTTCTGTCTATGGTGACTCTAAAGAGCTTCCCAAAGTTGAAGAACGCACGGGCAATCTTCTTTCTCCTTATGCTGCAATGAAGATGACAAACGAACTCTACGCGGGTGTTTTTAAACGTACTTACGACATGGAAACGCTTGGGTTACGCTATTTCAATGTCTTTGGACGTCGTCAAGATCCAGATGGTGCATATGCTGCGGTCATCCCAAAATGGGTTGGTTCTCTGTTGACAGGTGAAAATGTCTATATTAACGGTGACGGAGAAACAAGCCGTGACTTTACATACATAGACAACGTCATCCAGATGAACCTGTTGGCAGGAACCACAGACAACACAGAAGCATTCGGTGAAGCATTCAACGTTGCTGTAGGTGGAAGAAATACACTGAATGAACTCTATACACTAATCAACAAAGAGTTAAACTCACATATAGACTCATTTATTGAAAAAGAAGCAATCTATCGTGATTTTAGAGCAGGTGATATTCGTCATTCCAATGCAAACATCTCAAAAGCACAGAACTTTGTAGGGTATGCACCGACGCATGATATTTATCAGGGGATGAAAGAGGCAATTGAGTGGTATATTGAGAATATCGGTGATAGAAATGTATAAAAGGAGTTCATTTCTCTTTTATTTATCGTATCCAAAAAATCTACAGGATTGAAAATAAGTAACAATGATAAGAAAATTTGTAAATAGTAAATTTAAAAAAGATCTATCGTTTAGTTATATAACCCAAGCACTTACTATAATTTTTGGATTTGCTCAATTATTTTTGATCAATAAATATTTTGGTGTAAATGTTTATGGACAGTTGGCTATTATTATTTCAACAGCTGGTATTTTTTCATCTTTATTGACAGCAAGAAGCAGTGAAGCTGTAACAAGATTTTTTAAACGGGAAGAATTGAATAAAAAGTTTGAAAATGCCAAGTTTGTGTTGTTTGTAGGGCTTGGTATTGATTTTATTACAGCTATATTATTGGTAATGCTTATTTATAGCTTGTCCCATTTTATCGCTGATACATTTTTGAAAGACAATACTCTTTCACATGAGATAATAATTTATTCATTGATTACTTTTATTACTTTTTTAAAAGGAAGTATAATGGGAT
>CBFCXZ010000018.1:0-45035 GCA_965602275.1 uncultured bacterium
TATAATATTTAGATTGATCTTTAGGAGTTTTTAAGACAGAACATTACGTCACAATAAATGATAATTTAAGTCTTGCAATTTTTTGCTACAATTGGTATCATTAATTATGTTTTTTATAGGTGATCACTATCCCCATTAAATCAAAGAATCATTTGATGAACATACGGAAGTATATAATAAAGATCTAGAAGTGTTATAGAGAATAAAAAGGAATCTCCCATCGAAGATACAACAGTGCCCTGGTTTTATGGTTATCTTATTATTACAGTAGGTGGCGTACTTCTCTTTTTGGCTATTACTCATATACTATATCAGAAGCGATCACCTACAAGTATGATGTCATGGATGCTGGCAATTGTTTTTATGCCCTTTATAACAGTACCTCTCTACTTTCTCATTGGAATTCGTAAGAGAGAGAACAAATATACAAAAGCTGCCATCCAACTTCATGAAGCGCATGAACAAGATATTTATATCCCACTCAACTCTAATAATGCACTTAGTAGTATCTTGGAGAAAAATGGTATCCCTTCTGCGACCAAAGGTAATTATTATGAGTTGATCACGAAAGATACAGAAGCATATGCACGACTGATGGAGGAGATAGGAAAAGCAACCGTATCAATAGAACTGGGGACTTATCTTTTTAGCTATGATATAACGACTCAGAAGATCTTGGAAGCATTGACAAAGAGGGCAAGTGAGGGAATACATGTACGACTGCTCCTTGATGTTGTCGGTTCACTAGGATCCTACTTCTGGCAAAAGAACTTTCAGGCACTGCGAAATGCAGGGGGCGAGGTGGGATTTTTTATCCCTATTATGAGTCGACCTTTTCAAGGTTATATCAACCTGCGTAACCATCGTAAGATCTATCTTTTTGATAGAAAAAGGCTACTGAGTGGTGGGATGAATCTGAGTGATGAATACTTGGGTGAAAAGAACAATACAAAACGTTGGAATGATATCCTTTACTACTTGGAGGGACCTGCAGTCTTTGGCTTTTATCAGATCTTTCACAATGACTGGAACTATGCAATGGGTTTAACAGATCAACTCAAACTCCCTCTTGAACCTGTAGCGTCTGCAGGCGAGAGTACCGTACAAGTTGTTCCTTCTGGTCCGGACATCCCTACAGATGCACTCTATGAAGCACTACTTAATGCTATCTATACTTGCAAGAAGCGTATCTGGGTCGTAACACCTTATTTTATTCCTGATGAAAATATCGTACAGGCACTCATTATCGCCCACCACAAGGGTATCGATGTCAAGCTCATTACACCCAAACACTCTGACCACTGGATAGCAGATCTGGGGAGGAGTCCTTATATGCGTGAGATTGATGCTATCGGAGTGGATGTGATCTTGTATGAGGGGGAGATGCTTCATGCCAAAGCGATACTTTTTGATGATCTGGGTGGGATGATCGGCTCTGTCAATATCGACAATCGCAGTCTCTTTTTGAACTATGAGATCGTAACTTTTGCTTACTCTCCTCAGTTTATAGAGAGTATTGAATCGTGGATGCAAGAACTGATGGCAAACTCCACACAAGGGATGAAAAAACCCACTAAACTACGCGAAGGAGTGGAAAATATGATGAAAGTCTTCGCTCCACTACTATAATGGGACAACTGCACAATGTTTAAGCCCTCACGCCTTCACCACTCAGCCTGTCATGACCACTGCCACACAAGCATACCAGATACTTTTGGAATGCTCTGCTGGAATGTCTATAAAAACAACAAAAATCATCCAAGATTTCAAAGTTTTCTACGTAAAGAGATAGAGAGACGTGATGTTGATCTTATTCTCTTTCAGGAGGCCGGTTTCCGTGATAATCACCATTTTGAGCTACCTCATTTTTCTTATGATGCAGCTGCCAATCTGGAGTTTAAAGGAAATTTCTATGGAGTTTTAACAGCAAGCAGAATGGAGTCAAGTTATGCTCAAGCTTATCTCTCAGAGGGAAGAGAGAGTATTCTAGGCCCTCATAAAAGCCTACTCTTGAGCAATTATCTCTTTGATGATGGCAGCTCTCTGCTCATCCTCAATATCCATGCGATCAACTTTCGGGAAACCCAACGTTATAGCAAAGAACTTGAACGGTTTCTTGACTTGCTTAAAGAGCATAAGGGGCCTATGATCCTTGCCGGAGATTTTAACAGTTGGAGCAACAAACGTATGGATAAACTCCAGAAAATTGCGGAGAGACTCTCCCTCACAGCAGTAACCTTTAAAGAAACTGGCAAGGTCAAATCTTTTATGGGGAAAGAGCTGGATTTTGTTTTTTATCGTGAGCTGAAGTTGGTAGAAGCAGTGGTGATGGATGAGCATAAACTCTCCGATCATAACCCTTTGTTCGTACGTTTCAAGAGAAAGCCGATCAAAACTTCTTAAGTACTTTTTAGAAGTTAAGATCGAATTAGTTTAACTCATCTTTTTGAGGTAGATAACACCAAGGGGCGGCAGTGTCACATGTAGCATATTTTTTCGACCATGATGCACTTTTGCACGTGATTTTATGGGTGCATCATTGGTGATATTCCAGCCGTCAAATTCTGAGGATTGGGAATTAAATATCTCTTCATAGAACCCTTTACTTGGCAAACCGATCGGATAATCTTTATGGATCTTGTCAGAGAAGTTACAAATAACAATGATAGGCTTATCTCTTTTACTGCCTCTACGAATAAATGAAATGACATTGGCCTGATAGTCGTTTTCATCGATCCACTCAAAACCTTCAGGTTCTACATCATTTTTATGAAGTGAAGGTTCGTCTTGATAGAGTTTATTAAGCGTTTTTAAGAGATTATGTACCCCTTTATGCTGTGGATTTTCCAGTAAGTGCCAATCAAGACTCTGTTCATAGTTCCACTCAGCAAATTGGGCGATCTCTCCTCCCATAAAGAGAAGCTTTTTACCGGGATGGGCGATCATAAAACCATAGAGTGCTCTGAGATTGGCAAACTTTTGGTTGTTATCACCGGGCATTTTATTGATGAGTGAACCTTTCATATGAACGACTTCATCATGGCTTAGAGGAAGTAGATAGTTTTCATTGTACATGTAAACAAAACTGAAGGTGAGATGTTGGTGATGATGTTGGCGATAGAACGGATCAAATTTCATATATTTAAGCGTATCATGCATCCATCCCATATTCCACTTATAACCAAATCCTAAGCCACCTTGGCTCACAGGGCGGCTTACCATTGGATAGTTTGTAGACTCCTCGGCAAACATCATAATGTCATCAAAGGCGTCGTAAACACTGGTATTAAGCTGTTTTAAGAACTTGACTGCTCCTTTGTTTTCATTGGTACCATCCTCATTGGGTATCCATTCTCCCTCTTCTCTTGCATAATCAAGATAGAGCATGGAAGCCACCGCATCAACCCGTATCCCGTCAAGATGATATTTTTCAAGCCAGAACATAGCTGAACTGATCAGAAAGGCACGAACTTCATTACGATCATAGTTGAAAATGGCACTCCCCCATTCGGGATGATAGCCCTTACGTGGATCCTTATGTTCATAAAGACAGGTACCGTCAAAATTCATCAACCCATGTCCATCAGTGACAAAGTGTGAAGGAACCCAATCAAGAATGACACCGATGCCATGCTCATGCATGATATCTACAAAATGCATGAACTCTTGCGGTGTTCCATAGCGTGATGTCGGAGCAAAATAACCTGTGACCTGATATCCCCAAGACCCTTCAAAAGGAAATTCTGTGATAGGCAGGAGTTCCACATGAGTGAAGTTCATTTCATTAAGATAGGAAGCTAAGGCTGTTGCAGCTTCTATATAGTTTAAAAAACGGTTGCCCTCTTCTACTTTACGTTGCCATGAACCCAAATGGACTTCATAGATCGAAATGGGTGCTTTGTGCGAATTTTTCTTACGGCGTGAACGCATCCATGCTTTGTCATTCCACTCATAGTTGTCAATACTCCAGACACGTGATGCCGAACTAGGTGCGACTTCAGCATAAAAAGCGTAAGGGTCAGCCTTGTCGGCATTCGCATTTTCTTCTTCACTGTCAATATGATATTTATAGGTTGTTCCCTGATCAACCCCTTCAATAAAACCATCCCAAATACCGGAACCATCAGCACGAAGCTGGAGTTTGTGGCTTCTGTCGTTATAGTCATTAAAGTCACCACGTACATACACACCTCTGGCATGAGGTGCCCAAACTGCAAAATAGGTTCCTTTTCGACCTTCACGCTCCATAAGATGCGTACCCAAATGATCATAGAGTTTTGCATGTGTTCCCTCTTTAAAGAGGTAAATATCGAGCTCAGTAAAACGACTGACATCATAGTGTATAGAGTGTGACATAGTTAATTCCTTTCTATTGAAACGCCAAAGCGCTGTGTGATGCTGTATCGATACATTTCTTCATACGATTTAGCTGCAACTTCCCAGCTAAACTGTTTCTTCATCGCATTTTTCACAAGCTGCTTCATTCCTTTTTTATCATTATAATACGTATCTACTGCCCATTTCACTGTTCCGTACAAGGCTTCTGCAGAAGCTTCATAAAACTTAAATCCGTCACCTTTGCCGCTATAAGGCTGATAATTCTCGATAGTATCATCCAAACCACCTGTCGCACGAACGATCGGAAGGGTTCCGTAGCGTAAACTGTAGATCTGATTCAAACCGCAAGGTTCGAAGAGTGAAGGCATCAAAAAGAAATCACTCCCTGCTTCGATCTGATGTGCCAGATCATTTTTATACCCTATATACGTTCCAAATTTTTCCGGATAGGTGGAGGCAATATTACTGAAAAAATGTTCTGCCCACTTCTCTCCCGTTCCTAACAGAACAATTTGGATATCCATCTCCAAAAGTCCCCCAATTGTTTCAGCCAACAGGGAAATACCTTTTTGTTCCGCCAGTCGTCCAACCAAACCGATCAGGGGGACATCCTGGCGATGCGGCAAGTTGAATGTTTTTTGCAGCTCTAGTTTACAGATCTTTTTACCTGCCATCTTATAAATGTCATAATTAAAAGGGATAAGCGTATCTAAAGCAGGATTCCACTCTTCATAATCTACACCGTTTAAGATACCGAAAAGTTTTGTACTATGGTGACTGATCAAACCTTCAAGTCCCCAGCCAAATTCGGAAGTACGGATCTCATCAGCATACTTTTGACTTACGGCGTTAATGGCATTGGAATGAACAATTCCTCCTTTTAAAAGGTTGATACCGTCATACTCTTCCAGTTCATCCTCAGTAAAATGCTCCCATCCTATACCTAAAACATCCATAGCACCCTTATAAAACTTGCCCTGATGCTGAAGATTATGGATACTCAGCACGGAAGCCGTATGTTCAAAATTAGGATCTTGTGCATACACTGTATTTAGAAAGATCGGCATGGCTGCGGTATGCCAGTCGTTTGCATGGATGATATCGGGCTTAAAATGTAATTTTTTAGCCAATTGCATCGCTGCCCTGGAGAGAAAGATAAAACGGTTATCGTTGTCACTGAAAGCAATGCCGTTTTCATCATAAAGACCTTTTCTCCCAAAGTAACGCTCATGTTCAATAAAATAGATCGGTACATCACTTCCGGGAAGCACACCTTCGTATACTCCTGCCCACTCTTCTCCGATCACGCCCATGGGAACACCAAGTGAACCTTCCATAGGTTTGAGGTTGTATTTATCTCTGTCTACAATATAATAACGCGGCATCACAACCCGCACATCATGCCCAAGTTTACGGAGCGCCTTGGGAAGAGCACCGACAACATCAGCTAAACCACCACTCTTGGCAAAAGGAACCACTTCTGAAGCAGCTATTAAAATCTTTAATTTATTCATATTCTCTCTCTTTTCTAATTATTTATGACGCTTCCATGCTAAAGTAAACTCAAGCGACTAGTCACTTTTGTGTAACTTTGTATTGTGTTGCTAATAGTTACCTCTTTCTAATAGTTTTGCACCGTCCATCGCTGCATTCTCTAACTCAGTCTGAACGATACTCAATCCCTCCAGGGAACTTGAAAGTGCCATAGTAGCGATCTCTTCACGGATCCATGGAACTAGATAGGGGTTATCCTGTATGATTCCGCCTCCAAAAACTAAACGCTTCGGGTTGGCAAGTGTGACCAAAGTTGCAGTTGCATACAGCAAAGCTTTTTCAAAAATTGCTACCAAAGGATCACCTTCACTTTTCAACTTCTCCAAATTCGGCTTTTTGATATATCCTTCTTCCTTATTATACCGCATCCATTGTTCAAGACCAGACCCTGAAGCAAAAAGTTCAATACAATTGTTTTTCCCGCATCCGCAGAGAAAGGGTGCTTCTCTATAGGGAATATGCCCCAGTTCAAAAGCCTGATTGCGATAACCCCGTATCAGTTTTCCCTGCTCGATCACTGCTGAACCCAAACCCGTACCGACATAGAGTGCAGCGATGTTCTCCTCCTGCAGGTTCTTTGCCTCTGCCATTACGGCACAGTTGAGATCATTATCGATCTCCAGACGCAGAGGATAGCGAGACTCAAAATAGTGTTTTATCTTCGTTTCACTTACGGTGATATTGGGTGCAGAAAGAATCTCTCCATTGTAAACCTGACCTGCAAAAGAGATCCCGATAAAATGGATAGCAGGATAGCTTGTCAAACACTTTTCAATAAAATGGATCAGATTATGATTCGAACTCGGAAGTTTCTCATAGACAACATCTTTTAAGCCGTGAATTTCACTGCGAAGATGTGTCCCGCCGATATCAATAAAAAGTTTCATCATTGCTCCAGATCATGGTATAGCTTTGCATATTTTTTGGCACTGCTGCTCCAGGAAAAATCACAGTTCATATTGTGCTTGCTTACTTTTTTATATTTGGATGTTTCAAAGAGGGAAGCTGAAACCTTTATCGCCTGTAATAAAGCTTCAGCCTTAGACTCATCAAAACTGACACCAAACCCTTTTTTGCTTTTGGGGTCAAATTCTTTCAGAGGATGTACACTCTCTTTTAGTCCGCCCACATTATGTACTATCGGCACAGTTCCATATCGCATAGCGATCATCTGATTTAAGCCGCAGGGTTCAAACATGGAGGGCATCAAAAGAAAATCACCAGCCGCATACATCTGATGGGAGAGCTCTTCTTTGTAACCAAAAAAGAGATGGATATGTTTGTACTGTGAAGCAATTTTTTCGAGTTTTTGCTGATATGCTGTTTCCCCCTCACCCAAAATAGCAATATTGATGTTCAGGTCTGCTGTCTTATCAAGGACTTCGATCAGAAGGTCAATACCCTTTTGCCAGGTAAAACGACCGATAAAAACAAAAAGAGGCTTATTGATCCCTTTTAAACCACTGCTCTTCAGGTAGGCTTTTTTATTCTCTCTCTTTTTTTTCCAATTTTCTGATGAATAATGCTGAACAATGAGAGGATCGTCTTCCGGTGAAAAAACTTCCGTATCTATTCCGTTCAGAATACCCTGCAATTTATGTTGATGATGGCGTAAAAAGCCATCCAGGCCACAGCCAAAGGTTTTAGTTTGGATCTCTTTGGCATATTCGGAACTGACTGTTGTGATACTGTCTGCATAGGCAATGCCAGCTTTCATCAAATTGATATCACCGTAAAACTCCAGAGCGTCCATATTAAAATAGTGGTCTGACAAACCTATCTCCTGCAGTGTACCCTGATTAAAAATCCCCTGATACGCCAGGTTATGAATGGTATAAACTGTCTTTACCCGTAAATTTTTATCCTCTTTCACCAGAAGAGCAGCTACAGCCGTTTGCCAGTCATTCAGATGCAGGATCGAATAAGCCTGATCCTCTTTAAGAAGTTCAACAATAACACGACAAAAAAGAGTAAAACGCTGGGCATTGTCTTCATAACCCTGATCGGGAGGACCATAAAAGTACTCTTTTTCACTGATACAGGGAGATTTCACAAAATAGTAGGTGATCCCTGCATAGCTGCATCCATACAATGAGGCTTCGTAGTTTTTTTGGTTCATGTTGATCGTATAAGAGAGGTCAAGCGGTACAATATGATACTTTTCACCATCAATACTACCGTAAAATGGCAGAATTACAGAGATTTCAAACTCTTTTGCCAATGCCTTTGGCAAAGAGGCAGCCACATCGGCCAAGCCTCCGCTTTTTGCAAACGGGTAAACCTCACTGGCTGCAAATAGTACTTTTTTCTGTTTAGAAGTTTGCATCATCAGCTCGCCCATAAAGTCTGGTCATTTCCATTAGATCTTCTTCAAGCTGGATATTCAATGTATCAGCCTTCATTCTCCACTGCCAGTTTCCATCCGTCGTCCCCGGACGGTTCATATACGATTTGCTTCCTAGCCCGAGAAGATCCTGCATAGGGAAAAGTGCCATGCTGCACACCGTTCCAAGGGCGGCACGGATCATATCTCTATGAATGAGATTGGCATCTGTATTGAGATAGCGCCGGGTAAAATCCCGTACCTCATCAGGCTGCTTACTCCACCATCCTACGACCGTATTATTGTCATGGGTGCCGGTATAGACCACTTGATTTATTTTTAGATTATGCGGCAGGAATGCAGAGGGGTCAGTACTTTGCATAGATTCAAACCCGAACTGCAGAACAGCCATTCCCGGATAGTCCAATGCCTCAAGCAGATCGCTCACATCCGGGGTAATGATACCAAGATCCTCGGCGATCACAGGTAGTTTTCCTCCCATAGCCTTTTCAAGGGTTCTAAAAAGATCCACTCCCGGACCTTTTTGCCATCGTCCGTTGATCGCTGTCTTTTCATCGGCAGGAATTTCCAAATAGCTTGCAAATCCGCGAAAATGATCGATACGTACGAGATCGAACATCTCTGCCATATGGCTAAAACGATCAACCCAAAAGCGATACTTCTCTTTTTTGAGTACTTTCCAGTCAAAAAGAGGATTACCCCACCGCTGACCGGTTTTACTGAAATAGTCAGGCGGCACACCTGCGACAACAGTGGGATTGCCATTGCTGTCGAGTTTAAACCACTCCCGATGACTCCATACATCACTGCTGTCATGTGCCACAAAGATCGGTAGATCACCTATAAGTTTTACATGATGCTTTTTGGCATAGTCACGCAGCTTAGCAAACTGGCGAAAAAAAAGAAACTGCATAAACCTGTACCACTGCAGATCACCATGGAGTTCCTCTGCATAAGTTGCAAGTGCTTTGGGTTCGCGCATTCTCAGTTCTCTGGGCCATTCTGTCCAGGGACGGTTCTCATGATGGGATTTCAGAGCGAAAAAAAGTACAAAATCTTCCAGCCACGCAGCTTCTTTCTCACAAAAGGCATGAAACGGTTCTGCCAGTATATGGTTCGGTCGAAGTTTGAAATGCAAATAAGCCTTTTTTAACAGCTTGAGTTTATAGGGAATGACACAGTCAAATGATACACGTGTCTGATCAAATTCCGGAGCTTCTATCTCTTTGAGAGAAAGCAGATCGTCTTCAGCCAGTAATTCAGGACTGATAAGCATAGGATTCCCACCAAAAGCAGAAAGTGTCTGATAGGGCGAATCACCATAACCGGTAGGTCCAAGCGGTAGCATTTGCCAAAGGGATTGACCGGAACGCTCCAAAAAATCGATAAAGTGGTAGGCAGAAGGCCCTAGATCCCCAATGCCGTATACACCGGGAAGAGAAGTCGGATGCAGAAGAATACCACTGCTGCGTTCTTGACTCATATTCTAAACCCCTTTAAATTTTTGCTTCTCGAAGCAGTTTTGCTGCTTCTTCCGGTTCTACAGGATTAATGAGCATCCCAGTGGAGATCTCAAATCCTCCTAGTCGATAGATACGTGGCATGATACGGATGGTAAAACGGTAAAAGTGTTTCAAGTGAGAAAAATAAGGAGCATTTTCAAAATTGGTATTCAGTGGAGCCAAACGAAAAGCCAAATTGAAATCAAATTTTCCAAGTTGAACATCAAGACGCATAAAAACCTCTTTTAACAGGTCTGCAAGATCTACCATATCATCCCGGTTGAGTTCATCCAGGTTGGTCAATGCTTTCCTCGGAGCGATTATAACTTCAAAAGGAAAAGCAGAAGCATAGGGACAATACGCTGTAAAGCCTTCTCTCTCAGAGATAATTCTCACTTTTTCCAAACGTTCATTTTCCAAAATATCTTCCACCTTGCTACGCCCATGTCTTCGGTAATATTGCATATGTCTCTCTAGAAGATTCAATTCGCGGGTTGGGGTAATGGGAAGGGCAATAATCTGAGTATGGGGATGCTGCTGTGTCGCACCTGCATGTTCTCCCTGATTTTTAAAAATACTGGTATGTATTAGTCGTTCATCCTGTCGCAGGTCTGCAATACGAGTGGCAATTGTCGAAAGCCAGTCTCTAATATCTACAGCATTAAGATTTGCCATTCTACTGTCATGAGATGGGGTATCGATCACAATTTCGTGGGCTCCCACACCAGGTATGGATTCAAACATACCCATAAGTTTAGAGTGATCTTCAATTTCAACTTGGACTGCCTTGTAGAGATTGGGAACTACACGTACTTTCCAATTGATTGCATTTGCTTCATTCTCTCTCACCGCATGGATCTCCGGTGGGGTCATTGCTTCGTTTCCTTCACAAAATGGACAGGTCTTCAAAGTAGACTTTGTAAGAGTGACAGCAAGTGTATCCGGTCGACGCATACGTTCTGGTGCTATTAATACATATTGGCTATGCAACCTGTCACGACGGATTTCAGACATTTTTCTTTCCTCTCTTACGTATACTTAATTTTCTCAACAATAGCATTAGACAAACCAGTTTTCATCATAGGTTGCGTCCAATGCAATCTCAAGTTCACCAAATCCCGGAAGGGTTTGAATAATGATACCTTCACGTTCAATCTCAAAACGTAGCTGTACTTCTTGGGTATCCATTTCATTAAAATCAAGACTGAGTTCAAGCCAGGAATCATAAGCAACCAGCAATTTTATTTGATTTGATTCCATTGTTGATTTTTTTGTTCTGAACAATGATATCATTGAAATTTCAAATCGTGTATTAAACGGTTCTATCGTAATATATAGCTTCTCGCAGTGATGTAAAGCTTTCATATCACCTTCAAAGGAACAATAGACTACTTTCTCATTTTGTCCGAAACGGATGCGTTCTACCGGTCCGCGTTTTCTGTCCATCGTTGAAAAGAGTTTTGTCTCATCAACGATCCCGCTGCCAACCCATTCAAAAAATGCGTTATGTCCGCCATCAATAAGCGGCTGTATAGGAAACTTGGGTTGCAATAGAAAATCTTCCCCACTCCGATTAGTAATGATCGGTATGTAGAGATCATTGGGCGGAGATATTTGCATAAGATGATAGATGTTGATCAGGTGTGACCGGAAGAGTTCATCAAATTCAGCAGAGAACTCTGTAGAATGGTCATCTCCATACCACCAGAACCAGTCCGAACACTCTGCAGCCAGAAAATGTTGCAGGATCTTCTCTTGTATCTCCTCGCTAAAACCTTCTTTATGGTGCTCATAGTCACGTCTGGTCATATAGATAAGCTCCCAGCCTCGTGTCTTTTCAGGATGTCCAACCCATGTGTTGAATTCACCGTGTATCCAACTCCCTGCTGCAAGATGAGGTAATTCTCTGGAATCTTGCTGCACGATCGTATCCATCCCGACCATACTACACCACTCTGTCTCTGCAAGTTTTGTATAAAGTGCATCAAAAAAATCAAAGGCATTATTATGATAAAACTCCCAGGCATTCTCTCCATCAAGGATGACAAAAACAGTACGGTTATCTCCCTCCTCTGCCACTGGATATAGCATAGAGACAAAATGATCGGCAGCACGTTCTGCTGCCCAAAAACGGTAGGTAAAACCGATAAGGTCACTTAATCCATGATCACGAAAACCCATTGTCACTCCATTATGCTTATAGGAGTGATAGAGGGCATCACGATGCTCTGATCCCAAAGATTTAAACAAGATCGCCTCATCTGTTGCGATCCATTTTAGTCCGGCATCACGGTAGAGAGCAACACTACGTTCATCAACCGCACCTTCCGCCGGCCAGAACCCTATAGCATCATGACCAAAAGTTGTCTTATAGAGTGCCTGTGCCTGTGAAATTTGGAGTTTCGCATCTGCCACAAGCGATAATGGATGCTCAGGGATGTTGGTCCCAGGATGGGCACTCTCTGCATTGTTCATATCGATGAGTAGTGGTAAAATAGGATGGTTAAGCGGTGTTGTAGAGAGAGAAATTATTCCTTCCTTCTGCAGTTTTGCATAATAGGGAAAGATCGTTTTAATAAAATCACCAAGTGACTGTAATAATGCATGTTTATGTTCACATTTGAACTCACTTTCTGAAGCAAGCAGTTCTTTGACTGTATCGTTGTGTGTTCGGAGATAGACACCACACCATGCAAGAATGAACCAAACTTCCATATCACAGAGTGCATCATCATCTATCTGCTCCATATGGTAAAGCTGTCGATAAGGTTCGATCGGTTCGATCATTGTCTCATAGGGTGCACTTTTACACATCTTGATCATCCAGTGCCGATCTGTTTCATTTAATTCTGAAGGGTGTTTCATCCATAAAGCGAAAAAACGGTCATTTGACTCTATATCTTCACTATAGAGCTGTATCTGCTCTATCAGTGGGGGAGTGATGTTAAATGTAGCCTTTAGTCCACTATGACGGGCAAGCATCCAGGGCATATCATAATAATCTTTAATAGCATGTAGAAAAACCCAAGGCATCTGCATGATACCTGAAGCATTCCGATAATCGGGCTGGTGCATGTGCCACAGAAAAGCCAGTTTCATTTTACTCTTCTGACCAGGACTTTATCTTCTCCTCATACTCCTGATAGATCTCTTTGCCTCTCTCTTCATTCATTGCCTGAATGTAGAGATTGAGTTGGTCACTGTATTGGTCGGGGATCATTAGGATCCAGTCTGTCTCACCCAGCCAAATCTTAACACCGTCAATCGAAGAGGAGCGCTTGCCTTTTGCATCTTCAAGGAATTTACGCATCATTTTTCCCTTGAGGGACTGTACGCATACAATCTGTGTTTGGAGATAGTAAAAATCTTCTACTTTTCTGACCATGTCAGAGAGCTTCACATCCTGCTTGATTATCATTTCCAGGATTTTGACGGCCGCATACATAGAGTCTCTATAGAGGGAGAATTCTGTAAAGGCAAAGTTGCCATCCACTGTTCCGATCAGATCATACTGTCTCAGCTGTTCTGCCTTAAAGTCGGCATATTTGCCATACTCGATATCAAGATGATCAAACTTCACAATATCCGGAGCCCAGGCAGGCAGGAAGATGCGTTTTCTACCCTCTTTGGCAGCTTCCAAATCCATCAGGGAGAGAACGATAAGCAGTGCATCCTTCATGCTGAACACGTTACCATTATCGCAGATAATATCCAGACGTTGTCCATAAGGATAGATTAAAAAGCCCGCATCAAGCTTCAGGCTTCTGACGATATTACTCATATCTTTGGCAGAACGCTTGAGAAGGGATTTAAAGTTTGCCAGCTGATGTGCATCATGATAGTTGTTGAAGATCATATTGCCAATAGCAAGATCATTAAGCAGATGAGGAAAAACTTCACAGGCTGTACCATGCATCATATCGACCGCTATACGACAATCGACACAAGAAAAGAGTCTCTTTTTGAAACTCTCTTCCATACTTTTTTTGTAGTCTGTACACTCCTGAATACGATGAGATTCCGAAATCTGACCTATCTGAGTAAAGTCCACTCTTCTAAATGCCTCTTTAAAATAGGCTTTTTCGATCTTTTTTGCCAATTCACTGTTGATACGCAGCGCTTCGCCATTGAAAAAGGTGATCACGGTACTGGTTGTATCATCTCTTTCCTGTCTGAAATATACCCCCGCACTATAGTCATCAGGATTCTGAGCCAAATTAAAGCGCAAAACCGCTGAGGGGATACTTTTAAGATCGATAACATCGATCCCTGCAGAAAGCATGCCCCCCACAAATGCCCGCTTGAGCATACGTGAACTTCTGTGATGATCCCTGCCTATTAGAACGGTAGCACCTATAGGAAGTTGTGCACCAAAAGCTTCAGCTAGCTTGGCGGACATTTCACAGGAGAGTTCGACATTTGACTGTCCGTTCACGCTTCCGTTTTCAAAGATAGAGTTCTTGTATTTACTTCCCAGGATAAGATTGCTGCTGACGATGGATGCAGGCTCGATCACTTTGTCAGGCCAGATCGTTACATCCTTCTCTACTGTTACCAATTCACCGATCTCGCAACCTGCTGCCAATATGATACCGGCAGTCATTTTAGAATTTTGCCCAATGACATTATCATTACAGATCACCGCGTTGTCTACTTTAGTGCCTTTACCTATAATAACACGGTTCCAGATGACAGAGTTGCTGACTTTGCAATCCTTGCCTATCTCGACATTGTCACCGATGACAATATTTTTGAGCTTAGTCCTTTTTCCAATGCTGACATTTTTTCCTAAAACCACTTTCCCGATAATTTCAATACTTTCATCCAAAATGTAAGGTCCATCACTGTAGAGCACACCATCGGGATAGATGACCTTCTCTCCTGGTATGTTGAAATCAACACGCCCGCTCATGATGTCTTCATGAGCCTCTCTATAGCTGTCAGGATTACCGACATCCCTCCAATACCCCTTGGCATTTCCGGCCATCAGTTCAACACCTTCCTTCATTAGTTGAGGAAAAAGATCTTTGGCAAAGTCAAAGTTTTCACTTTTAGGAATATAATTAAGGATCTCCGGTTCTATGATATAGATACCGGTATTGATCGTATCACTGAAAACCTCTCCCCAGCTTGGTTTCTCCAGAAATTTCTCTATTTTTCCCTCTTCATTGGCGATAACCACTCCAAATTCAAGAGGGTTCTCTACAGAAGTAAGGGTAATTGTAAGCTTGGATTCTTTTTGCTTGTGGTAGTCAAATATTTTTTGAAAATCAAAATCTGTCACCAGGTCGCCACTGATAATAATAAAATTATCATCACCGATATGCTTTTGTGCTAATTTAACTGCACCGGCTGTACCGTAATCATCATCTGGAATTACATAAGTGATATTTATACCAAATTTGCTTCCATCACCAAAATAGTCCTGGATCACTTCGGGCTTAAAGTAGAGAAGGACAATAAACTCTGTGATTCCCAGATCCCTGAGAGTCATCATCGTATTTTCCATCATCGGACGGTTCACAACTGGTAACATTGGTTTAGGTCTTGAGTTTGTAAGCGGCTGGATTCGTGTTCCGAATCCTCCCGCCATAACTACTGCTTTCATAATTGATTGCCCCTTTTTAATGATTAAAAAACATAAGCACTATTGATAAATATCTTTCGCATAGCATATAATATTATTATATATTAAAATATGTCAATATGTATTAAAAAACCTCAAATATACATCAAAGTCTTTTGGAGTGTGAAATTTAGTAAAAAACTTAGCTTTAAATTAAAGTTCCAACAGTGAATTATGTGAGTCAAAAGGTGATGCTACGCATCCAAGTTCATCATCGCATCGCCACTCCTGACCGTTAACACGATAACCAAACTGATAATTTTCATCTGTTTTAAGTACTTTTGTAATATAGAATTCACCGCTTTTTTTTACTTTCATTGGTTCATTTTCCCAATCGTTCCATTCACCGGAGATCTCCACACTTTCTCCCTCAGTTGACGGCAATGTGAAAGTCACCCAAGCCTTGTTCCCTTTTTTTGTAATCTTTATCATATAATATTCCTTTTTTTTATTTACCCGAATTATACAATAGGATTATGAAAATAGCGTTTATATTTTCTATTGAATATTTTGGGATTATTACTGCACCAGGCAATAAATTAATCTAGCAAACTAACTGCATCTAGAAAGCGCTGAGGCAATTGGTATTGGTTGGAAACCACCTCTTTGATCTCTATCAGTTTGAATTCACCTTTTTGATAGGCAACCATTTTATTCGAATTATCATGTGAGAGAAGATGATTGATAGCTGTAATGGTAAAATCAAATGCCATCATCCTGTCTCTTACTGTTGGATTTCCACCACGCTGAATATGTCCCAGGATGCTGACACGCGTCTCCAGCCCTATAGTCTCCTGCAGCCATTTATGTACTTCGCTGGTCTGATTTGTTCCTTCAGCAACAATTGCCAAGACATAGTTACGTCCTGATTCCACCTCTTCGCGCAGACGTTTACCCTGTTTTTCATACTCAAACTCTGCTTCAGGAATAATGCACACTTCTGCACCGCTGACCATGGCAGAGACAATGGCTAGATATCCACAGTGACGACCCATCACCTCGACCAGAAAAGCGCGGTTAAAGGAGGATGCAGTATCCCTGATCTTGTCAAGTGCATCACGTATGACATTGAGAGCGGTATCTACACCCAGACAGTACTCTGTACCATAGATATCATTATCTATCGTAGAGGGGATACCGACAAAATTGAGATCAAACTCTGAACTGAACTTCTCCATAGCACGGAATGAACCGTCACCACCCAGTACAATAAGCCCTGTGATATCGTGCTCTTTTAGATTATTGTACGCTTTGAGACGGTATTCGTATTCAAAAAAACGTTTGGAGCGTGAGGAACGAATAATTGTACCGCCACGGTGTACGATACCTGCTACATCATGATGGGTAGCCGGCTTGATCTTATTATCGATCAAACCTTCAAGTCCGTCATAGATTAGATAGGGATGTTCCCCCATTTTATGTGCATAATCAACAAATTTTTTGATCGCGGGATTCATCCCTGGTGAATCACCACCAGATGACATAATTGCTAAAGCCATTACAACTCCTCTTTTCTTCGATCAAGATTAGAAAAACCGGGTAATATTTTACCCTCAAGCAGTTCAAGACTTGCTCCACCACCTGTAGAAATAAAGCTAAAATTATCAGCTTCTCCTGTTTTATCAACAGCATCAGCTGTATCACCACCACCCACTATCGTATAGGCATAACTGTCGGCTATGGCATTGGCGATCTTATAGGTACCTTTGGAAAACCTTGGGATCTCATAGATTCCCATCGGTCCATTCCAGATAATGGTATTGGATAGGCTGATGGCTTCACTAAAGAGCTTCACCGTAGCCGGTCCTATATCAACTGCCTGAAATCCTTCGAGTACATCCTGAGCAGGTACCACTTTGATATCTACTGGTGTTTCGATCGAATCTGTTATAACAAGATCAACAGGCAGATAGATCTTGACCCCATTTTGCTTAGCCTTTTCTATGACATCGCGTGCAGTTTCAATGTACTCTTCTTCATAAAGAGAACCCTGCATATCGTAATCAAGTGCCTTGAGAAAGGTGTTGCTCATAGCACCGCCAATGATCAGTTTATCAATTTTTTGAAGCACCTCTTTCAATAAAGTGATCTTAGATGAGATCTTTGCACCCCCGATCACAAGTGCTATAGGACGTACCGGATTTTCCAGAGCTTTTGAAAAGGCTTCCATTTCACGCATCATCAAAAAGCCAGCCACCTTGGTGTCAACATACTCCATTACACCATAGGTCGAAGCGTGTTTACGGTGAGAAGTACCAAAGGCATCATTGACATAAATATCACAAATAGAGGCAAGTCTCTTTGAAAGTTCAGGATCATTTTGCTTTTCACCTTCTTGGAATCGAATATTTTCAAGCAAAAAAACACGTTCAAGTGAGCAAGTGGCTATCTCATCTCGGGAGCTTACAAAATCTTCAATAAATTCAACCCGCTTCTGCAGTAGCCGTTCAAGACGTTTAATGATATGCTTTAAAGAGTATTTCTCATCATACTTACCTTTGGGACGCCCAAAATGAGAAACCAGTGTGATCGAACAGACATTATGGTCAATACAATAATTGATAGTTGGAAGCGCTGCGCGAATACGACGGTCATCTGAAATATTATTATGCGAATCAACAGGAACATTGAAATCAACACGGATCAGAACACGTTTGCCGGTGACATCAATATCCTTAAGACTTTTAACTCCACGCATAGTAGTGATATTGGAGATCATGTTATGTTTCCCTTATACCGTAAATATACGCTCATAATACTCTCTTGCCATACGTCTAAAGTCCGGGTATGGAAGTGTCAAGATGAAGAGTAAACATACGTTCATAATACTCTCTTGCCATACGTCCGGAGTCAAAATCAGCTTCGATCTCAGACATCGCATTTTTCATGATCTCAACCCACTCTTGCGGACCATCATAATAGAGTGGAAGAATCTTGTTTTCCAGTACATCCATCATATTTTCATAGTCTTGTCGATCCTGATCTTCAATTGAAAGGTCTGGATTAGCAAAAGGAATAGTAAAGGCATTCTTGCCATCTCTGGCAAACTCCGGATGCCATCCATCATCGATGGAGAAATGAATAGAGCCATTCATACTGGCTGTCATACCGCTGGTACCACTTGCTTCTCGCGTAATTCGCGGAGTATTAAGCCAAATATCACTTCCCTGCTTTAGTAGGCGGGAAATTCTAAGTTCATATCCGGTAATTACCGCAATATTTTTATAATGACGGCTTATCCGGATCAGTTCATTGAACGTATCGATAGAACCCTGATCAGTAGGGTATGGTTTACCAGCCCAAATGATCTGAACCGGTCTCTCTTCATTTGTGATCAGTTTGACAAAACGCGCCAAATCATATTTGAGCAGATCAGGGCGTTTATACTCCGCAAAACGGCGTGCCCAGACAATAGTAAGCACCTCAGGGTCAAGCATTTTTCCGGTTTGATCAGCTACAAGATCAAAAAGAAGCTTTTTGAGGTGTTTTTTACGTGCCATTACCTCATAATCCTCATGTTCATCAAGTGCACGGATCAGAGTTTTATCGGTCCAATATTTTTTATTTTGGGCATTGGTGATAGAGATGATCTCACATCGATCATCAATGTGATCCCACATTTCATTGGCTACCTTACCGTGGATCTTGGATACTGCATTGGCGATCTTGGCACTACGAAGTGCACCAACGGTAAGACTGAAATTGTCCCCCTCCTCATAACCACTGAGCTTACGTACGGTTTCAAGTGAATGTCCGTTAAAAAAGCCCATCTCATGCAGGAAGTGGATATTATGTTCTTCATTTCCCGCTGCCTCGGGAGTATGCGTTGTAAACACAACATGCTCACGGAGTGCTTCCATTGTTTGATAGTGTTTTCCATACAGTTCATAGACAAGCGGCAGTGCATGTCCCTCATTCATATGATAAATATCAACTTTATGATTCAATGCTTCAAGTACTTTAGTTCCTCCGATACCCAATACGATCTCCTGTGCCACACGGGTACGTTCATTACCGTCATAGAGTTTATGTGTGATGGTTCGTGAAAGGTAGTCATTCTCATCAGTATCAGTGGAGAGGAGAATGAGCGGTGCTGAACCAAAGACTTCGGAACGAAGCAGGAAAGCTTTGATACGCACATCCTCATCATGAATCCTTACCGTTACATGGATGTCAAGTTCTTCAAGAAAGTAGTAGAATTTTCTTGTAAAGGCAGGGCGCAGTGTGCCATCCTCGTTACGTGCCTGATCATAATAACCAAAACTCCAAAGCAGCCCGATACCCACTACATTCTGCTTGAGATCATAGGCACTTCGCATGTGCGACCCTGCAAGAAAACCAAGACCTCCAGAGTAGATCTTGAGTGACTGTGCGATAGCAAACTCCATAGAAAAGTAGGCAACACTTTTACTATATTTTGGATTTATATCATAACTGTGTAATTGCATCTGTTTTATCCTTCGTATTTAAAACTATTTGTTGAGATTGGCATAAAGTATGGTTTTACCCAGTTCTACACCCGGTTGATCATAAGTATTGATCTTCAGCATTGATCCGGTCAGAGATGTCAGAAGTTCATAATAGATGATCATTGCACCAATATTTTCTTCGTTGATCTTAGAGATCGTAATACCATCTGTAGGAACACCATTGTCAATAAGACTCTGACGGGTAGCATTACACTGGGCATTAATAAGCTCATTGAATGTCTTACCATTGATAAAGTCTGTTTTTTCAATATGTTTGAGTGAAATATCAGGGATAAGCAGATCATTTTCAAAATCGTCAATATTGATGAAAGTGACAGTTTTATCTTTAGGACCTTCGATCACCAGCTGTAAAAAAGAGTGTTGATCTACTGCTCCGATCAGACCGATCGGTGTCATGCCAACGCTACCGCCTGTACTGTCGATCTTACCTAAAGACTCTCCCCAAAGCTGAACATACCATTTTGTCAAGTTCTCAAGATCATTGGCATAGGAAAAGAGCACATTGATCGAAAGCGCTTTGGCATTCTCATAGTAATAGCAGGCTTTTTCAAGCAGGTGCTTCTCCTCTCCGGCAAAGAGGCGGTCTAAAAATGTCCCTGCACCACTTAACAGTGCTTTTGTATCATACCCGGCAAGTGTCAAAGGAACAATACCCACTGCACTTAAAACAGAGAAACGTCCACCAACATTATCTGGAATATTAAACTGCTTAATACTGTAACTGTCTGCAAATTGAGAAAGTGCTGATCCTGCATCAGTAATTACCATCACCCGCTCTTTGTCGGCGACATCAAGATCCAGATTAAAATGGGCAATAACTGTTTTAAAGATCGACGTTGTCTCGATAGTTCCGCCCGATTTGGAAATAACGATAAACAGTGATGACTCTTTTTTCAATGTGCTCAAAGTCTGTGAGATATTGATCGGATCGGAATTTTCAAACAGATGCAGAGTCACAGATGAGTCATTTTTTGCAGCCAACAGAGAGTCAATTGCCTTGATCCCCAAAGAGGAACCACCGATACCGATAATAACGATATCTTTGATCTTTCCTTCGGCAAGCAGTGTATTGGTTTCACTGTACGATTTTAGCTCATCTATCACTGCAAGCGAAGTTTCCGGGAGTCTGTAGTAGCCGATACGGCCACTCTCTTTTTCCTCTTTGATCGCATTAAGCGCATCATCCATAATGCGCTGCTGCGCCTCAGTAGCATCAAATGTAAAATCACGGTTAAAGCTAAGCATTATTTACCTCCTACAAATACACACATATCTACAAGACGAGAACTGTACCCCCACTCATTATCGTACCAGGCAAGTACTTTAACTGTCTTGCCATCAACCACAGAGGTCATATCAGGTACATATGTTGAACTGTAAGTAGAACCAATAAAGTCGCTTGAAACCCTTTTATCGTTATCAATCTCGATGAGACCTTTAAAACTACCCTCAGCCGCATTATCAAAAGCGGTATTGATATCTTCTATTGTGACATCATTTTTCAAATTAACTGTTAGATCTACTATAGAAACATCCGGCGTAGGCACGCGCATCGCATAGCCGTTAAGTTTACCTTTAAGTTGAGGCATGACTAGGGCAATAGCCTTGGCTGCTCCAGTTGTTGTCGGGATCATATTGACCGCTGCTGCACGTGCGCGCCGCTGATCTTTACTGTGTTTTACATCAAGTACATTCTGGTCATTTGTATACGCGTGTATAGTCGTCATCAAACCGTTTTCAATACCGAATTCATCATCAAGTACTTTACAAATCGGTGCCAGACAGTTCGTAGTACAACTTGCATTTGAGATAATAGCCTCGCCTTTATACTCATCCGTATTGATATTTAGAACATATGTAGGGGTATCGTCTTTTGCAGGCGCTGACATCACCACTTTCTTCACACCGTTTTTCAGATAGCTTTGCGCTTTTTCTGTCGTCAAAAAGACACCTGTACACTCGATGACCACTTCCGCACCGGCTGATCCGAAATCAAGCTCCCCCGGATCACGGGTACTGAACATTGTCACTTTTTTACCATTGATCATGATGGTGTTATCATCAATAACTTTTGCATCAACACCGGTATGTACACTGTCATATTTGAAGAGATACTCCAGCATATCCGGCTTTGCTGTTGTATTGATCGCTACGAGTTCAATATCATCACGTGAAGTGATGATCTTTGCTACGATCATCCCTATACGCCCTGTTCCGTTAATTGCCGCCTTGATTGCCATTCTCTCTCCTGATTAAATTTTCATACTAGCAATATACACTCTCTTTATAATATTTTAGTTACATAACTGAAACTATTCAATATTCTGTGTCAAAACCACTAGTTACTAAAATTGTATCATAAATTTAAATCATTATCACAGTCTATTCTCAAAAAGTATATCCAATTGAGAGAGGATAGTAATTTAGTTCCATATTGGCATCCTTAAGATGATTCTTTTACTAATTTTTACAGATAAATTTTATCTGATTACTTCCAAAAGAATAGATGCTTTCCAGATGAGATATTGAAGGTGAATGGGGAGAGAGATCAAAAGCTTATTCTCCTAGTGGCTATCCTCTTTCATATGATCCAGATTGAAAAACTTATCTGCTGCATAATACATCATAAATGCCAAACCGATAGCACCAATGGAGATCATCCATTCTACCGTTGACGGTGTATATTCAACAAGTCCTGGCTGCGCTACATATTCACGGATCTTCAGTGGCAGCATAGGTGCTAATTGTGTATCATGTACAAGATCATAACGCATCCAGAATATTCCTACCATACCAGTGATCGAAGTATAGACCAGTGCTTTTATAGCATGACCTTTACTAAAAATAATGATCACAAAAGGAATTAACATTCCCAAAAGCACTTCACCGATCAAGAAGTGCTTGGATGTGAGTATATGTATAGCAATATCAGCACGTTCAGGCATTTGTCCATACACAGCAGTCAACATTCTCCAAATCTCAAAAAATATCAAAATAGCCAGTAAGAGCCCTAAAACCTGTGCCAAAGTAATCATGAATTTTTCAACTTCGGGTGGGAATTTCATTTTATACCGCCATCCGTAAATCAAAAAGAGAAGGTAAGAACCTGTGACCATGGCAGACAAAATAAAATAGAGCGGGAAAAAAGGACCGTTAGCTATAGGACGGGCTACCAAAAATCCAAATACCGCACCCAGATTGGAGTGTGCGGCAAGCCCTACTACCAAGCCTGCAAGTCCAAAGATCTTGGAATATTTATGGTTACTGTTATTCAGAAAGAAAAATTCTAAAATAATAAAGAAGAGGTACATTCCATAAAGCGTTCCCATCCACCAGATAGCCGAAGTCAGTCCTGGAGTCAATACATTATAGATCACCATACGGACAGGATGCCCTATCTCAAAAGCGATCACAGCAAAGCCTGTTAAGATCGCTATAATGGCTCCGATAATCGCCCTCTTTCCAATGATCTGGAAAGATTTGATATTGAAGACATGTCCCAGCGATGACATGATACACAGACCTGTACTTGAGACAACAAAGAAAACATACATTGCGATCAGAAGGCCCCAGGCATGTTGACGTGTGACCCCATAAGCATGATGCCCATGTACAAGATAGACACCGATACCAAAGATCATCGCAGTAACCAATCCAATAGTAAGCAGAAACATGAAAATATTCAACGGTGTGAACTCGAAACTAAAAAAAGATTTCAAAGTATGTTTGTTATGGGGTAATATTTTACTTAAATTCATTTCATGATCCTTTATTTTAAGTAAAAGAGTTTTGGTTCTGTACCAAGGTGCTCTTTTAATCTATGATACTCTCTGTCTCTGAGTACCTTGGAAATTTCACTTTCAGGGTCATCAAGATCTCCAAAGATCCGTACTTTCGTTGGGCAAGTTGCCTGACAGGCTGTTGTTGTCTCTCCCTGTATCATACGGGTATCTGAGCAGAAGTTACATTTATCAACAGTCATCGTTCTGTCATCGATATAACGTGCATCATAAGGGCAGGCCTGCATACAGTACGTACATAAGATACACTGATCCGGGTTAACACGAACCACACCATTGTCATCATAATAGGTAGCATTGGTGGGACAAACCGACTGGCAAGGGGCATTATCACACTGTTGGCATTGGCTGGGTTCAAAACTGCTCGAACCAATACTCAAATTTGGAAAAACGCCTTCTATCTCACGGACACCAACCCAAATACGATGATTATCTGCTCCAAGCAAAATGCCATTTTCCTCTTTACAGGCACTTTCACATGCCTTGCAGTTGATACAATTCTTGTAATCAAGTGCCATTCCATAACGTACCATCATACTCTCCTTATATCTACAATGGTCTCATGCATTGCTGCTGAACCAAATGATTTTTCATAATGATCTTCAATGATAAGATTGTCATTTGCACCACGATGATGTGCCAAAGTCAATTCACTTGATTCTGCACCGAAGCCATGCACAAAAAAGACTACATTTGTGCCGATCTTCTCAGTAGGGTATGCTTTAATCTGAATAGCCCCAATACTACTCTTCACTTCAACCATATCATCAAGCCCGATCCCTTTTTCATCAGCAACACGCTTATTGATCCATAAGTGATTATCTGAAAGCAGATCTAACAGTAGCGCATTATTGGAGCTTCCGCTTTGGGTGAATTGTCCATGACGTCCGGTGATAAATCTAAATCGTCCTTCAGGTGTCGGCGTATAGAGCTCGTCACGCCATGTCGGCATAGCATCGATCCCTTTCTTCTCTTCAAGATTGTAAAGCGCACAGGCGATCTTCTTTGTTGCAGTTCGGAAGTCTTTCTTTAAGACCGCTATCTCTTCTGTATCGACACAGGTATCATGATATGGCTCATTGATCAGGGCACCCTCAATAACTGAATAACTCTTCTTATGTTCAGGGTAGTACTGATATTCATTGACAGATCTCTTTTTAAAGAATTTGTCCATATCAGGATAAAAAACACCTTTTTCCTGTAACGTATCCCATGCCTTTTCACCATAAACACTTGCGACCATATGATGGTTAATGACCGTCTGCGAATGACGGTACCCATCTGCAAGATCATAGCCCTCTTCTTTATATACCACTGCTTCACCACGATCTACGATCTCTTCCTGTAGTGATTCATCATATTTTTTTGAAATTTCAAAAAGAGGTTTGGAAAGTTTTTCTCCAAGACCTCGCATAATTTCAATCACAGGTTTGGTATCATGCTTTGCCTCAACCACTTCTTTACGCAAAGCAATTGAAGGTTCTGACCCACCAAACGTTTTAACCGGATCTTCACGTTCAAGATAGACAGACTCCGGCAAAATGACATCTGCCATCATCACGGTATCACTCGGCATAGTATCGATCACCACAATCAGATCCATTTTTTCAAGCATCTGTTTTGTTTTTGTTGTATTGGGAACAGAGAGCATAGGGTTTTGTTTGTATGCAAAAAATGCACGTACAGGATAGGGAGCTGTTCCGTCGATGATGGTATTTCGCCAGGCAAGCCATGACCCACTTGAACCGATTACTGCAGCTTTATCTTTCTCTATGCGTTCTTTAGCATTGTCATAACTTGGTGAAAGGATGGCATGCTCACCAAGAGGAAGTTTTTTCCCAAATACAATCCCTCCCTTCTTATCTACACCGCCACCTAGAGCAGTGAATATCGCTTGTGCACGTCTGAGCTGATAATCCTGATGGCTCCAAGCCGTTCGTCGCCCCTGATAATAAATGGATCTGGGTGCATGTGCCATGAAATCACGTGAAATCTTACGAATCTCCTCTGCCTTAATACCTGTAATAGACTCTGCCCATTCAGGAGTGTATTTGTTATCGATTATATGTTTTTTATAGACTTCAAAATCACTCAAATTCTCTTGGGCAAAGCGTTTGTTGTAACGCCCTTCCATAAATGCCACATAAGTAAGTGCCAATACAAAAGCCAGATCGGTTCCCACCTCAATAGGAAGCCATGTATCAGCATGTGCAGCAGTATTGGTAAAGCGGGGATCAATAACGACAAGCTTAGTTCCCCTGCCTTTTGTACGTTTGAAAAGATCCATTGTATCAGGTGTAACAATCGCTTCGGCACGGTTGGCTCCAGCCATGATAACATATTCAGCATTATCCAGATCTGCCTGTCCATAACCCCCAAGCGTAAGTGTATACCCGGCGATCGTAGTGGCAAGGCAAATACTGCTATGGTTCACAAAGTTGGATGAACCGATCTTGTCTTTCATAAAAGAGGTATAGGTATGCTCCGCCATTCCCTCACCGGCACAAAATCCTATGGTGGATCGATTATCTTTCTCTTCATCGAGGATCTTTACCATCTTCTCTTTAATATACTCATTCGCTTCATCCCACGTCACCCGTTTGAATTTACCTTCACCGCGTTTACCCACACGGATAAGCGGATATTTCAAACGATCCGGATCTTCAAGTGCCTGTATACCTGCATTTCCACGGGCACATAACATATTTCTGGATTTTGGGAAAAGGGGATTGGGATTGAGTTTTGTAAGTACTCCCTCTTCAACACGTGCGATAGCTGCACATTTGTTTACACACATTTCACAAAGTGTGGGAATTTCTTGAAGCTTGCCAGTTATCTGAGTCTTTGTTAAACTAAAGTCAGCGATTTTGTTTTTCTCTTTCGTCTCAACCAACGCTGAAGCAGCTCCGGACACAGCTACAACTGTTAATGCGGCAGAACCCTGGAGAAAACGACGTCTTGATATTTCAGTTTTCATAAACACACCTTATAATAGATTATATTTAAATATCGTATAAATTCTTCTGAGATTATTTTATAAAAAATACAGCTTAACGCTACTCCATCTCCAAAGTCATCAGATACATCTCTTCACCATCGATGACAGAAACATCCGTACTTTGGCAATGGGCACAAAGATAACGTACTTCACTCTGTTCACTCTCTTCTTTACATGTGTTACAGTAGAGTCTAAGATCTTGTAAATTCATCACAAACTCTGCTCCATCGCACACGGTCTTCTCTTTAAAAGTATCAAATGCCGTTTCAAGTAGATGCGGCTCTACACCACTGAGTTTTCCAATCTTGGTTACTACCTTGACAACCTTCGTTGCATCATTGGCCTTAGCATAACTTTCACACTGTTCCAAAAGTGCCTGAACTATAGAGTATTCATGCATACGTTAACATATCCTCGGTAGCAATTCACCTTTAGGCAGGTCAAGATAACGGCTGCTTCCGTAAAGTGAATGAAGGATAACCTTTCCCTCTTTTTTCTTAGTCACTCTACCGATGATGGTTGCCTTGCTTGTGACATCTACGTCCTGCAATGCCTGAACTGCCAAAACGGCATGCTGTTGTGGTACAGCTATGATAAATGTGCCTTCATTGGCAAAGTCAAAAGCTTCAAAACCAAAGAGTTCGCATATGCCCTGCACCGCTTCATCTACCGGTACACTTGCTTCTTCTATCTCCAGACAAACTTTACTTTGTTCAGCCCATTCATTCAGCACAGATGAAAGACCTCCTCGTGTAGCATCACGCAGCGCAGAGATAGTGACATTACTCTCTATCAAAGCTTGCACTGCCGGCCACAAAGTAGCACAGTCACTCTGCAGATCACCACTGATTCCCAATCCTTCACGCTCCATCAAGATCGCTGCTCCATGTCGGCCCACATCACCTGAAACGATGATGACATCACCCTCATGAAGATTATTTGCCGAAATGCCCTCTTTTTCTATCTCTCCTATGCCTGAAGTGTTGATAAATATCTGGTCAACTGCACCTTTGGGAACCACTTTGGTATCACCACAAACGATTTTTGCTCCACACTGTTTAAGCTCTTGGGCCATCGTTTTGACAATAGTCTCCAAGTCATCAAAAGCAAACCCCTCTTCTATCATAAACGCAGAACTCAAATAAAGCGGCTTTGCTCCCATCATAGCAAGGTCATTTACTGTACCCGCAATGGCAAGTTTGCCGATATTCCCTCCGTTAAAAAAGATGGGGCTAACTGTAAAACTGTCTGTCGTAAAAGCGATCTTATTTTTAACTTCCAAAACCGCAGCATCTTCGGCTGCTATAAGTACCTCATTAGAAAAATAGCGATAAAAAAGATCATGTATCAGACTGTTAGTCTCTTCTCCGCCACCACCATGGCTCAGTTGTATCTGTTTCATCTAAATCTCTCCATAACGATAATAGGCATTGCACGCTCCCTCAGAACTCACCATACAGCTTCCCATAGGATTGTTAGGGGTACATGCCGTACCGAAGACTTTACAGTCGTTTGGCTTAGCCAATCCCTTGAGTATCGTCCCGCAGATACAAAGTTTATGATCATCAATAGGTTCTGTTGGCAAGATATCTGCAAATATCTTTTCTGCATCATAAGCAGCATACTTTTCTCGCAATTCAAGTGTACTAAGAGGAATATCACCGATCCCACGCCAACGAAAATGTTCACGTGGCTGCATAAACTTGTTTATCATTTCTTGCGCTTTGGTATTACCATCCATAGTCACAGACCGGCTGTACTGAATCTCCATTTCACAACGATCTTCATTTTTCTGTTTAACGATCATCAAAATACTCTGCATCACATCTACCGGTTCAAAGCCACTGACCACCACTGGTGTATGATAATTTTCAGGAAGAGGAAGATAGATCTTTGCTCCCGTAATGACACTCACATGCGCAGGACCAATAAAGGCATTGATCTTTGCCCGACCATCTGCCATAATGGCATCTACCGCCGGAGGAACTAGTACATGATTTATATGAAAATAGAGGTTCTTAATACCACGTTTTTCCATCTGCTCCAACACTGCTGCTGTCATCGGAGTCGTTGTTTCAAACCCTATGGCAAAGAAGATCACTTTTTTATCTGGGTTCTCTTCTGCGATCTTTATCGCATCCAAAGGTGAGTAAAGTGCCCTTATGTCACAGCCGTTAGCCCGTTCCACAGCCAAAGAACTTTTAGACCCCGGTACACGGATCATATCTCCTAATGTAAGTAAAATACTATCTTCTATCTGTGCCAAAGCTATCGCATGATCAATCCTCTCTTTTGGCATGATACAGACAGGACAGCCCGGTCCATGTATAAAATCGATATTGGCAGGAAGCAACTGTTTTAGACCGTACTTCATGATTGTATGGGTATGTCCACCACATACTTCCATGATCTTCAATGGCTCTTTTAACTTTTTTGCCTCATCATTGATCGCCCAAGCTAAGGCTTTGATGGTATCTGGATCACGAAAACCACTGTAAATATCTTTTAACTGAAGCTCACTCATGCTTAGCCTCGCCTGTCACAATTGTCATCTGTTTCTATGACTTGACGCCGTTCTTCCTCTTCCATCGCTTCGAGCATCTCCTGATAGAGTTCCAAACTTTGCAACGCTTCTTCTTCGTCGATCTTATTCATAGCAAAACCAACATGAATGAGGATATAATCACCTATATCCACCAAATCAGGCATCAGATCAAGGCTTATCTGACGTTTGATACCCATAGTATCTACCGTAGCCATATTATCTTCATCGATCTCAACGATCTTTGATGGTATAGAAAGACACATACGCTAACTCCTCATACTTCGTTTAAATTCGATCCACTGAATCACTTTTTGTATACTTTCATCATCTTTAATATTCACTTCAAGGATATCAACATTGGGTTTGATCCTTCTGGCTTCGGCTTTTTCATGTTCAATGTCATAATCAAAATGAGGTAGTAGATCGGTTTTAGTGATGAGAATGAGATCCGCTTTTGCAAACATCACAGGATACTTTTCGATCTTGTCTCCTCCTTCAGGAATGGAGACAAGCACGATGTTCAAGTGTGCACCTACATCATAACTTGCAGGACATACCAAATTCCCCACATTTTCTATGAAGCAGACACCCATATCTGCAAGAGGCATAGCATGAAGCCCCTTATGTACCATAAAAGCATCGAGATGACAGGCAGACCCGGTCTGTATTTGAAAAGCAGGTATTCCTTTAGCTTTGATACGGTCAGCATCTCTGCTCGTCTCCAAATCACCTTCTATCACACCAAATTTGAACTTTGCCAAATCAGCCATCTTCTCTAACAGTGCTGTTTTTCCAGATCCAGGTGAACTCATCAGATTGATCGCCAATACACCATGCTTGTCAAAATGGCTACGGTTATGTCCTGCTTCATGATCGTTTTTATCAAGGATCTTCGTGATTACTTCGATCGTTTTTTTATCATTAAGTTGAGGATTATGGTGCAAATGTTCATGTGCTTTATGATGTTCATGTGAATGCCCATGCTCTTCATCTCCATGACTATGCGCCACTACACTATCTGTTATACTGCATCCACAATCTGTACACATCTAAATTCTCCTATGTTAATAATATATTGGTTCCAACTATCAGTGAAAGCAAACCAGCTGTAGCAAATGCTCTTCTTACGTTTTGGATGTTACTTAAAAAGTTTTTATTGATATAATACATTAACATACCAAATGCCATAAACACAAGCATCACACCAAGTGTAAACAGTGCAACCATACTCAGATCTACCACGCCGCCTTGCACAACACCCAAGGTAATTAGCATCCCTCTTACACCGCCTGCACCCATCAAAAGACCCAATGAAAAGGAAGAACCGTTTACTGCATTGTTATGTTCATGTGACTTTCCAAACCAAATATGTATATGTTCTTTACCCTCATGCGCATGCTTACTTAACTGAATACGCTGAGTCATCACCATAAACAACAGATAAATACCCATACCCATGATCACCATCGCAGAGATCACATCACCATACGCTAAAAGTTCTTCTGAAATTTCTGTGTGTTGAAGTAACTTTGCAAATACAAAAAGGCTAAGTCCATGACCCAAGGCAAAAAGTGCAGTGATGAGTAAAGTTTTTCGTCTGTTTTTTCCTATGGAAAAATCAGCGATAGCAGTAAGGTGGTCTGGTCCAAATGCATGTAACATACCATACCAGAAAATGAGCACTAAACCAGCTTCCATCTTTATTTCCTTATATATTTAATTATAGACTGTTTATATAAAATCATGTTTAAACCTATGTAAAGCATACCATGCCTGTCCAAGTGAAATACCTCCATCATTGATGGCTGTTTCATTTTGAAAATAATATCTACGATTTTCTTCTTTACAACGTCTGCTTATTTTTTGTACCAATACCTTGTTTTGAAAAACACCCCCAGAAAAGAGTAATGACAATTCAGGATACTTTTGACCAATTTGAAAAATCATCTCTATCACGGTATTGAAAAACATAGAAACTATTACTCTTTTATCTTGCATTCTTACCATGGCTTGTATGATTGGCTCAAGTTTGATGACGCCATTTGTAATCTCAACAGGAAAATGTTCTGTAATATTTTCATCCACATACTGTTCCATGATCAATCCACTCTCTCCTTCAAAACTTGACACATGTACAATATTTGAAAAACTTGCCACCGCATCAAAAAGTCTTCCCATAGAACTGTTCAATGGGGCATTGATCCCCTGCTCCCATGTCTTATGTAAAACATTTATCTCTTCAAGAGAAAATGTTTCTAAGAGTGGTAGTTTTAATGCATATATTTCATCAAGGGTATAAGTTTCGAACAACAAAGCCAGTGCAGACCTTCGTGGTTCTTTGATAGCTTTTTCTCCACCCAACAAACGAAAAGGTGCCAAAGTAAAGAGACGTTCATACTGTTGATTGTCTGCTATCATCACCTCTCCGCCCCATATGCTTCCATCATCACCATACCCCGTACCATCAAAGGCAAAGCCCAACACCTTCTCATCTAGCTGAAATTCTGCCATACCTGCCAACAGATGTGCATAATGATGTTGAACTTCTATGATCTCTACACTAGGATAAGTGCTTTTTAATTCTTTTGTCCATTTTGTTGTCATATATTCAGGATGTTTATCACAAACAATGACATCAGGTTCAAAATCATAAAAATGTTTAAAAGACTCAACTGTTCGTTCAAAATACTCAAATGCTTCCAGTGAATTTAAATCACCTATATGAGGACTCATGATAAGTATATCATCAAATACCAAAGTGATACTGTTTTTCTGATTTGCCCCTACTGCAAGTATCTTTTTTTTACTCTTAAATGGCAGACTGATACTCTTTGGAGCATACCCTCTTGCCATACGCAGTGTGATCTTTTTATCTCCTGCCATTTGCACCACAGAGTCATCATTAGCATTGAGTATATCACGATCATGATCCAGTACCAGGTCAACCACGTTACCAAGTTTATCGATCAACTCAGAGCTGTTTCGTATGATCGGTTCATCACTGCGGTTGGCACTTGTTGCCACAAGAGGGATAGCGATCTCTTTCAGCAGAAGATGGTGAAGTGGTGTATAGGGGAGGAATACCCCGATACGATCGATCTTTGGTACTACACTATCAGAAATAGAGGTATTTAAACATTTTTGAACGATCACTATCGGCTTCTCTTTGGATGTGATCAATGCTTCCTCATCAGATGAGACTTGTGCAGATGCTCTGAGCATCTTCATATCAGGGAACATTACGGCAAATGGCTTAATCGGTCTCTGTTTACGTTTTCGCAATTCTAGCACAGCTTTGGAGTTTGTTGCATCGCAGATCAGATGAAAGCCGCCAAGTCCTTTGACTGCAATGATCCTGCCCTTCATAATAGCATTAACAGCCAATGCTACTGCATTCTTATCCTCTCCGACCACAGTATTGTCAGTGTCCAATAAGCTGAGTGTCGGACCACAATCAGGACAGCTGATCGGTTGGGCATGGAAACGGCGATCAAAAGGATCCATATATTCATCATGACAAGCTTTACACATCTTAAAAAAACGCATAGAGGTATTGGGTCTGTCATAAGGAACGGTTTCGATGATACTGTACCTTGGTCCACAGTCAGTACAGTTGATAAAGGGATACTGGTAGCGTCTGTTTGTCGGATCATACATCTCCTGCAAACAATTATCACACATTGCCATATCCGGTGAGACCAGTGCACCTTTCTCTTTTTGCGTTTTGCTTTGAAGAATTTGAAAATCCGGATATCCAATACAGGGAGATTCACTGCTCTGGATCGTATCAATATGTGCAAGCGGTGGCAATTCACTCTGCAAAGCTTTTAGAAATGCTTCAATAGCATACTTTTTGCCCTCAACCTCAAGCGTGACTCCGGTGCTGTTGTTTTCTACAAAACCTTTCAACTCATAACGATGCGCAAGCTGATACACAAAAGGTCGAAAACCAACACCTTGGATCACTCCGGTAAGTTCAGCTCTTCTATTCGTTTCCAAGGGTGATCGCTCCCATTGCAACATTGACACCATCCATACTCAAGCGCTCATTTCTGTAAATCGGATAATTCGCGATAAGTGCATTGCAGGTTCTCATCCATAACTGACGGTTTTCAAACAGACTACCACTCAGGGCCACACCGTCTATGCCAATATTGGCATCAGAATCTTCTGCCTGCCCAGCTATAAAATCTGCCAATGAGTCAATAAATCCGAAACTAAGCAGATACTCGTCGAGACCGGCAAGTTTAAAACTCATAGCCGAACGCATAGCAAGTCTCATATCAAGCTGGTATCCTTCCTCTGTACTGATGATCTTATAATCAATACGCGGACCTGATTTTCCACCAAATTCAATGGCTGTCGATTCAAGTATCTCACATGCTTTTAACACATCATCTCCCTCATACAGACCAATGAACACAGCAGCCATAGCCCAAAGTTTTATGATAGCAGAAGTATCAGAATGTCTCTTAAAATGCAACTGTATTATCTTTTCATACTGTTCAGGAAAACGCTTTTTAAAATTACTGACCAGTCGCATTCCACCCTCATCCATCTGGGCAATGGCTTCCAGTATTTGCTTGGGCTGAGACAATATCTCATCCTTAAACTGTACCATAGATGTATATCCTATCTTATCAGAAAAACTGAATATCTGTGAAGGGTTTTCACGACTGAGATATACGCCACAGAGTGCTTGGTCCTCCAGTGCCTGCTCCAAAACTATAGAACGCAGTGCAGCATGGGCAGGTTCAAAACGTATAGCATTAGCAACCTCGGATTTTTCCTGATTGGAAATATAGTAGATAAAAGGTTGATCTCCTAAGTCAAGTCGAGTATCAAGCTGCAACTCCTTTGCATCCCCATAGGCTTGAACCCCACCAAACTCACAAAATGCAGCACTTTTCAAACCTGAGTCATATCTCCATGGCAACATATCACGCCCAACGTTGACAATGAGATGCTGATCTAATGCAGAAGCCACACAAAGTGCTGGTATATGATCACAGAAAACAGCATCAACACTTTTTGCCTTTAATGCGGTAGAGAGTGCTAAGGTTATTTTATCATCTGCAAAAAATACTGGATAAAAAGGTTCATTCAAATCATGCTCTGCACGAAACAGCAATTTTGCCTTTAATCTCACCATAGGTTTTTCGACCATCAGTAAGGCGTCTAGCTCTCCCTGGGTAATAAGAAATTTTTCTGAAATATCTACAGGATCGCAAAACAATATTCCCTCATGCTTCTGTCCGTTTGAATTTAGCAATGAAAAGTGGCGAATGCCATTGTATGTAGGTAAAATAAGCACACCTCTCTCCACCAAAATATCTGCCAATTGCATGAAAAGCTCTTTTTCCGTATTGACTTTGAGTCCGGTAAATGTAGCCAATGCATCTGTTGAGAGTGAAGTGTCATTAAAACCGCAGACCGTACATGAGACAAAGGGATCATATGTTTCTACAACTCGTTCTTGACATTCAGGACAGTAGGGAATTTGAAATGCTGTATCTGTTTCTTTTAAAGATACACTTCCCCCATCATCTTCTGTATCTATCTCTTCTATAGCATAATCACGCAAAAACAGTGACTGTGGAACAAGAGTAGATACCTGCTCTGCCAATGCTTCCAAATCATCCTGATCACCTGAAGCTTCTATTCTATAGTCCATACCTTCATGATGAAGAGAAAGTGGAAGTGTTGAGCATTCTGATATACGATTTAACAGTCGGGTAAACAATCCATTATCATGGATATAGTGAAATTTAAACGCTATACGCATCATTACCACCCCGAAATGTGTTTGGGAGAATAGCTTGTATATCTACTTCAGCCTTTTTAACTGCTTCAATACCCAAAGTATTTAAATAATCCAAGAAAGTTTTTTCCATTACCGGCACTGCATCAGCCACACCCTTCGAGAGAGAAAATTCTGTCGCTTCTATCACTGTGGGTACCACTCCCATGATCATAGTTTGTGGACGATCACCAACAAGATCCATCATGTTGAGTGTCTGCAACATTTCAACTTCATGTGCACTTCCCTGCCAGTCAACAGCACCGGGAACTGCATCAAAATCAAAAAAATAGACTTCACCGGCTTTGACACCGGGTGCATTGATGGTATCAATGATGATCAAACGGTCATACTCTACAATGATCGGAATGAGTTTTTGTGCAAGTGTCCCCCCATCGACAAGATCGAGCTCATGCTCACCTGAAAAACGATACTTTTCTCCCATATAGTTGATAAAATGAACGCCTATTCCTTCATCTCCAAAAAGAAGATTACCTATACCCAGTACTAATATCTTCACTTCTCGTCATCCTTCATTTCATCTTTTTTAAGATGATAATCATACCCCGTAAACATCACATCAAGTGCACCATGTTTAAAACGGATGGCAGACCATATAACCAGATAGATATGAATAGGGATAAAAATCAGATACCCCCACATCGTAATATGGTGAATATAACGTACAGTAGCAAGTCCACCCATCCATGTTTCAACAGCACGCATCGGATCATATAACCAGCCACCGATACCTTCATGATAGACATGTACATATAAAACCAGCCCCGTAACAGAAGCTACGATCACTAAGACCATAATAGCAAAATAAGTAATAAACTGCAATGGTCCGTATATACCTTTTTTACGTAGTTCTCCAATAAAAAAGTAAGATTTTAACTGAATGATCCAAGACTTTATACTGAAAACATCTCTGAGTGAACGTAATTCACCATCACTGTCTTTTCCAAAAAAGAAGAGGTAAATTCTAAGTAAACCAGAAGATATAAGAACAAATCCTAAGATAAAGTGCCACATAGCCCACTTCCCAAAGAGAAGCTTTTCTGTTGAACCATCAGGCGAAAGAAATGGATCGGCGATATAAAAACCTGTTATGATCAACCCGGTTATGACCAGAGCTCGTATCCAATGTAAAATCCGATTACTACTACTGTACACAAAATCAGGATGGTCTGTAACGTATTTTTCTGTTTGTCCCATGGTTTACTCCCTTTCATTCATTTTTATTAAAAAAATCTATTTAACAAGTTGCTCCACTGTTCATAGGATTTACTTTAAACTCACTCAGTTCCACACCCTTCATATCCATCACATGCACAGAACATGACATACACGGATCAAAAGAGTGAATGACCCTGAGTACTTCAAGCGGTTTAGTAGGATCTTCAAGCTTCAATCCTACCAACGATGCTTCATACGGACCGACAACTCCTTTTGCATCCATCGGCCCTGCATTCCAGGTTGTTGGTACCACTGCCTGATAATTTTCGATCAATCCATTTTTAATACGCACCCAGTGACTCAGTGTTCCTCTAGGTACTTCACCTATAAAACGTCCCATATACTCTTCATCAGGATCTATCTCAAATTTAGTATACGTACTGTCATCCGTTTTAATATTTTCTACCAGTGAATTAAATGTGATGATCGCATTGTCCGAAATTAGTTTTGTCTGCAACATTCTTGCCGCAGTACGGCCCAATGTCGTAAAGAGTGCAGCAACAGGCAAACCTGTTCTTTTTAGAAATGCACCGACTTCTGCCTGTACTTTTTTATTGCCTCTGGCATAATTGACAAGCAAGCAAGCCAAAGGTCCTACTTCCATCGCTTCATTGTCATAGCGTGGTGCTTTTACCCAAGAATATTTTTCAGTTTCATTAATGATCTTTGCTTCACCATTGACCGTATCCCCATCAATAAAACCGGTATATTCAGGTTCTGTTACTCCATCATAGGGTTGTAGTGCTTTGTTCCCTTTATACCAGGCATGAGTAACATCTTCCTCGATCTTCATATCGTCAATATCATACACTTTAGAGAGGTCACCATTTTTGATGTATCCACTTTGGAAAAGATTTTCTGTACGGTTGAGCATAAAGGCATTCCCTGCAAGGAAGTTCTTAACACCTGCCCCACCAAGCACACTCTCTTCTGTACCAAATGCTTCAGCCGCCATCACAATATCGGCATAATACGCACGATCGATAAAGTCTTTGACTATTTTATATTTCTCTCTCCACTGAGATAAGCGGGAAGGGCTCAAGATATCACGTACACAAGTAACACCACCAACAACAAGGCTCTGAGGATGTGGTTGCTTGGCACCGAAAATGGCAAACATTTGTGCTGCAATACGTTGTACTTCTAACGCTTTCAAATAATGAGAAAGTGCAATCAGGTTCTGTTCAGGAGAAAACTTGTAGGTTTTATTACCCCAGTAGGCATTGGCAAACGGTCCCAGTTGCCCTTTATCAACAAAACCCTTGACACGTCGCTGTACAGCTGTCAGTTCGTCCGTACCTGTAGCGATCGGAAGATCTGCATACTTAAATGCCAACTCAGATGCTGCTTTTGGATCTGCACTCAGTGCCGATACCACATCCACCCAGTCTAGTCCATGAAGATGGTAAAAGTGCACCACGTGATCATGCATGTAAAGAGATTCATTTAAGAGTGAACGTACCAATTTGGCATTGTAAGGTGCTTCTACCCCTAATGCATTTTCTACGGCTTCCACCCCAGCTTTATAATGCGAATAGGTACAAACACCACAAATACGTTGTGCCATGAGGCCTGCATCACGAGGATCACGCCCTTTAAGAATGAGTTCAATTCCTCTCCATAAGGTAGATGAGGAGTAGGCTTGTTGCACAACATTGTTTTCATCTACCTCAACTTCAATACGCAGATGCCCTTCAATTCTTGTTATAGGGTCAATAACTACACGTCTGTTAGCCATAACTTAGCCCTCCTTCTCTTCTTTTTTACTCATAAATATACTTGCAACAGCATGTGCACCGATACCAATAACCGTCGCAGTCAAGAGTGTTGTCCCAATCTTATCAACCGTAGAGTTAAGCCCCATAACGAGGTGTGACTGGATCGGTTTTTCCAGTGGACCCATTGTATCCCAGAAGTCTGGTTCACTACATCCCATACAGCCATGTCCTGCACCTATTGGCCAGTGTGTACTTTGATTGAAGCGCTCAGTTGAACAGTTGTTGAACGTATAGGGGCCTTTACAGCCTTGCTTATAGAGACACCATCCCTCTTTGGCTCCCTCGTCACCAAAACTCTCTACAAACTCTCCAGCATCAAAATGTCCCCGACGTTCACAAAGATCATGAATACGGTTACCATAAGCCCATTTTGGACGATGATAGCGATCGAGTGCCGGCAGTGTTCCAAAGAGTAAGTAATGCATAAGGGTTCCTACAATATTTGTAGCACTTGGAGGACAACCCGGTACATTGATAACGGGCTGAGAGATAACTTTATCTACCCCTTTTGCCCCTGTAGGATTTGGCGCAGCTGCTTGAATACCCCCAAAACTGGAACATGTACCTATGGAGAAGATAGCTGCAGCATTTTTAGCAGCATCCGTTACAACATCAATTCCCGTTCTACCTTGCGGACCTAATGTCAAATACTGACCATTCATCGCAGTAGGAACACCCCCTTCTACGAGTAAAATATAACGACCTGCATGGGTTTTTAAAGTCTCTTCAAGAATAGCTTCTGCCTGCCATCCCGCTGCAGCCATCAATGTTTCATGATAATCAAGAGAAATATAATCAAAAATAAGTGAATCGATAGTAGGTGCATCGGAGCGAATAAGAGATTCGCTACACCCGGTACACTCTGCCATGTGTAACCAAACCAAAGGCACACGGTCTGCTAGTTTGGCAGCTTCGGCAAACAGAGGAGTAAATTGAGAAGGCAAAGCAAGCATCGCGGTTATACCAGCAGCCCACTTCATGAAATCACGTCGCTCTATGCCTCTTCCCTCAAGCATCTGTTCTATGGACTCTTCTTTAATAGAAGGCAACTCAGACAAGGACTGTATGCGATCTTTCGCTTTCGCATAGAGTGCATCAAAACCATTCATGATTACTCCTTTGTATTTGTTGTTATATCAAAGTATATCATAATAAATTTATCATAATAATATAAAGTTATAATATTATATTTAGATTCAAGATGAAAAGTTAAGTAGTGTGTATTACAAGGCTATCAAACATAGTCATTACAGCATAAGAATATTTCTTCACATTAACTATACAAAAAGAGTATAATATAGCAAGAAGCATTAGATAAATAAAGGTATATATAATGAATAGATTATTTAAAATCATTTTTATAGTAAGTACTATCTTACTCATGCAAGGTTGTGCAACACATGCAAACTTTGTAAAAAGGTATGATAGCTGGGTAGGTCACAATATTAACCATCTTATGCAAGAAATAGGTTATCCGGACAGCACCTATATTTTGCCAAATAAGAATAAAGTCTATGTCTACGCAAGATCTAGAATTTATTCTCTTCCTTCTATGCCTATGATGAGTGACGGATACTATGGAAGTTATGGCATGTATGGATATGGATACGGGAATGATATTATACAAAAGACGTGTAAGCTCTTTTTAGAGACAAACAAAAAAGGTATTATCGTAAAATGGGGTTCAAGAGGCAATCACTGCATTTTATACTAAGGGGTAACTCTTAGTAGGTGGTATTTTTTTCCCACACACACAATTTAATCCTCAAAAATAATAATATCGTAAGAACTTTTAGCCACCAGTGCTTTGCTTATATGCACAGAACCGTTACGATTGACCTTACTTAATTCATCACGAAGCTGATCTATTTCTGCCTGCATTTCATCTATCTGCTCTTTGAGCTGAAGTACAATATCCACACCGGCAAGATTCACTCCCATCTGACGGGTCAAACGCAAAATGAGCTTCATTCGGTCAATATCCCGTTGAGAGTAAAGACGCATACGACCTTGTGTTCTGGAGGGTTCAACAAGTCCCTCCCTTTCATACTGTCTTAAAGTTTGTGGATGTATCTCTAGCATATTTGCTACTACTGAAATAAGGTAAACGGGTTCATCATAACTGTGCATAATATTCCTTTACAATTTGGCTTCTATCATCGCTTTAAGTTCATCATCAAGTGTATCTACATCAGGTAACACAACATTTGCTACGAGATACAGGTCCCCCTTCATGGCTGTTTTTCTATCGGCTACACCTTTTCCTTTAAGTCTGAACTTTTGACCGTTTTTGGTGTTTTGCGGTACTTTGAGAGAAACCTCTTTTTCTGGGGTATCTATAGCTATTTTACCACCAAAAAGTGCTTCTTTCAGAGGGACATCAAAAGTTTTATATAGGTTATCACCTTTTCTTTCATACTCATCTGAAGAAGCTACTTCCACTTGTATGAGCAGATCTCCTGCTTGCCCCTGGTATTGCTTTCCTTTACCACGTACACGCATCGTCTCACCACTTTTAATCCCTGCGGGGATCTTAATATCAAAATTTTGACCATTGGCAGAGACATTATGTTTCCCACCTTGTATGGCTACCATAAAAGGCACAGTGATATGTGCTTGCATATCGAGGTCTGGTCCACCAAAACCACCTCCAAAGCCACCAAACCCACCACCGGCACCACCAAAGCCGCCACCGCCACCACCAAACATTTGTCTGAGGATCTCATCTAGATCTACACCTTGACCTTGACCACGCGCAAAGTCATGAAAATTTTGTCCACCAAACATTTGATCACCAAACTGATCATACTGCTGCTTTTTCTCTTTATCACTGAGTACTTCATAGGCAGCATTTATCTCTTTAAACTTCTCTACGGCACTCTCTTCTTTATTGATATCTGGGTGGTATTTTCTTGCAAGTTTTCTGTAGGCTTTTTTTATCTCATCAGCACTGGCATTTTCACTGACACCAAGTGTTTCATATAAACTTTTTGACATACTATTCCTAATTTTATAAATGATTTCTTAAATTAGGATAATTATATCAGAATACTTTAGTCAATGTCAATCAAGTTTGGAATTAATTTAAGAATAATTTTACGGCTTATAGGGAACTGGTTTATACCCTTCATGCTTAAGCTTCATCATCCCACCACCAAGGTTAATGACGTTATATCCTAGTTCTAATGAAAGAAATTTAGATATTTCTGCCGTACGACTTCCTGTACGACATATGAGTGCGAACTGCTCACCTTTCTTAACAACTTTATCAAGCTTTGCCAAAAATTCCGGTACATTAAATCTACCTTTTTCATCAAAGAACATGATCGTATATGCCCCTTTAACAATACCTGTTTCTCGCCATTCACCCGGGGTACGTATATCTATGATCTTGATATCTTTTTTTAAAAAATCTTTTGTTACCCATATATTTTGTAACTCTGCAAAAAGTGAAGTCCCTAAAAGCAATAATCCTAATATTATTTTCTTCATTTATTATTCCTATTTCATATATTGGCGTATTGTAACAAAAGAAAGTAAAGTAATCGTGAATTTTACAGCTATCCTGTACAATACACTATGAATTTTATAACAATAGATGATATTAATATCCCAAACTTAGAGATATACCACCAATTTAGAGATAATGCCTTTACAGCAGACAATAGCTTTGTAGCAGACAGCCCTAAGGTAGTTAACCTACTACTGGAGACTGATATTACAGTCAGAAGTATACTTGCTACACAAGAATACTATGACACACATAATCATCTCATAAAAGATAAAGATATCCCTCAGCTTTTCGTAGCCAGTAAAGCACTCATGCAAGAGATCGTAGGACATAAGATCCACCATAATGTAATGATGCACGGTACACGTCCTGCTCAAACACCCCTTGAAAAACTTGATGATCATATCATCATGCTAGACGAGATAAGTTCCACACAAAACATAGGCTCCATCGCCCGTTCTGCTGCTGCTCTTGGTATAAACTCCTACCTCCTGCCTACACACGGCCCACATCCCTATTCCAGACGAGCACTCAGAGTCTCTATGGGACACATCAGCATGCTCAAAACACACCTTTATGATGATATCTTTAAAACCATACAAACGCTTAAAATGAATGGTTATCACATCTATGCAGCAGAGGTCATACCTGGTTCCACTCCTCTTTCAAATGTAAAGGTTTCAGACAAATGGGTACTCCTCATGGGTCATGAGGGGTCAGGAATCTCTCAAGACATACTTGATATTTGCGATGAAGTGTTAACTATAGAAATGATAGAAGGAGTAAAGAGTTTTAATGTTGGTGTGGCAGCATCAATAATGATGTATCAATTGATACATCATGTCAAAAAGGATTAAGTTGTATATGTCTTAATTATTAACAAAGATAGCTAAATTAAGGAAATATTTTCATATTGTTTGATATAGTTATTTATAAAAATCTATTTCTAGGGAGAAATATTATGAAACGTGTATTATTGTATGTAATTGTGGCTCTTGCTATGGCAGGCTGTACAACTAAAGAGGATTTTGTGTTATTCCATGACACAAATATAAGTACTCCGGATGCACAGAAGAATGTACTTGACTTAAGCAGTGCTCCAAGATATGAGTATAAGATCCAACCACATGACAGGATTTCTATTACTATGTATAATCATCCGGAACTTGGTACAACAAGTGTTGCAAGTCAAAAGCAGGATGTAAGCGGGGTGCTGGTTAACTCAAGAGGAAATGTGAGACTGCCACTCGTTAAGACCATACATATTGCCGGACTCTCACAGACAGCAGCACAAAAAAAAGTAGAGAAAGCTTATAGTGCTTATCTTGAAGATGCGGAAGTCTATTTGGAAGTATTAAATAAAAGAGCCTATATTCTGGGAGAAGTACGTAAACCTGGCGAAGTAAGACTCTTTAACGAAAAAACTACACTCTTACAATTGATAGCTCAAGCAGGAGACTTGACAGATGCTGCCAATAGACATGCTATTGTTGTTTTGAAAGCTAGAGGTAACAAAGTCCATACAGAAACTGTTGACCTAACCGGTGCAAATTCACTTAGAATGGCCAGCTTAATGATCTATCCTAACGACATAGTCTATGTAGCTCCAAACAACATAAAATCCATTAATGTTGGTATAAATGAAATTAATCCATCCCTTAACTTAGTAGGAAATATCTTATCACCGGTAGTTGCTGTTAAATACTTAACAGATTAAAGAAGATAGATGAATCAGACCACCATTGAAAGAAGTGATCATAAACTTAATGAAAATGAATTTGATCTGAGGGAAGTGTTTAACACTTTCTTTCATTATAAATGGTCGATTTTACTTATTACATTTTTAACAGTGCTCATAGCGGCTTATTCTCTTTATTTTAAGCCTAATATTTACAGCTCCACTGCCGTAATCGAGGTAAAGTCCAGTGGTGGTGGAACGCAAGGCAGTATGTCGGGAGGTGACTTTTTAGGAGGAGCCCTCTCCGGGTTTGGCAGCTCAAATGTAAATAAAGATATGGAGATCTTAAAAACTTTTCATGTCAATAATGCTGTACTCAACAAACTAAACTTTCATACACGATATTATGTAGATAAAGGTTTTAAGCAAGTTGAGATTTATGACAATCTACCTATAGAAGTAAAAAACGTAACTGTTATCGATGAAAAAATTGTAGGCTTCAAAGTTAAAGTTACTCCTGTAGAAGATGGTTATCATCTTCAAGTGGAAAATACATTTAAAAGTAAAATGATGCATTCACTATTTGACAAAGAGATCATAGAGCTGGACGATCAACAGATATATCACTATGGTGAACCTATCAAAAATACCTATTTTGAATTGACAGTTGAAAAAAAAGACACGATAGATCAACCACTTTATTTTGTTTTATTGACCAATAACAGAGCCATGTTCGAAAGCATGAAAGCCAGTCTTAAAATTACCCAAATAAATCCAGATGCACCAATAATCAATATTACTTATACAGACACTATTCCTACAAGAGCAGATGCTTATGTCAATGCAGTAGCTGAAAGCTTTATACATCAAAGTGTGGCTGAAAAAACCAAGGGTAATGATAGGATCATAGCCTTTATCAATAAACAGCTCACTGATATAAAAACAAAACTAGACAACTCTGAGAATGAACTGGAAAAATACAGAATAGAAAACAAAGCTATTGATCCAAAATTACAGGGATCGACTTATATCAGGGAATTAAGCAATATTGAAATCGAACTCTCACAAAATGATCTAAAAGAGATGCTGATGCAAAACCTTCTTTCTTTTATAGAGAAAGGTAAAAATCTCGATGCTATGGCACCATTGTTGATGGAGTTGAATGATCCGTCTACACTTGCCCTTATTACAAGACTGCAGGAAGCACAGATAAAAGAAGAAGGATTAAAAGCAGAGTTCTCCGGCAGACATCCTGGCGTGATCGCAGTACGCAAACAGATCCAATATATTATAGAGAAAATAATTTTAAATATTCAAAATTTAAAATCAAGTATGGTACATAGAAATATCAATCTTGCAAAATTAAAAAAATCTTATGATAAAAACATTGAAACACTACCAACGCAAGAGAGAATACTGATCAATCTAAAACGAGATTATGAAGTAAGTGCAGAAACCTATAAGTACCTTCTTCAGAAAAAATCTGAAAATGAGATGATCAAAGTGGCAATACTTTCAGATTACAGGGTCATTGACAGTGCGTATCACAGCAGTAAACCTATTTCTCCAAAACGTGCTCTTTTTCTAGTTATATTTTTCATGGTTGGTATGATACTGGGTATTTCTCAAGCCTTTTTACGTAACATCATGAATGACAAGATCCAGAGCAAAAATGATATTGAAAGCCTGACCACATTGCCGATCTATGGTATCCTTCCTACATTAAAACAAAATATAATTAAGCTCGAAGTCTTCAAAGATCCAAAATCACCTTTTGCAGAGAGTTATCGAAGCTTACGTACAAATTTACAATTTGCACGAAAAGAAAACCA
>CBFCXZ010000019.1:0-40998 GCA_965602275.1 uncultured bacterium
AAGTTAAATGAAAAAAATGAAAAAATAGCATTATTAAGCTATAGCCAATAATAGTATTTACAATTCCTACGAAAACGAACCTAATGAATGTAGAATTTACATTCAGTATACTGACTATAGATTTATAGTATCGCACTTAATTCAATTTCTCTATCTTTTGATAATCTGTAAGCTTTTTCATTCTCATCATAAAAAAGTATTTGATTATCCAAATCAGTAATACTTGGATGAATCATTACTTCATAATTATACACAGAAGATTTCAGTCTTTCAAAAATATCTTTATGGATAACCCCAGTAAACAAGATAGAATAGAACCTGAAATCATCGTGTAAATTGGCTTTTTTGGAATTTATTTTACTAAAGATTTTTAACAAAATAAATTTTATTAATCCGCCATTGAGTATAAAATTATATTTTCGACTTATTGATAAAGAATCTAAAAAATCCTCATTGATTAATCGAATTCTTTTTATATTGTATTTAACAGACAAGTCAACAACAATATTATATATTTTAGGTATTAAATGAATATGTCTATGACTATCAATATGCATTATGGTTATTCCGGAGTTTAATACACGCAATATTTGCAATTCAAACTCTTTTTTTACCTCTTTTATGAAATCTTTTTGAAATATACTTTTAACAAAAATCGCCATATAACCTAAATTAAAAACGCCATTGTTATCATTATACAATGGGTTGCTGTTTAAAGCTTTTCCATATGTTAAATTCAAATGAATGCCAATATTTAAATCTTTTCTAGTTTTTAAACCATCAACAGCTTCTGTAAAATAATCACAATTTGACATTATGCTTGAATGCGTGACAATCCCATGGTCAAAACCCTCAAAGATAGCCTTATTGGTTCCAGGTGTCATACCTAAATCATCAGCATTGACTATGATGTTATTCATCAAAATTCACCATACTTCTAACTGTATATAAAGGTCTGTTTTTGGATTCTATATGAATTCTCCCAATGTACTCACCTATCACACTGAGGACAAATAGATTTGCCGAACCCAATATAACGACTGTTAATAATAGAGTCATAAAGCCAGGTGCCTCGTTTCCAAATAAAAACCATTCCATCAGAAAGTATAAACCAAAAATTATTGATAGAAAAAATAAAGTTATAGAAAAAAGTAAAGCGATTCTTAATGGTTTAATAGAAAATGCCAACATACTATCAATTGCCAGATTTGCTAATTTTAGAAAATGATATTTTGATTCACCTTTATATCTTTTAGGTGCAATAAATTTTACAACTGCTGTATCATTTTTTGCATCTATAATATACAAAAGTCCTCTAAACAATCTTGAATTTTCTTTAAATTTTTTCAATATGTCAATATAGTATCTATCGATTATTCTAAAGTCCGGTGTGTTTGATCGCATCTCATATTCAGACAAATAATTCAAAATTTTATAATATAATGATGATGTAATTTTGTAGAAAAATGATTTTTCCTCATTATTAATTCTTTTCGTTAAAACTATTTTACTGCCTTCTTCCCATTGATTGATCAATTCTGGTAACAAAGAAGGTGGATGCTGCAAATCCGCATCCATAAAGATAACTGCATCACCTCTTGCTAGATCCATACCGGCACTCATAGCTATCTCGTGACCATAATTTTTTGTGAAATTCAGTAGTTTGATTCTGGTGTCTTCCTTGCAAAATAAATCAATTATCTCTTCTGTTTTGTCTGTACTACCATCATTTACAAATATCAACTCATAATCAAATTTATTTGCTACATTTGACCAGATCTCTTCAATTAATTTTGGAATATTCTTTTCTTCATTATATACAGATATTACTATTGATATTATTTTCATAATTTATATCACCAATTTCATTTTTATAATCTTACTCTACTTAATAGTCAAAGTATATTAGGAGCAGTATTGCGGCCCATAGATTCGAGTAAAAAAGTATTAGATTTAGCGCTAAGCCCCTCATGTTTAGCAAAACTATACAATCTATAATATTATATTGACATTAATTAGTACACCCAAGCCTACCTGCCGCCAAGAAGTGCAGTGGAATAGCGTTCAGGTGCAGCGACTTATTAGGTGTTAACTTAGTTTTATTTCTTATCAGTTAGTGTGCAATACAAAGTGTACCTGTGCGTTGAATACGTAAAGTTTCTCTCCATTCTGATTGAGTCATAACCATGCTTCAATAATATTTGTTTTAGTTCGTCCTCATCATAGATTTGCAGACTAGATGTTTTTAAACTTAATTTTGGGCTATACAAGATACTAGCAATCATATCTCCAACAAATTTTAAGAAAAAACCGTTCTTCATACTTGTTTTTAACAAGTAAATAGCATCCGATGATTTTGTATAACCAGAAGGCAGAATATCAGAAATGATAAGTTTTGTTTTCAAATTAGATATCTTGCGCAGATTTGAAAGCATGCTCTCTACTTCATTTTTACTCATGTACTGTATGACACTGTTAATAATAATTAAAGAGACCGATTCATTGATTTCCAGTACATCATTTAAAATGTAAACATTTTGAAAACCATCAAATCTTTTTCTTAGGATATCTGCAGAGACTTTTGATTTATCAAAAAGACAGATCTTTTGAACTCTATCTTGAATTAACAATGGTATATCACCCCTGCCAGCTCCAAAATCCAGTATTATATCTGATCTCGAAAAAGCAAAATTGTTTTCATAAGATTGAATAAAATATTTTGCCGATATCCCAGAGAGGTCATGGTTTATTCTTTTGGAATTCCAATGTTTCTCCCATTTAGAAGTCATTAACCTATCCTATTATGTTGTCTATTATATCTGTTGAGTGTGTTGTAGAGAAGGCATCTAAAATAATAATTTGTCCGCCCAGTTTTCTTACCAGAAGCTGTCGGTCCATCCTCTCCTCAACTGTTTTAGAAGCGGTTGTGGACATTACAAAAAAATCTGGCTGTACAAGTTGTATTAAATCCAGATCATCAGAAAAAATGTAAACGCAACTAACGCATTCAAAGCCGGCTATAAGATGTGCACGGTCATGCTCACACTGAATAGGTCGGTCGTCCCCCTTGGTTCTTGCAAAAGCGTCATCGTTGATACCTACAATAAGTATGTCACAACATTCCCTCGATTTTTCCAGGAATTTTAAATGACCCGGATGCAAAATATCAAATACACCTGTTGCCAATACGACTTTTTTGGAGTTTTTCCTGCATTCATCGCGAAATTTTTTCAGTTTTGACTTATCAAGAATCAAATCTTTAGCTTTTGTAATCATATAATTCCTTCATATATTAAACTTTACTAGGCGTCAACTTTTTTTCTTTTTTAAGACCTTGGACCCCAATCATTACAAGTATCGATGAAATCCTCTGATTATACCTAACAATAAATTATTTCTTGCCAAAAAACATATTAAATATTTTGTACAAAAATGGTAGTTTTTTGATCAAATATTTTTTTATTTTTATATCTAATGCATTATTTATAGCCTTCCCGTCTTTATTTGGAGTATGCCAATCTTTGCCATACAACACGCATAACAACTGTTTTGGATTACCCGGAACGGGAAATGGCTCGCCCAAAAATTCCATGGTTTCCGTATGTTCCAGATAGTTTGCATCTACAACACTGTATCCCTCTCTTCTTTTTTTATAGAACGTTTTTTTGAAAAAATACATATCAATATACTCATCATCCCGAATAACAGACAACAATCTTTCATCATCACTATATCGTGCAACTTTTAATCCGAGTTTTTCAAGATCAAACAGAGCGTTTAAAACTTTATTGCGATCTTCTGCTAAAACAAAAACATCCGCATCTTCATCGTAGACAATAAAACCGCCTTCTCTGACAGCACCCAGAAGTGTTCCATACATTAATCCATATCTGATTCCATACTTATCCATGACTTTTTTAAAATCCAACAGATTTCTTTTGGAAATTTCCGGGTCAAGAATTTTTTTGCCAAGATACAGTTCAACTTCTTCATATATGTATATGCCATTTTCTGTTTGTATCTCTTTTTTCATATTTTATTCCCCTTTTTGATGTTTGTAATTCAGTAATATGTCTGTATCTGATGTATCTGGCAGTTTTTTGACACCATTGAGATAACTTTGATGGATAATGTTGTTCTGAATCTGTATCTTTTCATAGATAAACTCGGCTCTGTAGGTACTGTTCGCTACAATACCACCTACTTTAGCAGCAGCTAGTATGACATACTTCGGCTTTTCTGACTCAAAAAAATCTGCTACTGCCTGCTGATTTAACAGATCAAGTTCACTGTGTACTCTGGTAATAATATTAGTATACCCTTTACTCTTAAGGTTTTTGACGATGGCACTGCCAACAAGCCCTCTGTGGCAGCTACATAGATCTTTGAATCTTTTAACATAGTTTATCCTTACTTAAAAAAGTTCAGCCGATGTTATGCGGCGGTTTTTAATATCACTGGCCATCATATCTTCAACCAGAGCCTTAAGGTCATACTTGGGCACCCACCCCAGCTTCTTTCTGGCCTTGGTGGCATCACCGACCAAAAGATCCACTTCAGTCGGACGAAAGTATTTGGGGTCGACAGCTACAACTTCTTTACCGATCTCCAGTTGGTACTCTGGATTCGTACAGGCTTTAACATAACCCCTTTCCTCTACCCCTTCACCCTTGAACTCCAGTTCAATACCACAATACCCAAAAGCCATCTTCACAAAATCTCTAACTGATGTCGTCACACCGGTAGCTATGATCCAGTCTTCCGGTTCGTCAGCCTGCATGAGCATCCACATCATGCGAACATAATCCCTGGCATGACCCCAGTCACGTTTGGCATTGAGATTCCCCAGATAAAGTTTCTCCTGTCCACCCTGAGCGATTCTTGATGTAGACCTGGTGATCTTTCGGGTTACAAAGGTCTCACCGCGTACTGGAGACTCGTGATTGAAAAGGATACCGTTGCAGGCAAATATATTGTATGCTTCACGATAATTGACGGTGATCCAATAGGCATACATTTTGGCAACAGCATAAGGAGAGCGCGGATAAAACGGTGTGGTTTCTTTTTGGGGAACTTCCTGCACAAGACCATAAAGCTCTGAAGTAGATGCCTGATAAACTTTTGTTTTTTTCTCCAGACCGAGAAGACGAATCGCTTCAAGAATACGAAGTGTTCCGAGCCCATCTGCATTGGCAGTATATTCAGGAGTGTCAAACGAAACGGCAACATGACTCATGGCAGCAAGATTATAGAGCTCATCAGGCTTAACCTCCTGAATGATACGTGTAAGGTTCATACTGTCAGTCATATCGCCATAGTGGAGAATGAAGTTCCGGTTATCGACGTGGGGATCCTGGTAAAGGTGATCAATACGATCCGTGTTGAAGAGGGAGCTTCGGCGCTTGATACCGTGGACTATATATCCCTTTTTCAGTAAAAATTCTGAAAGGTAAGCACCATCCTGGCCGGTCACACCTGTAATTAAAGCGACTTTTTGACTCATCCTGACTCCTTGAAATATAATTTAACATTGGGATGCACCTCTGTATCCTGAAGCAGTACTTCGATTAGGAATATTTTATAAGTATTATGCTGTGCTTCCGGTAAAATATCCATAGAAAAATCGTAGTTCATTTCATAGCCAGGACAACATAGTGTGTACTGATATTCTCGTCATAGAAGCTATTTTCATAAAAATGTTCATAAACGCCCAGGAATCTCGCATTAGCAATCAATAGTTCATGTTGTAATAAGTGTCTTTACTTACACCTCTTTCTCTTAGTGTCTCGACTACGGGTGCCCCGTCTTCTATCTCTTTTAAGATACCAACGATCTGTCTCTCTGTGAACTTACTCTTTCGCATGAACTCTCCTGATTTATTTATCAGAATTATTCTGTTTTAGGTGGTACAGCTTTTGGGGAGGCTTACAGATCATTATTTGACAATATAAATAAAAATAATAATTTAGAGAGTAAAATTAAACATTTAGCCTAATTTGTTGAGTTATACTCTGTGTTAAATAATAATATTTTACAGTAAATTGAGGATTGGTAATGAAATATATTGGTATCACTATTTTTCTTTTCTCTATACTTCTCTTTGCACAAAATAGAGAAGTGATACCTTTCTCAAAAACAGAATTTGTCTATATAAATAAGCAGGGTGTAGAACGTGAGATAGATATGACAGGGAAAGATTTTATTCTTGTATCTGTCAGAGAAGAAGATAGTGATGGTAGGTTCTATGCTGTAGATAGAGATGGAACTGCCTGGCTGAGCGGAGGCATCTCATCAGGAGAAGAGGTAGGATTTACTCCCTCCGGAAAATGGAAAGTACTCTGGAAGAAACGTTACTACACATCCAAAAGATACCCTGAGGAAGATGGTAGCAACAATATGAACTACAGTATCTTCTTTACCAGATGGGGACATGCACTGCATAAGGGGAGTGTAGATTATACTTCTCATGGCTGTATTCATGTGGATCATGCGGATATCCAACTTCTTTTTAAATGGGCAAAAGTGGGAATGCCGGTGTTGGTAACACGTCATAGATATATACAGTATGCGAGACCTGATCTGAAGCGTATCTATCTAACAGAGAAAATATATAGACGTAAGAGGAAAAGGTAGGTATATATACTACTTAGTCTGATATTTGATCTCTTTAGCTTTTTCTTCTTCTGCCTGATACAGTGTCAGAGTTGGATAGGCAAAGTCAAGGTTGTTCTTCTTGAGGATCTCTGCTATTTTGAACATCACATCCTCTTTAACTTCAAGCCATTCATTCCACACAATAGAACGGGTAAAGCAGTAGATAAGGATATTGATACTTGAATCAGCAAATTCATCCATATAGACCAGGGTGGTACGTTTGACCCCTTTGAAATCTTCAGTAGAGACCAGTTTGGTCTGACGATATGAATTTTGATACGATGTACGCTCGTTTGCAATGCCGGGATGCTCTTTGAGCATGGCTCTAATATCAATGATCGCACGGCGAATATCATTGAAATCTGACTCATAGGTGACCCCAATATTCATTTTAATACGACGCCCTATGCTTCTCCTGCTCCAGTTTTTGACACCTGAGTTCGCCAGTTCAGAGTTGGGGATGGAGATGAGGGCATTGTCGAAAGTACGTATGGTTGATGCTCGCAGACCGATCTCAACAACGGTACCGTTGACATCTTTTGTTTCGATCCAATCACCCTGTTCAAAGACATCTCCAATCAGGATGGAGATCGATCCAAAGATATTGGAGATACTGTCTTTTGCAGCGAAAGCTACAGCCGCACCTGCGATACCCAGACCTGAAAGCAATGCAGTAAGGTTTATACCTGCAATTTTAAGGATAGAGATAAATGCTATGATAAGTATCATACTGTTAATGACTTTAATAGAGAGGTTGATAACCTCATTCTTAAGTATTTTGCTACTCTTCATACTTTCCATTTTTATGTAAGCAATAGTGTTAGTGATACGATAAAGCAGGAGAGTGACAAGCAATACATAGAGTACTGCAAATAGTTTGCTGATAATGATACTGTTGATATCAAAACCTAAATAGGCTACAAGTATCAAATGGATGATGAGCAATGAGGTGATGATATTAAATATTTTTGTAATATGAGAATGAATATACTCTATATCTTCTTTTTTGAGTTGGTAATGCTTTAAAAAATGATTGACAATGAAACGTACGACAAATTGAGTGATTAATATTAAAATAATGATTGCAAGAAGTAGGATGATTGTACCTAAATCCAAATGGAAGGAAGAGAGATAGGTATTGACCTTCTTCCCATAAGAGGATTCATTGATCGTATTTACCAGGGCAAGGAGTTTAGACTTTGAAAAGCGGGCTGTACGGTAAATATTTGAACTGTTCTCTACTACTTCTGCACTAAAGGTATTGGCAACATTCTCCAGGTAGCCCTGAGCCTTGATCGCTGCAAGTAAGGACTCGATGATAGGACTCGATAGGTTTTGATCAGGAGAAATATATTTCTTTTTATCCAGAGGTTTATACGCTGAAAAATATTTCACAAGCGTTTCATTAATTTTATCTTTAAAAAATGCTTTGGACTCGCTCTCTGTTTGCTGCAGTACATCATGGAATGCATTTCTGATTCCCGTTCGTACAGTATACCCTTGAAGCAGAACTTCATCACGCATAGCAGCATTGGTATTTCCCAAGTATCTATTGTTACTCAAACGAAGTTTTAGTTTGCTTACTTTATGACGGTATGGATTATTTTTTTGTAGATTTTCCTCTTTATTAGCGGCATACAGTAAGAGAAATTCCTGATACTGTTTCGCTTGTGCTTTCTTGATATCAATTTTCTTCTCAAGTGAGAGGTTTTGATCCAGTAGTTTTGCTTCGATCTTGATCTGTTCATCGATAAAATCGTCCAGAGTATCACTAGCTAAAAGAAATGAAGTGGAAAATAAGAGGATGAGAAATATGACCTTTTTCAAAAAAAATATCCTTGCGTTTTAATATGGAAGTATATATCAAAGAAGTAAACAAATAGCCAATATAGAGCAAATAGAATTCAATTTGGAGAATGACAAGTTGATGATATTTTTCTCTAGTATAATATGCATAGGTATAGATAAAAGTATAAATTCTAAATCAAAAAGGGGTCATAGATGAATGATAGAATAAAAGAGATCATAGAAGAGATAGAAGTCATGAAGGTTAAACTACAAGAATTTCACAAGAAATTTCAAAAAAGTGGTCTTTAATGCAAACACTCTTTTATATTGGTATTATCTTTGTGCTAGGTGCCCTTATGGAGTGGTTAAGTCCTAAAGTTGGATTACCAAAAGTAGTAGGATATTTAGTTTTGGGACTTGCTATCGGACCTGAAATTTTAGGGATCATTCCAGAATATTTTATACAAGAGACACATATTCTTATTGATCTGGCCCTTTCCTTGATCGCTGTTTTGATCGGTGCAAGTCTCAAATATAGCTTACTGAAAGAGATGGGGAAACAAATTGTATTGATCACATTTTTTCAAGCCCTTTTTGCATTTTTATTTGTAAGCATTGGATTTTATCTGTTCTCAGGCTTTTTAGGATTTCCTGCAGAACAAAGTTTGATCATCTCGATCCTCTTTGGAGGTCTTGCTTCAGCTACAGCACCGGCAGCGACTATTGCAGTAGTACATGAACTAAAAGCAAAAGGAAAATTTACAACCATTTTGCTTGCAGTAGTGGCCGCTGATGATGCCCTCGCTTTGATACTGTTTACTTTTGCTGTTGTGCTTGGCGGTATCTTTGCAGGAGGTGGTGATTTTTCACTGCTTGCACTCTTTGATACATTGGGTATTGTTTTTCTAAGTGCCATAGTAGGTGCCATAGGAGCAATCGTTTCAAGCTTGATAGATAAGCTTTTTGCACACCATAAAGGTATGGAGACGATCTCAACACTTGGAATGGTATTTATAGTTTACAGTATGAGTTCATATTGGGAACTTGAGCCACTTTTTGCTGCGCTTATGATGGGAGCGGTGATGACAAATATTTCCAGTGATTTTGACTTGGTAGAAGAGGAGATCGATAATCATCTTGAAGAGATCATCTTTATGATCTTCTTTATCCTTTCTGCTATGCACCTGGACTTGGGCTCACTCACTGCGATGCCTCTTGTAATAGTTGCCTATATTCTGTTTCGATTCTTGGGAAAAGTTAGTGGTGTCTGGGTGGGGGCAAAACTCTCCAAGGCAGATAAAAAAACAGAAAATTATCTGGGTCTTGGGCTTCTTCCTCAGGCTGGTGTTGCTATAGGATTGGCACTTTCCCTTCAAGATGAAGCGGGATTTGAGACCATGGCACCTATGATCTTGAATATTGTGATCGCTACCACTGTGATACATGAGTTTATCGGTCCGCTGTTTACCAAGTATATTTTGAAAAAAGTGGGAGAGTGTGAAGCGGGTTGATCACCATACCTCTCTTGAGAGCAGTATCTTCATCTCTTCCGCTGGTACAGGGGGAGTATAATAATACCCTTGGATAGTTGTACAACCGTTATCAATTAAAAAATCTTTTTGTACTGAAGTTTCCACTCCTTCAGCAATAAGATCAAGATTGAGACTTTTCGCAAGTGCAATGATAGCTTTGATGATAGCGACACTTTCTGCATCCTGTGGAATATCTTTGACAAATGATCGATCAATTTTGAGTCTATGGATTGGCAGACGTTTTAAAAGAGATAAAGAAGAGTATCCTGTCCCAAAATCATCGATAGAAATATTGATACCAAGATCACTTATTTGATCTAGTTTTTCAATAACCCCTTCAGGCTCTTTTATCATCTGCCTTTCAGTGACTTCCAGTTCCACCCACTCTGGTTTAAAACAATATCTCTTTATGTCTTCTTCGAGTCCTTGGAGAAAATTATTACTTTCTAACTGTGGTATTGAAATATTGAGCGCAAGCACACCGGGAATCAGCCCCTCTTTGTACCATAAGGAAACTTGATTCATAGCAGTTTTTATCACCCATTGGTCAATTTCAATGATCATACCCGTCTCTTCGGCTAAAGGAATAAAATCTTCAGGCAGCAGTAATCCCATAGTGGGGTGCTTCCATCGTACCAAAGCTTCTACTCCTAGCAATTTATTGCTATGTCCGTCTATCTGAGGTTGATAGTGTATCACGAACTCTTCATTGTTAATAGCCTGTCGTAAATTGGTTTTCATGGTCATATGTTTATATGCCAATTCTGTCATTTCTGATGAATAGAACTGAAAATTGTTACGTCCTTTTTCTTTTGCTATGTACATGGCTGTATCTGCATATTTTAAAAAATCATGAGCATCTTTTACTGTTTTGTCATACAGACTGATACCTATACTGCATGAAATGTATAGAGTAAGGCCATTGACTTGTATAGGTTCTTTTAGTACTTTAAGGATTTTTTCTGCCAGTAACAATGCATCTTCTGGTCGTTTTAATTCTTCCATAATAATGGTAAATTCATCACCACTTAAACGGGCTAGAGTATCTTCTTTGCGAATAATGCCATTGAGATTCTTCGCAACTGTTTTCAAGACATTGTCTCCTACTTCATGTCCAAAAGAATCATTAACCTCTTTAAATTTGTCCAAGTCAATAAAAAAGAGTGCCAATCCTATGTTATGGCGTTTTGCTTTTTCGATGGCTTGCTCTAATCGGTCAGCTAACAGTACTCGGTTAGGCAGTCCGGTAAGTGCATCATGATAGGCTAATATTTGCAATTCATTTGTCATCTCTTCAAGCGCTTTGGTTCTATCTTGTATCTTGCCTTCAAGATTTTTGTTGAGTTTTTGCAGGTCTTTTGTTGCTTTGTTGATCTTGTGCCGATATGTTACAAAACTGTTTTTGAGATATCGAGAGAGAAAATAAGATAGGATCAAACCAAAGATAAGAATGATGAGGCTAATAAAAAGTAGATATTTGAATCTTGAATAATAGCCTTCATGCATTAATACGGCTTGTTTTGCCACTGTGTTTCCAATAGCAGAGCTATAAAATCCACTTCCTACGATCCAGTCACTATCAGGAATAGTATGGATATAGGTATATTTTATCTCTTCTTGTTGTGTATCTGGATTCATCCATACATAGGATAAAAATGCTTGACTTTTGTCTTGAAGTGCATCCTTCATTTTGTGAAGAATATTTTCTGATGAAGGAGAGTTGAGCTTAAAAATATTCTTACCGACTATTTCAGGCTTTCCGGGGTTAAGTAGCATATCTCCTTTAGTATTAATGATGAAAATATAATTACTTGATGTCCCACCAAGTTTTTCAATACTCTTTAATAGCTTATCATCTCTTGCTTTAATAGCAGTATCTAAAAATTCCGCTGTTCCCAAATACCAATCATAATGACCTAAGGCTTTTACAAAAGCAAGCTGTTCAAACTGTTTACTCAAATCTTTGCCTGGTTTGCTAAATGAATCCCATAGATAGCCCTCTCCATCTTTTTTACATAAAGCTATCTCTTCTTTAATGATCTCTCGATCTGCAGCATCTTTAATGTCAAGAATAGAAGTACCTTCCAAATGACTAATATTATCTGATCCCAGTTGTAAGACACCGTTATAGTCTACTATCCAGATATAACTTTCACCATTGTTCCATTGCATCGGTCTGAGTGTTGTGGTAATCATGCTTTTTATCTCATCAGATGATTTAGTATCTTTATACTGCTGATATATGGTCTCAGTAGTATTGATCACATTTTCAACTCGATGTTTTAGTCTTGATGTCAGATCTTCTTTGACAATGGACTTTTGATAGATAATGAGATCAGAGATACTGTCCACTTTTGACTGAATGGCTTTCTTTTATGTTTGTATCAAGTTACTTTCTAGTTTTAAAATGGCTTTTTCAAGACTGTTATTGTAAATGTTGATAACCAGTAAGGCTGTAATAATAATAACTAAGGGAATGAAAACTAAGGGACCAGTAGCAATGATCTTAAGGATACTTTTTTCATTTAAAGCCATATTTTCTTTTGAACCCCCTGTGATTTTATAATCATATATAGTAGCATAAAGTATATGATAATCATCTCCAAGCTGCTTCACTTTGTATCTCTTTTTTTATGTGTTGGGTATTTGAACCCTATGAGTATCTAGGTTGTTCAGAGGGTTCAATTATCAGTATGTAGCTTTCAAACGCAGATAATAGCTGTTATCGAGACTTCCAAATTCACTCTCTTTATCTCCACTATAAAGCATTGTCCCCACGGCTATGGAAGCGTCATCGCTGATGCTGTACTCTATGACAGGTGATATGTAGCTGCTTTGGTCTTCAGGAGCATAAATCATGCTTAGTGAACCATTGAAGAGTAGGTTGAACTCATAATAGGCAGAAGCTCCAACATAATCAGAGGAGAGGTGACGGTTGTTACTTAGTGTACTCTCCTGATGGGTAAGAATTTCATCGAAAGTATAAGTTTTTGAGGAGTGTATCCACTCTGTCATCACGGTTAAACCATTTTTAAAACCATAGTCAAAACCCAGTATACCTTGATAAAACTCTTTATCTAAAAGCTTGTCTTTAAAGTAACCGCCTTCACTTCGCCACTCTATGCCTGTGTCAAAAAGATTGCCTTCTATCTCATAGGCTATCATCTGGGCATCATTGCTTGAAAGGAGGTCGAGTGCAATGTCTGCAAATCCAACGTTTCCTTTGATCCTGCCTGCATACTTATAACTGTGATCATGACGTTTGGCAACAACACCCATTACTTCACTCAGTTCACCCAGTGCATAGGTATAGGAGAGAGCATAGGCTCCATAGATCTGGTCAGGCTCAAGGGCAAGTGGATTTCTGGGGTTAAAAAGGTCTGTAGGTGTCCATATGCGTCCTACTCCCATACTGATCTTTTGCAGACCAAAGACAACATTGTGCTTCTCATCAGAGTAACCGACATTGAAACGATGGACACGTCCAAACACTTCACCGTTTCCATAATCATATGGATTAGTTTCTATCTCAAAGGGGGTATCGGCTTTGATACCGCGTAGAAACTGGTACTCAAAGCTATGGATATAATCCTCTCCATAATAGTTATCTATATCAGCGATGATATTGATAAACCAATTCCCCTCTTTTATATTGTCGGTCAAACGTAATCGGTTGTAGTTGTAAAGGACTCTATCTTCACTGGGGTAGGGCACTTTTGAGAGTGTAAAATTGGTGTTCTCTATGATAAGATCATGTTCTGCCGCCATTAGAGGTACTGTCAGACAGCATAATAGTACAACTTTAACGGTCTTCAATGACAACTCCATCATCCAGAACGATGATTCGTTTGGACTGTTCTAGAACATACTTGTCATGCGAGGCAAAAATGACAGTGACATGCTCTTTTTCGTTGAGTGTGCGCAACATGTTCATGAGGCGTTCACTGTTTTTTGAGTCCAGGTTTGCTGTAGGTTCATCTGCAAGTATGAGTTTTGGACGAGAAGCGACTGCACGGGCTACAGCAACACGCTGTTGCTGTCCACCACTGATTTCACCGGGAAGCTTATCTAAAATCTCTTCTATTTGTAAAATGGAAGCCAACTCTAAAATACGTGCCTCTATCTTTTTATCATCAAACTTGAGCAGCTTCATAATAAATCCGATATTTTCACGAACGGTCAGTACATGTATGAGATTATACGCCTGAAAAATGAAACCGATATCGTGCAGTCGCAGCTTTGCCATCTTCTCTTCACTGTAGGCAGATATCTCCTCATCATCAAGAAAGATCTGTCCGCTTGTCGCAGAGTCGAGTCCACCTATGATGTTAAGAAGGGTGGTCTTTCCAGAACCAGACTCGCCGCTAAGTGTAGTGAACTCACCCTTTTCAAATGTGAGATTGATATCTGTAAGGGCTTTGACCTCTTTGGGACTGTCGGGGTAGAATGTTTTGTAGACATGGTTGAGTTTCATAACATTTTTCCTTGTATGACTTGTATGGGTTTTATTTTTTTAAGTATGCGCAGAGGCCAGATGATAGAGAGTAGGGTAGCAAAAAATACGGCAAAAAAAGCTTGAAGGAAATAGTAAAGATGCATGTCTGCATACATAATTGCACTATAGCCATACATTTCCAATCCTGCCTCAAAAGAGCGTAGGTCGACACCTACAGTTGACATATAGACAAGGGAGACCCAGCCTAGAAAAGCGCCTGCCATAAAACCGATAAAGCCTAAAAAAGATGCTTCCAGGATGATCTGGTCTCTTACCATTTTGTAAGGGGTACCTATGGCAAGCATGATGCTGAACTCACGCATCCGCTCCAAAACAGAAACAAGCATCACCCCGAAGATACCCAGTGCTGCGACGATAAAGACGATCGCATAAGAGGCTAAATTGAAGATCTCCATAATATCCCGCATTTGTATCAGCAGAGGGTAGAGTTCATCCCAGCGAAGTACCTCCATGTTCTCCAATGACTTTCGCAATTCTTTTTGTATTTTTTGTGTTTGCTCTGTATCTTCTACACGTAACGCTATCTGTGTGGCAGCATCTTTCAAGTTTAGAAATTGTGACATCTTTTCCATAGATACAAAAACAGAGTTCTCGTCAAGAGCAGGATTACCGGTTTTGAGAATGCCGGAGATACGAAATGAGATGGAGTTTATCTCATTGTTTGCATCCTGAGCAGTAAAGATCACACGACTGCCTACTTCAAGATTGAGCTTTTTGGCTAGGGCTGAACCGATCAAAGCTCCTTTGTTCTTCTCTCCAAAACTGTAAGTTCCTTTGGTGGTAAAAGTATCAAACTGACCAAAGTTTTGCTCACTTTCCAAGGAAATGCCTTTGAGAGTTGCTCCAAGTGATTTGTGTGCCGTAGCGATGAGTCCCTCTTGTTGTAAACGTATGCTGTAGGACTTTATGCCTTTGACCTTAAGTAGTTCTTTTTCGATCTGTGATACTGGGCTGAGTAGTTGATCGAGACTTTTATTGAGGCGATACTCTTTGGCATAGAGAGATATCTCTCCGGAGTCACTGCGGATGGTCGTGTTGATCATATGGGTGATCATACCGTCATAAAGCCCCTGTAGTCCAAGTAGACCAGCAAGACTTAAAGCGATCATCATGATCACCATCAAAGAGCGTGTTTTACGTCTCCATAAACTTAACCAAGCAAGATGTGAGGCTATTTTACTATACATATCGCATTGCCTCCATCGCTGTAAGTCTGTTGATCTTAGAGATCGGATAGATGATAGCTGCAATATTGAGCATAAAGATCGTCAGGGCATTCCATGCTATGGTGAAAAGGTCAAAGTGCATAGGCACTTCGTCACTGACCACTCCATACTCTTTATAGGTCTCAGCTATACCGGATATGACAATAGGATACAGTTCATAGTAATAGGCAATAGATGCTCCGATGATCGTACCCAAAACCATACTGAGAGTTGCCAAAAGCAGTATCTCGGTAAAAAGCATTCCAAAGATATTTTTGGAAGTCAGCCCCAATGCTCGTAGAAGTCCTATCTCTCTTGCACGTGTATAGATATTGACATAGGAAAATATCATGATCACAAAAAAGATCACCACAAAAAAGATAGAGATAGAGATATACCCAAAAATAGAGTCAACCAACATAGCTTGTACCAGAGCGGACAGAAGTGTTTTCCAGTTTACTGCTTCATACTCTGAAGGGAGTGAAGATTGCAGAGCAGTAGTCACTTTGTCGATACGGTCATTGTCATGAAAGTTCAGAGTAAAATAACTTGCTATATTATCACTCATCATGACCGTGTCCAAATAGGATTTATTGACAAAAGCCGATTGTGAATCAAATTCGAAAAGGCCTGTTTTGAAGATCCCTTTGACAGTGAAAAGATCCGCAGCGATAGAGTAATCGATGGAAGAACCGACCATGGCTATCTGACTGCCTACATCTACTTTAAGACGTTTTGCAAGATCTGACCCTAGATAGATGGCATTGGTGTCGCTATCATTGAGATACTCACCTTTGATGAGTGAGTCTTGCAGCTTACTCAAGGCTTTTTCACGAGAGGGAACAATGCCTGCAATCAGACTTCCTACAGATTTGTCGTCACCGGAGAGAAGTGCATAGGTCTCAAATCTTGGGGCATAAGCAGAGACAGAAGAGTCTTTTTCGAGTATTTTATCGATGAGAGCGGCATCTTCTATAAGATTCTCATAACCGCTATCATCCCTATAGCCTTTGAGATCGATATGCGCATACCCTGTATAGATCTCCACAGAACTTTTAATGAACTGATGATGTGAACCGTCCATAAAGGCAACATAGATGATAAAAAGTATGGTAGTAAGCGTACTCAAAAGTAAAGTTATAATACTTCTTCCTTTGGATCTAAGGATATTTTTCAAAGCGAGTGAAAAGAGCATCATACTACCTAGAGTAACGTTTCAATGCATGTTTTGTAAAATAAGAAGAGTCAATTTTTGCATCATAGTTTATCTTCTCAAAGATGATCTTCGTGCTATTTTTCTTTTTATTGGCATCAAGGGGTTTGAGTTCCATGACCATCGGTACTCTGTGTGATCCATGCTGTTCTACTTTAGAGAAAGTCATAACCCTTACTTTTTGCATCCGGTCATCATAGTAAGTCTCTTTAACAGGAACAGCATTTTTCAAGTCAACAGTGATGATGATCTTTCCCCAAACCACAGCAGCATCCTCTTTTGGAAGTAATTCCAGCGTAGCAGAGTTACCTTTTTTTGAGAGCAGTTTTGCTGTATAGTCTTCTTCCAGCGAACTCTCTTTAACCATGTCATCGTTAGTAAAGTCACTTCCCATCCAGCTTTGTAGCATCATAGAAGCAGGGATCTTGATGGTACGTTCTATCTTGGGGATGTACTGCCACATTTGATTATCTATCTTTAAAAAAGTGATACCTTTGTCTTTTTTAGGGTAGAGTATTTTGATGAAACTTTTGTCATTACCTTTGGACCAACTCTCTATCTTGACTGTACGTTTCCCTCGTTTACTGGTCACTATCATCTTCATGGTTGCATACATGTAGTCACCACGCAAGTTCTTTTCTAGTTTTTTGATGATATTTTGAGCCTCGTCGGCATGTAGGGAGAGGGTGATGATGAGTAAAGACAGTAAATATTTCATAAGACTCCTTTTTTAGATTATAGCAAAAAACTAAATCATATGATAAATAAATATATATCATGTATTGAATATATGAATGGTTGTTGTTTTTGCACGAGACAGATGTTTTGTGATAGATATTTTATATTTTTATCTATACTTTAATCTCAAGTTATAAAAATAATTATAAAATATCGGTTATGAATAAAGAAAATTTTTATGGTTTTTTACAAAAACAGATTTTATGGATGATAGGTCTCTCTGTAATACCTGGCTTAGCGTACATTGCACTGGGATGGATGCATGATATACTTATGCCGGCATTGATCTGGTATATCTTGGTCATTCTGGTATCAGTATGGGGATGGCAGATCTATAAAGATTTTAAATTAGAAAAGATGGATGTAGATGAGCTAAAAACCTGGTATCAAAAACTTACACTCTTTTTCTATATTATCTTTGGATTATGGACCCTTATTTTTCTTTTATATGCAGGTGAAGTAGAGAATAAACTGCATTATATTGCAATTTTCACCCAAATAGGTGCATCTGTTGTAGCATCAACACTGCTGTTTTCAGATAGGAAACTTTTTTTTCCGGTTTTATTGATCTTAGTGTTGCCTTTGACAGTATATTTCATGTTGATAGGAGAATTTTATGGCGATGTTCTTTCTGTCTTCTCTCTTGTTTTTTTGGGAGTATTGGTCTACGCATCAGATAACAGTTATAACCTGCTCCAAAAGAACTATTATCAAGCACAACATGATGCATTAACAGGTTTGTATAATCGTCGTCATTTTGTAAATTATATGGATCATGTGATCAAGAGAGTACAATTTTCTAAAAAATGTGCCTATATATTGCTTATCGATCTTGATCATTTTAAAACGATCAATGACTCACTCGGTCATGAGTTGGGAGATAAGGTTCTTAAAAAAGTTACAAAACGTATTAAAGAGTACTGCGAAGATACACATATGATCGCTCGTCTTGGAGGAGATGAATTTACAATAGTAAGTAATGAATTATATGAGAGTGAAAATTGCCAGGAAATTGCATACACTTTTTCTAAGGAGTTGTTGCGGATCATGAAGGAACCTTATCTGATCGATCGTCACCATCTATATATCAGTGCAAGTATCGGTGTCAATAGTATAGGACATACATCAATAGAAGCCAGACAATTCATTAAAGAAGCAGATATTGCAATGTACCAGGCTAAAGCACAAGGTCGTGATGGGATCATACTCTTTAATGATGCGTTGGCTAAACAGGTTGAATATCATCTTGAAATAGAACGTAGACTCTATTTTGCTTTGGAACATAATGAAATTAAATTGTGTTATCAGCCACAGTTTAACAAGGAGCAGAAGATTATAGGTTGTGAAGCATTGGTTCGTTGGCATAGTCCAGAGTTTGGATCTGTATCACCAAGTGAATTTATTTCGATTGCAGAGAAGACAGGGCTGATCATTGAATTAGGGAATCATATTATTGCAGAGGCTTTTAAAACGCTTCAATCATGGGATAAAAAGGGCTTAGAATTAGAACAGTTTTCGATCAATATCTCTGTGAGACAATTTTTACACAGCTCTTTTTTAGATGAAGTTAAGTACTTATCTGAAAAATATCTCAATGAAAATACAAGGAAGAAAATTATTTTTGAAGTGACGGAGACAGTCCTCATTGAAGATATGCATAGAATTATTGTGATTATTAATAAACTTAAGCATTTGGATTTCTCTTTTTCTATGGATGATTTTGGAACAGGATATTCATCACTAAGTTCTTTAAGGGAAATGCCTATAGATGAATTAAAAATAGATCGTTCTTTTGTGAGTTATTTGGGTGAGCGTGAATCCGATGAACTGATGATCACTACTATCCTTTCTATGGCAAAAATATTTGATCTAAAAACTGTAGCGGAAGGTATCGAGACGGAAGAACAATTTAAGTTTTTATTGGAAAATGGCTGCGATATTTTCCAAGGTTATTATTTCTCAAAAGCATTACCAAAAGAGGATTTTGAACTTTATTATAAAGAAAGTTTCTCTGAAGTACTAACTGCATAATACATTTTATTTTGTTATAATAAAACAAAAGGAATTATTATGGAAAAGCCAATAATTGCGGATAACAGTCCTGTCAAAACTTCTCTTGAAGAGGGAAAAGAGTATTTTTATTGTACCTGCGGACGTTCAAAAATACAGCCGTTCTGTGATGGAAGTCATAAAGGCACTTCTTTTACTCCTCTTGCATTTACATCAAAAGCTACAACACAAAAGTGGGTCTGTGCATGCAAACATACAAAAAACCCACCTTATTGTGATGGTAGCCATCAGAAGTTTACATCTGAGGATGTTGGGACTATTCCTGAAGCTTAAACTCTTGAATCATATCATCCTTAATTCTATAATGGTTAAGGATGACTAACTTAAAACTTTTTTACGCTTATCCTAAATACCCAAATCTTGACTTTTCTATACTTATGTGATATTATGAAATAAAGTTGAGTCAATAACCATAAGGGTTACTCAGAAAAGGAGTTAAAATGACTTATCATGAAACAATGAAATATTATAAAAAAGAAGAAGGAAAAGATAGGATCATCTGTTTGCTTTGTCAGCACTATTGTAAGCTGAAAGAGGGACAAACGGGCATCTGTGGTGTGAACAAAAATGTTGATGGAGAGCTTAAGAACTTGGTGTATGGTCACCCTATAGCTCTCAATGTTGATCCGGTAGAGAAAAAACCGCTTTATCATATGCTCCCAGGCTCTAAGGCACTCTCCTTTGGTACAGTAGGGTGCAACTTCAAATGCCCTTTCTGTCAAAATTGGGATATCTCTCAAGAGACCAAGGTAAATAAAGAGATAGAAGTGAGTCCGAAACAAATGGTAGATTTGGCACTGGAACATGGATCGGAGTCGATAGCGTATACTTACAATGAACCGACGATCTTCTACCCTTATGCAAAAGATATTGGGATCATTGCAAAAGAGAAAGGACTCAAAAATATCTTTGTGAGTAATGGTTTTGAATCTGCAGAGATCGTAGAAGATATGGTAAGCTGGGTAGATGCTGCCAATATAGATCTTAAAAGTTGGGATGATGCTTACTACAAAAAGGTACTCAAAGGCGGACTCGAAGCGGTTAAGGATACACTTAGAAAAATGGTAGCTGAAGAGATATGGGTAGAAGTGACAACACTACTTATCGAAGGTGAGAATGACAGTGACAAGGATCTGACAGAAATGGCAGAATTCATAGCCAATGATCTTGGTAAGCATGTGCCTTGGCACTTAAGTGCGTTTCATCCAGACTATAAAATGCTCGATCACGATGCTACCAAACTGGAAACACTCCAACGTGCCAAAAAGATCGGTCAAAAAGCTGGGCTTCACTATATTTATCTAGGAAATGTACCGGTGCATGGGGATACACACTGTCCAGAATGTGGAGAGTTGCTGATAGACCGTACAGGCTATAGCATTACAGTCAACAAGCTAAAAGAGGGACACTGTCCTAAATGTAATAGAGAAATAGAAGGAGTATGGTCATGAGTATAAGAGAAACATCGGTAGCCGGACAATTCTATCCGTCTAATCCCAATGAGATTGAGGCAATGTTTGAACATTACAACAAAATACTGGATGAACATCTGAAAGAGGATGATGATGTTCTGCAACTCAAACCAAGAGCAGTCATCGTCCCGCATGCCGGATATGTTTATTCTGGGTTCACAGCCAATTTTGCACTGAGACTGCTGGGCAACTCCCATGCCAAACGAGTGGTAGTGATCGGTCCGAGTCACCGTGTTTATGTGAACGGTACAAGTGTCTCTGAGTTTGATCTTTATGATACTCCTTTGGGTTCTTTGCAGATTGATAGAGAGCTTGTAGCGGAACTGAAAGAGAATTTCGGACTGGCTTTTGTACCGGAGGCACACCAGGAACATAGTACTGAAGTACAGATACCGTTTATCAAAACTTATATACCGGAGATCTCAGTCGTTGAGCTGGTCTATGGAGATGAATCACCTGAAAACTTGGCAAAAGTGATCGAGTATCTTCTTGAGGATCCTGATACGGCAGTGGTCATCAGTACCGATCTGAGTCACTACTATGATATCAAAAAGGCTAATGCACTTGATAATATCTGTCTGGATGCTGTTAAGAAGCTTAGTACTGCTGAGTTACATCAAGGGTGTGAAGCGTGTGGAAAGATCGGTGTGGAGGCCATGCTGACCGCTGCTAAAAAGAAGGGATTGAAATCCATACTGCTTGATTATCGTACCAGTGCAGATGCCAGCGGAGATGAGTCACAGGTAGTCGGCTATATGAGTGCTGCGTTCGTTTAAAGAGTAGAAGAATGAATCCTATATCCAGTATAGATGAGATCATGACGGATTTCAGTGAGAGAACCGATCTGAGAGCAGAAGAGCGGACATCTCAACGCTATCTCTGGACAGATGCTTTTGCCGTCTGCAACTTTCTGTGGCTTTTTGGGCAGACAGGTGAAGAGTGTTACCTGCAGGAGGCACTGGCTCTCGTCGATCAGGTGCACCATATACTTGGACGGCATAGAGAAGATGATGTTCGAAGCGGGTGGATCAGCGGTCTGGATAAAGAGGATGCTGAAAAACATCCTACCATCGGTGGATTGCGGATAGGAAAGCCCTTGAACGAACGAAAGCCGGGAGAACCTTATGATGAACAGTTGGAGTGGGAGCAGGATGGGCAGTATTTTCACTACCTGAGCAAATGGATGCATGCACTCAGTAGAGTTACCCAGGTAACAGGAGATCAACGATACAACCGCTGGGGGATAGAGCTTGCGAAAACTGCACATGCCAAATTTAGCTACAGACTCCAGGGACATATGGAAAAGCGTATGTACTGGAAGATGAGTATTGACCTGAGCCATCCTCTTGTCTCCTCTATGGGGCAGCATGATGCACTTGATGCATTTATCACCTATCAAGAACTTGCAGCTATTGCAGCATATGATCCTGAAAGATCAGAGGATACTGATCTTAGTGCAGAAATTGCAGATGCTCTGAGTATGTGCCATAATATACACTGGATGACGGATGATTCGTTGGGGATCGGAGGCCTCCTTTCTGATGCCTGCAGACTGACACAGCTCATTATTCACAGCAGTCTTAAGGAGAAGGATATGCTCTTAAAACTGCTGCATACGGCTAAAGAGGGTTTGGATGCTTTTCTGAATACAAATAGTTTGAGCTATCCGGCTGAGTATCGTCTTGCGTTTCGTGAACTGGGACTGGTGATCGGTTTAAAAGCGATCAAAGAGATGTTGCATCTTTTTCCTGACGAGACATTAGTTAAAAATCTGGAACAGTATCAGTCACTTGCAGATGAAATCATCCATTTTTGGTTATCAAAAGAAAATCAACAAAACAGTACCTGGCAGGAGCACATCGACATCAACAGCGTGATGTTGGCAACCGCACTTGCACCAGAAGGGTACCACGAACTTCATAAAGGAGAAGATCATGGAAAGTAAGCAGGAACTCATTGATTCGATGATTTTGAGGGGTATGTTGGGTAGTCCTCATATTATTGATGCATTTAGAGAAATAGACAGAAAATATTTTGTACCCGAATCATTTGAAGAGCATATCTATGTTGATGCTCCATTGCCCATAGGAAATAACCAAACGATATCTCAGCCTTCTACTGTGGCATTCATGTTGGAGCAACTTGAGCCTGGAGAGGGTGACAAGGTACTTGATATCGGTTCAGGTTCAGGATGGACAACAGCACTGATTTGTCATATTGTGGGAGAAAAAGGGAGTGTAACGGGGCTTGAAAGAATGGATGAGTTGGTAGAGCAGGGAGAAGAGAACCTTTCAAAGCTTCAGTTTGGCAGTCACTGCCGCATCCAAAGAGCAGGAGAGAAGCTTGGCCTGCCAGGTGAACAGTTCGACAGGATCCTTGTCTCTGCAAGTGCTGATGAAATTCCCGAAGAACTCTTTTTGCAGTTGAAGATAGGTGGTATTTTAGTGATACCCGTAAGAAATTCCATCTTTAAATTCAAAAAGATCTCAGATACCTATGTAGATAGAGAAGAGTTTTATGGGTTTGTTTTTGTGCCGTTGATCTATGAATCGTGAGTGAGAAAAAATCTGTGTATAATAGAAGAAAAGGATATATCCCGTAGAAAATGCTTAGGTAATATATAAGTCGCCTGTATTGCCTATTTGAACCCAAGCGGTAGAAACAGGAGGAAGAGATGGAACTAAATACCCTACCAAAATATGACATGAGCGACAATCCGACAAACTGCTGTCCTCGGTTCAAGCCAGAGGGCTGGGATGGACAGGATCTCCATTTTAAAGACAAACTATTCGTCAAAGCCAAAACATTAAGCCTTTTTCACATTCCTCTCAATATGGGCTCGATATTTCTTAAAACATTAGCAGCTATCGAAAAAGCCGATGCTATGAGCGAGGATGATTTTATTGTCTTATCTTATGATCCTTCTGCATGGAGCAGTGAGCATTACTTTTCCGTTACCAAAGATATTCCCGAACAAGAGATGGTGCGATTATCGGGTGATTACCTGACAAAGGTTTTTGAAGGTCCCTATAAAAATGCACCTAAATGGGAAAAAGAGATGGAAGATCTTGTCAAAGAGAGAGGAAAAGAGGTGAAAAAAGTATATTTTTTCTATACCACATGTCCAAAATGTGCCAAGTACTATGGTAAAAATTATCTTGTTGCTGTTGCACAGGTACAAGAACAGCCATAAAGAGGATAATGCCCGAATACATACAAAAAAACTTGTTTTATAAACATCAATTATATTAGGAGGAAATGATGAAAAATAGAGAACCTAAAATTCAAGAATTACCAGAAAGAGTGGTCGCCTGTGTCTCATTTACAGGAAACTATATAGGCAAACCTGAGATATTTGCTGATCTGTTTAACAAATTGGGTGGATGGGCAGGGCCAAAAGGATTGATGTCTCCTGAGACGGTATATCTATCTTCATATACAGATGACCCAAAATCCACCCCGCTTGATGAACTGAAGCTGGATGTATGTATGAGCATACCGGAAAATACCGATGTAGAGGGTGATATACAAAAGAAAGTTTTACCGGGCGGAAAATATGCTGTCATGCATTGCGAATTGGAAGAAGCACAAGAGTATGGATCTGCTTGGGAGTCCATAGTGGAATGGGTGGGAAAAAATGGTTATAGTATGGATCTATCACGACCCAGCTATGAGATCTATCTGAATAATCCAGAGGAACATCCGCAAAAACATCATATTCTTGATATATGTTTGAGCGTTAAATAACACATGCTTATTTAACTGCCTGCGCGATCAAATGTATCGCCATTCCATAAGATGTTGAGTTGTTGTAGCGTGTAAGTACTTTAAAGTTCCGTGCACCCAGCCAGATATCATCATGGGTAAGGTTACGGTTTTTAAGCAGGTATGCTCTTGACTCATTAAATCGACCCAAAGGCTTAATACCGTGTTTTAAGATGGTAGTCAATGGAAGAGTTCGTCTGTGACTTGTTTTGAGTCTACGGTAGCGTTTTCCTTTAAACTCTGTAGGCACGGCTACAAGTGCACCTTTTCTCCATTTGTTCTTATGCATAAATCTTGCGATAATGCCTATGCTATCCTCTAGATCCCATGGATCTTTTACTCCATCACGGTTATAGTCCATGCCGTATTTTCTGAAAACAGAAGGTACTTGCTGCACCATACCCATGGCACCTGCAAAAGAACCCTGCAGTTTAGTGATGTCATACCCTTGTTCTCTTGCCATTAGAAAGAGGTGCTTAAACTCAGATTTGAAAAATTTCTTCATACGGTTCTTATGAAAGGCGAGGGTAGCCAGAGCATCTAACACACGGTAATCACCACTATACTCCCCAAACTTACTCTCCACACCTATAAACCCAACCATATAGTCCATATCTACCTTATACTCTCTGCTTGCCTTTAAAAGTGTTTTATAGTATTTCTTTTTAAACTTCTTTGCTTTCTTTAGACTTACAGGGTCAAGTACATGTGCCTTGTATCGTTCCCAGGGACCATTGGTTGTACCTACTTTGTATCTGCCTGTATATCTAGCCAACGTGTCACGATCCAGTTTTGCATCTTTCATTACAGAAGTCATATAAGAACGTTTGAAATGGTATTTTTTTACCATCATATTGATGAAGTTCTGTACTTCTTTTTTGGCTGGGTAATTATAGGGAATAGGGGGTCTGTCATCATTTGCCATCAGAAGAAATGGTATAAGTGCAATGAGTAATAGTAGTTTAATAATTTTCATAATAATCTTTGCTTTTTCTCAGTACTTAACACTAAAAGTGCATCACGATAAATAGGCTCATCGATGAAGCCATACTTCTCATCCATAAACCCGTTGATCCCTTTGGCTGCATGGGCTTCAAAAGTGGATTTGATATGTGTTGCACGTTCTAACTCATGTGTACTGACACCAAAAACCTCATTGGCTATGGTTACCTGCTTCGGACCCATACAAGCTTTACTCTCAAAGCCCATCATCTTTTCATGTTCACACCAAGCTTTGAAAGTATCAATATCATTATACTCTTGGAACATAAAAGAGATGGGGTGTATGCCTGCGGTTTTTGCATCAACTAAAAACTTAGAGAGCATGTAGTCTATGGTAGGGTTTTTAAGCGTAACTATGGACTGGGGTAGCCCAAGGGATGTAAGCAGGTCTAAAATGCCTAAATTTGCCGTTGTAAGTCGTTCGTCTATGCGAAGGGTGCTTAAGCTCTCAAAAGCTTCTTTGGTCTCCAGAGAGATATGCAACTCTTTATCTTTAGAGAGTAGGGTAAGTGCCTGGGCTATTTCTGTCTGGTTCTTTACTTTAGCCACACGTACAGCATCAAAACCAAAATCATTAAGAAATGTTATCTCCTCAGTTCCCCCCTCATTTAGAGGATTGGTTCTCACGATGATGAAAGAGTTGGATTCCTCCATATGGGAGAGAAAAAGAGCAATGTTGTAAAGGGCTTCTTTTTTTCGACTAGGTGCGATGGCATCTTCAAGATTAAGGGTGATCATATCTGCATCACTCTCATCCATACGGTTAAGGTGTTTGAGGTTGAGAGGGTTTAGCATCATATTTGAACGAAAGCGTTTAGATGTATGCCTTTGCTTTTTGCTTGTACCAAAGTGATCAGGGTACGTTTCTAACGGAAGGTTCTCTAAAAAGTTTAAGTTATTGAAAATCATAAAGTTATGATAGCAAAAACTAACTCAAGAGTAGCTACTTCACCTCATGATCAGGCAGTTTTAGCCTCGGCAAATACTTCATCTCCGGAAATAACACTTTGTCATTTTTGAGGATGAACTTTCGAAGCTTTTTGGGTTCTTGTGTAATATAGACTAATGAGAGCCATTTGCCTTTTTCTACTTTACCCTTGAGTGATCCTGCTTCTATTGCCTTTTCTACCACTTCCGGATTCATAAACCCAAGACCAAGTCCATCTGAAGTTATCCTATATTTGATAAACATATATCCTGTAGATTTATCATCTTCTGGCTGTTTCCATTTGAGATTTAAGTAGGTGTTTTTTGCCAGTGATGATGTATGACCAGTTAACTCTGTAGACTTTAATCTGCCATCTTTTTTCATCTCTATCATTATCAGTCGGATCAACTTTGTTTCTTCATCTAGACCTATGTGAATGTAGCCTGATTCACGGTTATCTTTCCAAAACCACGTTCCGATGACAGACGGGTCTATCTGTTCTTTATTGGGTTCAGTGAGTGCATGATCAGCATAAGGAATACAGCCTAATAAAAATAGCATCGATAGTAATAGTATGAAATAACGCATAAAATCTCCTTTTATTGTTTCACTTATCCTCAATCGAAAAGCATATACAATATTATATCGTACAGGAAGTATATTGGCATGGGCTCCCATCGGAGATGATGGGAAGCAGAAAAGATTTACTGCCCCTCTTGAAGATATTTGATGATATCTTCAACGTATGAATGGTTTCCATCTTCCTTGTTATATATTAGATAGAATTTTCTGTACATGGGTTTGTTTTCGATGCGTGACTCGTATAGTACCTCTTTGTCAAGTTCATCTTCTATAGCAAGTTGAGAGACGATCGCCACGGTAGGGTGGTCACTGTTTGGCTTTGACCATTTAATGCCTTGTATGGCTGAGGTGGCATTATCAATCTCAAATAAGGAGTAAAAAGTTTCATAAGAGAGACCTAACTCTTCAAAAAAGTCTGTGATAAACATTCTTGTAGGTGAGTTAACATTTCTGCATAGCAGTTTACAGTGGCTTAATTCATCTTCTCCCAATGGCTCTTGCAGAGGTATTTTTGAACAAACGACCAACTCATCTTCCATCCACTCCTTGTAGACCAGTGCATCATCAAAGATAGGAGACTCTATGAGTCCCAGGTCAAGTTCTTTCTTTTTGATACCTTCAATTATTTTATCACATGTGTTGATAGTCAATTTTATTTTACTGTTAAGTCTTTCACTAATATTGATTAGAGGATTACCTGGAAGAATATGTGCTCCGATAGTGGGTGATGTACCTAATCTAAATGATTTACTCATTAATTAACCTTATTATTCTTATAATTTAATGATAAGATAGTACTTCTTATGGTTTGCTTTGTTTGTTTCAAAAATAAGATCATAGGTTTATTTTATTGATATTTATTACAGTATAATACTCAAAAAATTATTGAGGTATTTTTAGATGTATAAATTCATTATAATATCTATGATCTTTACAGTTACATTGCTAGCAAGGAATGAAGCTTTTCCTACTAAAGAATGCCCTGCATTCAACAACATGAAACACAGCAAAAATACACATGCTGTACATCTGGATACTAAACAGAAATATACCATTCTCAAGTACCATAAAGGACAAGCTCTTGTTCTCATCAAAGGTGAACAACCAGCACAGAGATGGGTAAATGATGAGTGTTTTTCTAAGAGTGATAATGGTTCCAATCCAATGAATGTTAAAGAAGTTGAGAGTAAGGTTGTTAGCATAGAGGATGAACTTGAAAAAGCATCTAAAAGTATGGCATCAAAAAGATTTGTTGATTCCCGATCGGGGTTGGGAATGACGAGCGTAGTAACTTCAAAACAAAACCTTTTAGTTCTGAGTTGGCATAATGCTTTTTGTGAAACACACAGGTACAAAAAAGAGTGTAAAAGAAGTATGTTTTCTTTTGCTAAAGATAAGTACAATGAGAAGCATTTTGTGTTGCATGGATTATGGCCACAGCCTAGAAATAGAATCTACTGCGGTGTGAGTAAAAAACATGTGGCAATGGATAAACACAAACAGTGGAATAGATTGCCAGCTTTGGGTTTAAGTGATGATGTGATGAAGAGGCTTACCAAGGTGATGCCTGGTATTAGTTCAAATCTTCATAAGCATGAGTGGATCAAACATGGAACCTGCTATGGGACAGATGCAAACAGTTATTATGAAGATACTGTAAATTTAGTGGAGCAGGTGAATGACTCAAAGGTGGGAGCATTTTTTACTAAGAACATTGGTAAGCATGTAACACTTCAGCAAGTTAGAGCTGTTATCAATAGGAATTTTGGTATAGGTACAGGTAAACGTGTAGAGTTGAAGTGTAAAGGCGGGCTCATCACTGAGCTTTGGTTGTATTTGGGAACTGGGAGTGATGATTTGGGAGTACTGCTTAAAAAGGGAAAACAAACACGAAGCCGTTGTCAAAAAGGATTTGTAGATAAGGCTGGATTTTGAGTGATAAAGTAGAAGTATTAGAAGCATTGAAGCACTCCAATGTTTTTTTAACCGGTGGTGCAGGAGTAGGGAAGAGTTATATTACCAATGAAGTGATCTCTGATTACAGAAAAAGAGGTAAGCAGGTTGCATCATTAGGCTCTACAGGAGTAAGTGCTGTAAACATAGGTGGGTTTACTGTGCATAGCTTTTTTGTCTTTGGGATAGCTTCCAACTTTGATGAATTGGCTGCGGGTGATAAACGAGCGAAAAAAAGGCTTACTGACCTCAAAAAAGTACTCAAAGCCACAGATCTCATTATCATTGATGAGATCTCTATGGTAAGTACAGACTTGCTCGATATGATAGCGTACAGATTGAACAATTACGGCTATCTTGGAAAAGTACTTTTTGTGGGAGATTTCTTTCAACTGCCACCTATACAGAAACAAAACGGTAGAAACGATATCTTTGGAGCTAAACTCTATGCCTTTGAGAGTATGGCATGGGAACGCTTCGATTTAATGGTTATAGAGCTGACCGAGATGAAACGTACCACAGATGCAGAGTTTACACATATCCTTTCTAAAGTCCGAAAAGGGCTCTGTGATGAAGAAGTGGTAAGTTACATGACAAGACTCTGGAACACAGAAGGGATGAAGAAAGACCCGACATACCTGTATGGACGTAACCTGGAAGTGGAACAGACCAATAGAGCCAAGATAAATGAACTCGACACAGAAGAGACCATACTCTTCGCAAACATAGATATGTTTGGAAAAGTACACGAGAAGAAGTTGGCCGGCTGGAAAAATATGTTGCCTATCTCTGAACAACTCACACTTAAAGAGGGTGTTCCCATCCTTTTTACGGTGAACAAATGGGGTAAATTTGTAAACGGTGAGAGAGGCATACTCAGAAAGATAGAGGAAGACCATCTCATCGTAGAGAAAGAAGAAGAATTCGTCAGGGTGGAACGCCATGAGTTTGACCTGCTTGATATGATAGTCAAAGAAAACGGTACGGTAGAAACCATGTCTCTCGCTACGCTTTCACAGTTTCCTTTGAAGCTAGCCTATGCCGTCACCATACACAAATCACAAGGAATGAGCATAGACGACTTGGTGTGTAATGTAGATAATATCTTTGCACCTAGCCAGTTTTATGTGGCTATTTCACGAGCCATAAATCCTAAAAATCTGAAGTTGGATTTTAACAAGGGAGATCTGACACAGTATTTGAACAGGGTGATCCACGTAGATAACAGGGTAGTGGAGTATTACAAGGGGATAGAGTGAAAATCATTTTGATTTTAGTCTCTTTATGGAGTGCAACTACACTCCATGCCCATGTCGATGAAAAAGTACTCTATGCTTTTGAAAAAGCATGTATGTCTTGTCATGATACCTATGAGAAAAATAAAATAGCCCCACCACTCATAGCGATCAATCAAGTCTATCTGAGACTGGCTGACGGTAATATGACCGTAGCTATGGAGCGTATGAAGACTTTTTTAGCCGCTCCGAGCAAAGAACGTACTTTGATGAAGCCTGCAGTAAAACTGTTTGGTGTCATGCCTAAGATCGAACTCACTGGGGAAGAGATGAGAGACTATGCTCAAGTGCTTGTAGAGACAGAGTTTGAGATACCTGAGTGGTTTGATGAGCATTATAAAACACATGAGTTGAAAAAGCCACAGGAGGGTAATGGCTCCAAATAACTTCATCTATTAGAAATAATTTGTTAAGATAAGAAATTACACGTAATAAGGAAAAAAATGAAACTGACTAAAATACTACTAATGGCACTTATTGCACTTACGTTTACTACAACAGCAAATGCTGATGGGTATAAATTTAAAATGTGTGAAAGAGCAGAAACAGCATTTTGGGACACTATTGCAAATAGTAACAGCAGTACAGACCAATCCTTAGTTGAAATTTTTGGGGAGAAAGATCAGGTAGCGTATTATAAAATGACATTAGGAAAAATAGAGGGAAGTCTTGCTGAAGTGAGAAAAAGATGTAAGGGAGTTGCCTCTAAAGATATACTTGATGCTTATGAAAAAAAGAAAAGTGAAATAGAAAGTCAGATAAGTTCCTTATAAGATAGCTAAGAGCTCCTAGTTTTTAAAGATCTCTTTTCATCACCCTATCTATCACTTTTCCCTGAAGCACAGCAGCGATCAAAATATAAAGTGTCATGATGATAGTAAACAACAGACCAAACAGATCAACCATAAACGGTAAAAGTGGTAATTTAACAGCACGGGCATACATAAATACCGCTATCAATCCATCTTTGAGTCCATGAGAACGCATGTCCTGTAGCATACCATACCATGCATACATCGGCCCATGACTGATGATACCGCCGATCAGTGCGTAAAATATCCCTTTTGCTCCGCTATCTTTACCAAAGTGCTTTATGATCTGTTTTGGTTTCAAAAAATAGTTTATCAGTGCTGTAAGTATGATAATAAGGAGAAACAATGGTAAGAGTGACAGAAGTATAGAGCCGCCTTTTTGAAGTGCAGACAGGGCATGGGGCATGTCTGCAAGCAGAAGAACTACATAGGCTATAAGTACGATGATCAGAAACTTCATTCCTTTAAATTTTATCTTCATGACACTGCTCCTACGGTGAGTACCGTTGCATAAGCGATGATGATCGTAGAGATGAGTGTTAAAATATTACGATAAAATGTAAATTTCAGACCAAAAACACTTGCTTCAGCCGGAAGTTGTACAAAACCCAAGGTTACCCAGGCAAGGATAAAAGCACTGAGTGCATAGTGTGAAACACCTTGCTCGAGGAGTCCTTCGGCTACCACATAGCTGATCACCCCTTGTCCCATGGAGATGGCTCCTGCCAAAGTCCCTGCCAGAGTATCCATGATAGGCCCATATCCAAAAAATGTAGCGAGTATATCGGGTGTGACATAGATCTGCATAAGTCCTACCAAGCCTATTACAGCGATCAACATAGGGGTAATGGAGATAAAACTTATGAAAGCTTTGCTAAAGGCTTTTTTGAGTGTAGGTGTTTCTTGTTTCACGGTTTATCCTAAAAGTATTTTAATGGCGATACTGTACAAAGCAAGAGCCAATATTTTTTTTAGCGTTTGTGATGAGATCTTAAAGTGCCCATATAATAGATATTCAACCACTATTTTTCTTTTGGTTTACTTTGCAAAAATACATTGACTACTTCTCTTGCGTTAAATCCCTGTTTTTCAACAGTGCTTTTAAATTTATCGTCCTTATCAGCTTTGATCCCCATGTTTTCAAGCTCTTTTAGAAATTGTTCGAGGTTGATATCTATTTCTTTTGCAATTTGTGCAAATGTTTTTCTGCCAAGACCACTGATCTTCTTTTGTGATATTGATGCTCCTAAATCTTTTTGGATCATACCAAAAAGATATTTGGCAGTTTTTTGTTCTTTATTAGCTATCTCTTCGAGTGTTTGGGAATCCTTTGCGGTGATATTGTGTTCATGCAGTACTTTTAGGACACGCTGCAATTCATAACCTGTCTTTTGGCTGAAGTCTTTAAGTGTGGATTCTTCTGCATGTCCATAAGGAGGCTCATCACTCTTCTCTGCCCAACTATCTTTGATGCTGTCTCCAAATGCTACAAAAGTAGAAAAAGGCGGTATCTCAAAAAGTGTTCCTGTCAAAAATAGTAATGTGATACCAAGTGCTACGATCATCTCTTTGGTGAAAAATACAAATTGCTTCATTTGATTTTTCATGTAACTTACCATGGGTTTAAAATTATAATAAACATGTAGTAAAGTAGCTACGATAAAAAGTGCCATAAATGTGGTATGAATTTGGGCAAACTGATGCTTATCCCAGCAAAATAGTTCCCAATTGGTCCAGTTGGCCACTCTGCCATAAGGTGCGATATAGAGGATAATGCCTGTATAGGTCAGCATGATCATTGACCAGAGCATTACCAGTGAAGTGATTTTTTTTAATTTCATATTTCCTTCCTTAAATGTAATTGTTTTTAGGTTCTATTACTTTTCTACAAATCTATCATCAGATTTTTTCTGACTTACCTCTTCCTGGCTGGATTTCATCCATCCAGACTTGATGTCACCTTCTACTTTATCAAAATTTTCAATATAAGGCTTGATATCAAGGAGAGGGGTGCCATCTAATATATCAACCCCTTTGATGGTAACGACATTGCCTTCTACCTTCACGAGTTCTACCACTGAAAGTCCCATACTGTTAGGGTGCATGGGTGTTCTTGTTGAAAAAACACCTCTTGAAGTGTGGGTCATGTCATTAAAAGGAATAACAGAAAGTTTTGGTTCTTTGACTTTATGAAAAAAATATATGAGATAGACATGAGAAAAACCATCCAGATCTTTTAAACCTTCTACATACTCCTCTTTAAACTCTATTGTAGCATAGGTGTCTCTTGCACCTTTGGGTTGCACGGGCATATTGACCAAATCACAAAAAGGAGAACAGACAGTAGCGATTTGTTTTAGTTCAAAAGTCATTATGAAGCCGTCACAAATGACTCTATGGCACACTCAACACTCTTTTGAATGTCTTTGCCTTGTAGATCCATAAAATCTGCCTGAACAGAGTAGATCTTTTTGCCATTATAGGTCAAGATGAAGCGTAAGAACCCTGCATAGAGTTTACTTTTCTTTGTTTTTTTCCCCGGGTCTGCTTTGTCATTTTCATAAATGTAGTAATCTATGTGTAGTTTACCATTGCTCTTTGCATCAGCTTGTCTTCTCTTCGCTATGGCATCTTTTAGTATTTGGTCAACTTTTTCAAGTTTAACATACTGGAACATCTTTGTTTCCATAAACTTAGCCTCTTTAATGCGGGATGTAAGTTTATACTCTCCTGCACGGACAGTCTCTTGTGCCTTTTCGAGCAATTCAGCATCATAAGTTCTTTCAAAAACCTTACATGTCTTATGGCAGGAAAGACGGGTGCTTTTTGCTCCTGCAACAGTTTTTGTATTTTGTTTATAGATGTCGTTCCCTACAAAATAGATAAGAACGATTACGAGTATAATGTAAATATATTTCATTTTTTCTCTTTATAATTTTAATTTATATGTATATTAATGTGTTGAGCAAGTACCGTTTCCAGTGCTTTTTTCAAGTTTACCTGATATGAACATCTTTATGCTTGTCTCTACAGTTGCTGAATTTTGATCAAAATAAAGATCCAGTCCAGCTTGTGCAAACCCTTGGGCAGGAGAACCACCAATACCAGATACAACCAATGCGTCAGGGTTCAGTGCCATAATGTTAGCTACGGCATTGCCGCATGCCCCGCCACTATGACCTTGATTGCTTACACACTCTACATAAATGATTTTATCATTTTCCAAAGTAATAATTGTGTAAAATTTTGCTTTACCAAAATGTGCACCTCTTTTTGATAAATATCCATTACTCTCATCTGTTGGGAATATAAGTCTCATTTTCTTTCCTTCTTTTCTTTATTTTTTAAATTTTTTCAAGTCTTACTTTTAATAATTGTGATGATGGCCATGATCGTGATCATGTGAGTGTCTCACCTCATGGTGTGCGATGATCTTTGCCATGCCCTCATCATCAAGAAAAGGCAGTTCCTGGTTATCAAATTTCAGAAGTACATCATTTATAAGAATACGTTCAAAGCCTGAATGATATATCTTCATTGTTCCGAGTTTTTGAATTGCCCCATAAGGTCCAGCTCCCATCTCTTGCATGATGATGATATCGACATTGATTTGATTGAACCACTCAATGACAGCCTGTCCACCTTGTGCAGGATTCGCTTCTATGGTTAACTTGCCATCTTCAATTATTGCAAACCATTTTGCTTTACCAAATAGTGGTGCTATGGGGCCATTTTCTTTATTCATTTTTACAGGTATTGCTATTTTCATTATTTTTCCTTAAATTCATTTTCTTTTGTCATGACAATCGCCTTGCGATGCAGTAGGGCATCAGAAATTTTTTTACGTGCATTTTCAATGAGTCGGGAAAAGGTCGTTCTGGAAATACCCATTTTATCTGCACACTCCTGTTGGTATAAGCCTTCAAAATCACTAAGTCTCAGTGCTTCCATCTCATCTTCATCAATGATCATTCTTTCAAGCTGGTCCCTTTGTATACCGCAGGGTTTAAAGCAGACTTGAGTATGGTCTTTAGCAATATTTCGTGTTATTTTTCTTCTTCCCGATTGCATTATAGACTCCTTTATATTATGAACATATGTCCAAATATTGAAGGAATTATATCGAACATATGTCCATATGTCAATAGTTTAACTTATAATTATCATAAAATAGAATTATATATGATATAATTCTAGTAAATTTAATTAAAGGTTTTATAAGATGAAAATGAAAAACATTGCACTGTTTACACTGCTTGCTACATCTACACTATTGGCTCAATCTGGAGAAGCACTTTTTACCAGTTATTGTGCAAGTTGTCACACTACTGTGGTAGGGGTTAATGAATCTGGCGGTAAAGTTACACCTATATATGAAGCCCCCTATGCTAAGGATGTTATAGATAAACTAAAAGCTGAAACTGAAACCAAAGAAGAGTTCATCGCTTTTATTAAAGATTATATTGATGCCCCCGATAAGAGAAAATCTCTTTACGGAAAAAAAGCTATCAAAGACTTTGGTCTTATGCCATCTCTAAAAGGTGCTATGAGTGATAGTGAATCAACTATATTAGCTGAGTATCTTTATAGTGACTATGGTAAAGAGCCACAAAAGATAGAAGTGGAAAAAGTTGTACTTTCTAAAGCAGATGAAAAATCAGCACAATTGGCCAAATCAAATGAAGCACTTTTTAGCAAACATTGTGCAAGTTGTCATACTACAGTAGTAGGTGTTGATGAATCTGGAGGTAAAATTACACATATATATGAAGCACCGTATGCGAAGGATGTTATCATCAAACTAAAAGCTGAAACTGAAACGAAAGAAGCATTCATCGCTTTTGTTAAAGATTATATTGATGCACCGGATAAGAGAAAATCTCTTTACGGAAAAAAAGCCATTAAAGACTTCGGTCTTATGCCATCTCTAAAAGGTGTTATGAGTGATAGTGAATCAACTGGGTTGGCTGAGTATCTTTATGATAAATATGCTGAATAAACCCTGTTTTTGGGGTTATTTATAGTTTTTCACACTATCTACTGTGTAACAACAGGCACACTCCCTGCCTGTTTGATGTGTAAATGTCTTCCGTGAACAGTGATGATGTCTCCATCAAGCTCTAACATGTTGTATTCATTCTCCAGATCAATGGTTATATCGTTGACCTCTCCGTAAAAACTTCCAAATTTTTTAATGAAACGTAGAGGGGTAAAGATGAAAAACCTGCTCTTGCTCATCAACATAAAAGGTGTCATGATCACATGGGCAGGGATGAGGAGAATGACTGCAAGGATGTACTTGAGTATGCCATGTTTGAGCAGTCCAAAACGTAGTGTTTCTGAGAGGAAGATGTGCTGTAAGTCTCCCATATTTCCTGCCGAGAAGAGAAACACCTCGTCATTGAGTTTAAAGATGTGTTGCTTTTGGGTTTTAGGGCTTTCACCGGTTGCAATGGCATTTAAAACTTTCTCTATCTTGGGTGCTCGATGGATCTTTGCAACTACATTAAAAGAACCGGTAGGGTTGAGGATGAAGATAGGCATATGGTCTAAGTCATGCAGTTGTTTCAGTACTCTTCTTATGGTACCGTCTCCACCGTTGATGATGATATAAGTATAGCGTTCTATATCATGATGTTCGGGCAGAGAAGAAACCTCTATAGAGATGATATCCAGTTCATTATGATGTAGGGTCTTACCAATAGAGAGTATTTTCATCATCATCCTTGTAGTTTTCTTGGATATAATTATATCCATGAAACTTGAAAATGAAGATGCTTTAGATAACTTGGTTATCTGCCACCAGTGCCATACTCTGCATAAAGAGATAACGATCCAAGATGGTTCGAAAGCATGTTGTCGTGAATGCGGGACTGTTTTGTACCGGTACGATAGCAGACTTGCTGAACATGGGTTGGCACTCAGTATCGCAGCACTCATCTTTTTTGCAGTTGCAAATTTTTTTCCACTGGTTAAGATAGAGCTACTTGGGCATGAACAGTTTATTACTATTCCTAAAACCTTTGTAAGTCTTTTTAATAGCGGGTTTTACATCGTAGGATTGATCTGTTCTTTTCTCATTTTTATTTTCCCTTTGATGATATTTTCTATTTATAGTGTGGTATTTTTACTTTTAAAACTGAGAATAGGAGAAAAGTTGAGTAAAGAGTTACTTGTGCTGCTTTCCCATATCACCCCATGGAGTATGAGTGATATCTTTCTCATCAGTATTTTGGTGGCACTGGTAAAACTCATAGGCTATGCACAGATACATATGGGAATAGCCTTTTGGGCATTGATGGCATTTGTATTGCTTGATCTGTATGTGACCAGAACGATACATGTCTCTGAAATATGGATGTTGAGAAAAAGAGTCTTTCTTGAAAAGGAAGAGAGATGATAGAAGTAAAAGAAGACGAACTCATACGTTGTCCTATCTGTGAAGCAGTGAACATCGATAAGGATAAAGAAAACAAGTGTCGCCGCTGTGGATCTTCTATCTATAAACATCAGCATTTTCAAACAGAGAAGAGTTGGGCATTTCTTATTACGGCTATCATTGCCTACATCCCTGCGAACCTTTATCCCATGCTTATCACTAAACAGTTTGGGGCTACAGAAGGCAGTACTATTATTGGAGGTATCATTATGTTATGGGAGCATGGGTCGTATCCTATAGCTGCTATTATCTTCTTTGCCTCTATTGTTATTCCTGTTTTGAAATTTCTTATCTTGTTTTATCTGTTAATTAGTGTAAAATACCCTTTAGGAAAAGACAAGAAAGTAAATAAACATAAACTCTATTATATGACAGAAGTCATTGGTCCATGGTCGATGATAGATGTATTTGTCGTAGCCATACTCGCAGCACTCATACACTTGGCCAATGTAGAAATAGTCGCAGGTACGGCCGCAACGGCTTTTGCACTTTCTGTGTTTTTTACACTTTTGGCAGCACACGCCTTTGATGTGCGATTGATTAAGGAGAATCGTTAATGATAATAAAAGCAACTAGTTGCGTGAGCACTCTGCTGAAGAGGACACAGTGTCAACGTAGTATATGGAGCTTTGCTCTATATGCGTTATATAATGGCTTGCGATTGATTAAGGAGAATAGATAGATGCCCAAACAAATACCAGAGATAGAAGAATCAACAAAGTTCAATTTCATTACTTCTATATGGATCGTTCCTTTTGTAGCATTGTTGATTGCAGGGTGGTTGGCGTATCAGTACTATTCAGAATTGGGTCCTGAAATCAGGATCACTTTTCCTAAAAATGAAGGTTTACAAGCAGGACAGAGTCATATTAAATATAGGGATATTCCTATAGGTACAGTGTTGAGAATAGAGTTACAAAAAGATGGTGAAGGGGTTACAGTTATCGCCAGAATGGATAAATCAGCTACACCTTATCTCAATGGAAATAGTAAATTTTGGATCGTAAAACCAGAAGTTGGATTTTCGGGTGTTTCAGGATTAGAGACACTTATTTCTGGAACATATATTAATATGAATTCTGAAAAAGGTGGAGTGTTTACAGAGGAGCATGTAGGATTAGACCATGCATATCGTGATGTAGGAGGGGGAGAATATTACCAGCTTAATAGCTCTAGAGGTGACAGTACGATTAAGGTAGGTACACCTATTTACTTTAAAAATATTAAAGTAGGGCAGGTAGAGTACATAGTACTTTCTCTAGATGGCAAATCCATGGATGTTATTGTATTTATCGATAGAATCTATGTACCTTATGTGCATACGGATTCAAAATTTTGGGTAAGAAGTACTTTAGATGTAAGTTTATCAAATGGTAGTCTGGATGTAAAGGTAGCCCCTGCTACTGACTTGATACAAGGAGCTATTGAGTTCTCTTCTTCTGGAGCAGATGATAGCAAGAGTGTACCTTATGCATTTATTTTTCCGCTTTATAAAAACTCTAATGTTATAGGGAGTAAAAAGATAGGTTCTGGTGGAAAAAATATAAAAACATTTATGTTGAGAACGCAAGACTCTCTTGCTAAATTAAAGCTTGATGCTTCCGTACGTTATGATGGCTTTCATGTGGGAGAGGTAAAAGAGATAAAGCTCTCCTATGAAAAAGAGACACATAAGATGAGAGGTGAGGTACTTGTAGAGATAGATACTTCAGTATTTGAAGATAGCCAGGATGCAAATCATACAGGTGAAGAGAACCTCTATCAGGCTGTAGAGGAGGGGTTACGTGCAAAGATCATACCTACGGATCCTATCACCGGTACGTTGTTTGTAGATCTGGTTTTTGAAGAGAACACTACTAAGCAGATGATTACTCAGGAGAAATACTACGCTGTGTTACCAACCATAGAAAGTGATGGTGGTGGTGTGATGGATGAAGTAAAAAAAATCTTAGCTAAACTCAATGATCTTCCACTCAAAAAACTTATTACTTCTATAGATAAGGTGGTTAATGAGAGTTCTGAGCCTGTTGCCAATGCAAACAAGGTACTTCTTGACCTTCAAAAGACAGTTAAAAATATCAATGATCTTAGCGGTAAAAAATCATTTACAGCCTTACCTGATGAGATAAACAAGGCACTTAAAGAGCTTACTAAAACGCTTAGAACAACTAAAAAAGTAGTCAAAGGTTATGACAATAGCTCTCTCTTGACACATCAAATCGCAGAAACACTTAAAGTGGTTACTAAGACTTCTAAAGAGATGCAACAGTTCTTAGAGATGCTTAACCGTAAACCAAATTCACTCATCTTTGGAGATAAATAATGAAAACTAAATTACTTTTAACACTTATCACAGTGCTGGGTTTAAGTGGCTGTATATCATCTAATTACTATGTACTTTCAACTGCTTCACAACCAAGCGTAATCTATACATATAAAAATCAAGTGATAGGTGTAGAGAAGATCACTGTACCTAAGTACCTTTTCAAAAGAGAAATAGCAGTAGCAAAATCAGCAAGTCAGATCATCTTTTTAGATGGTGCAGTATGGGCTGAAGATCTGGATGCCGGCTTGACACATAGACTTATAGGTTTTTTACAAAAAAAGTTTAATCAACCTAGTGTGTTTGTGTATCCTTGGGGTGTAGATAAACAACCTACTATAAAAGTAAAAGTACATGTAACACGCTTCATAGCTCAAGGAGACAGGGTCTATCTTGATGCTAACTGGGAAGTTGAAAATATGAGATCTCATAGGCGTAGTGCAAAACTTTTTAGTACAATAGTACCTACTAAAAGTGATGCCAGTAGTATTGTAGATGCTATGGATAGAGCTTTTGGAAAGCTTGAAGAAGATGTGGCAAGAGGGATGAAGCTTTTTCATTGATGATAATCCTTTAGAGGAGAATTGGTGGGATAACAATGCAGTTTGATAAAGATATAAATGGAAAATACGCTGAAATATTTCTCAAACTACGAGAAATACTACTTAGTTTTCAAGATATAAAAGAAACAAAAAATGCAAAACAAACTTC
>CBFCXZ010000020.1:0-38331 GCA_965602275.1 uncultured bacterium
CAAAAATTGTAAACTTCCTTGTTTCGCTCTTTGGTTACCTTTTATAGAAGAGCCTTTCTCTTTATCTCCCTAGATAATAACTCCCTTGTTTTTTTAGGCTCTTCGGTTATTCCTTTTTCTCCAAACCTTCTTAAACGTACTTTACGATAAAATACTCTTAATTAACTACATTCTAGGAAATCATAATGTCTAAAAAAATTGCCTCTGCAAGAATCTCTGAGAAGAGTTCAAAACTACTTCAAGATCTTAATAACTCACTCCCTTTTGATAAAGTACTTTATCGTGAAGATATAGAAGGTTCACGTGCACATGCGTATATGCTTTGTGAACAGGGGATCATCTCTAAAGAGGATTATGAACAGATAGAGGGTGGTTTGTATGAGATTTTAGGTGAAGTGGAGTCTGGTGAGTTTAAACTTGATGGTGATGATGAAGATATACATATGGCTGTAGAGGGAAGACTTACTGACAAGATAGGTGACGCGGGTAAACGTTTGCATACAGCACGTAGTCGTAACGACCAAGTAGCACTTGACTTTAGACTTTATGTGCAGAACAACACTAAAGCCATCGCTGACCTGCTTTTAGAGAACATCTCTACTTTTGTAAAAACAGCTGAAGAAAATGTAGAAGTGATGCTTCCTGGTATGACACACCTACAACACGCACAGCCCATAAACTTCGGTTACCATATGATGGCTTATGCGAGTATGTTTAAACGTGATTATGAGCGTTTTATGAGTTCTTATGAGCGTAACAACTACAGCCCGATAGGTTGTGCCGCATTGGCTGGTACACCACATAATATCTCTCGTCAGATCACTTCAGATAAACTGGGCTTTAATGCACCGACTCTGAACTGTCTTGACACGGTAAGTGACCGTGACTTTGCGTTGGAGATACTCTTTAACATCAGCACGATGATGATGCACATGAGCCGTTTGAGTGAAGAGCTTATCTTATGGTCTGCAAGTGAGTTTAGATGGATCACACTCTCAGACAGACATGCAACAGGTTCTTCCATCATGCCACAAAAGAAAAATCCGGACATTCCTGAACTTCTCAGAGGAAAAACAGGACGTGTAAATGGTAACTTGATAGCACTCCTTACCGTGATGAAAGGTCTACCACTTGCTTACAACAAAGACATGCAAGAGGACAAAGAAGGAGTATTTGACTCTGTAAGAACAGCACTTCTTTCACTGCAGGTACTTAACGAGATGATAGCTGATATGACAGTAAATGTAGAACAGATGGAAAAAGCCTGTATGATAGGTCACTTGAGTGCTACAGATTTAGCAGACTATCTCGTAAAAGAAGCAGGACTTCCGTTCCGTGATGCTTACCATATCACCGGTAATGCTGTGAACTTGGCTGAAGAGAAAGGACTTGACATTTCAGAGCTTTCTTTGGAAGATCTGCAAAGTATAGATGAGCGTATAGGTGAGGGTGTAGTAGCACTTCTTGATAATCGTGCATCTATGAATGCCCGTCAGTCTGAGGGTGGTACTGCTACTGTTAGGACTTTGGAGCAGGTGGAGAGTTTGAAGACGTGGTTTGAAAAGAAATAGATATCATGTGATTGGTATGATTTTTAAGCTATATGGATTTAGATAAAAAATCAAGGAAATAAAATGAATGTAACTGTTAAAACTATTGAAGATTTTTTAAAGGCTTTACCTGAAGTCAATAATGATGGAAGTCATATTTTTTTTTATAGGGGTGAGCAATGTAATAAGTGGGAATCAAGCCCTAGTCTTTTTAGAGAATCAAAGTTTTTACAGTATGAACATGAAATGTTTAAGGATATGATTTCTAAGTGTCCTGATGAATTTAACAATAATGATTATAGCTTCAATAAGTTAGTTAAGATGCAACATTATGGATTGCCTACAAGGCTTCTTGACATCACAACAAATCCTTTGGTTGCATTATATTTTTCTTGTGAAAATGAATGTACTGAGTTAAATGGTCATGGTATAGTTAAAATTTATAAAATTTCAAAAGATGATATTAAATATTTTGATAGTGATTCTGTGTGTATTATATCGAATTTGGCAAAGATGAAAAATATTAATAGTTATATAGAATCTTTAAATAAAGAGGAGATTGAAATTATTGATGATGATTTTTTAAAAAAACGTAATGATGACATTTCATCTAGTATTAAACGACTTCTTCATGAAATCAGGCAAGAAAAACCACAATTTAAAACAGAAATGAAAATAAAAGATTTTTTAGATATTAAATGTGTAATACCTAAAATGGATAATGATAGAATAAAAGCACAACAAGGTGCATTTTTTTTATATAGTGCTTCAGATAGAGTAATAAAACCAGAAAAAGAAATTACGGTTGATAATGCATTTAAAGATAATATATTAGATTCCTTAAGAAGAATAAATATTAGTCAAGAGTCGATGTATCCAGAGATAGACAATATTGCACAATCTATTAAAACATATTATGCAGGTACAAAAAGAGCGACAGAAGAATATGCTGATGATGCATTAAATATTGTATCAAATATTGATAAAGAAATTAAAACTCCTATTATTTCAAGTGAAAATATTGAATCAGAATTGTGGTGGCATTCCCCAATGAATAGCACAAAAGGATTTGTATTTAGTGAAGAAATTGATGTTGATAAAAAACTATTTATAGGATTATTAAGTAACAGTTTTTCTTTAGAATATGATAATAAAAAAAGAGTGATAGATGCGATACCTACCCTTAGTCAATTTCAAGTAGATGAGTTGATAAAAGTATGGCAAGAAGAAAGCAATAAATTTAAAGATTTGTTACAAGAAGCACCACATGATGTTGCAAAACTTGCACATAAGGCATTATTGACTTGGGCTGAATTATTGGATAGTAAAGAGAAGTACTGGATATATATTAAAAAAATTACTTCGGAGAATAGTTTTCCAAATATAAGATTAAATAGATATATTTTGATAAGATTATTAAGTTTATTGGCTCAAGATAATGAAAGTAATAAAAAATTTGATGATGAAGAAATTCGAACTTATTGTGAAATAATATTTGATGGTAGAGAGGAGTATTATGAAGATATTCTAAAATATCTTTTTGAGCAAGAAAGATATAAACTATTTACATCTTTTTATGAGGAATACTCAAATAAATTAAATAACATTAGTAAGTTTTATCATACAATGGGACACTCATATATTAAATTGAAAAATTATAAAGAATCATCAAAATACTATTTAAAAGCTATTAAAAAGGATAAGAGTCAATGTTTACTTGATTATGTAGAAGTATGTCTACTGGATAAACAAATTGAAAATGCTAAAAAATATCTTGAAACCCCCAATTCACGGGTAGTATGCTCGAAAAAGAATCATGATTATTTAATTATAATTGATTTATTAGAAATAATTATTCATCTTATTGAAAAAGAAGATAATATAAAAGATGAAATACAGGATGTTATAGGTAATTTAGAATCAAAAAATAGATTACAAATTTCTTGGAATATGGAAGAGATTGAAGAAATACTTAAAGTTCATAGACTAAAAGGTAAGGCAAAACAATATAAAATATATAAAGTTATAGAAATGATAAAAAATCTTATGGCACATAATGAGAGCTAAATACTTCCCTCCTCGTTACCACGGTGTCCGTGGTAATGCGTATATCACTTTAACCTCCTAAAAAACTCCCACTCCATAACAATATCGCATATGCGTTACGACGGGCACCGCCGTAACGAGAGTGGATGTGGTTTGAATAGATATAATGTTTGCTTTTGGTTTCAGATATATTCGGTGCGTTGGCAAACGCACCCTACGGGTTTGGTTTTGGTGGTGATGATTTTTTTGTGCATATTTTTGTAGGGTGCGTTTGCCAACGCACCTTTTAATTTGCACACAAATACAATTTTTAAATTCCAAAAAAACATGACAATATGCCATATTTTCAATAATAATCATAATTCTTCGTTACACTTCAAAATGGCAAATTATAAACGACTTTTTCTAGCAGGACATAGCTATTATTTAACTATGGTTACACATAGACGTAATCCCATTTTGATTGATAATATTGAACTATTGCGTGATAGCTTTCGTGAGAGTAAACGATTTTATATCTATAACATAGATGCCATTGTGGTGCTACCTGATCATATACATATGATTATTACTCCTAAAAATGTGACAGATTATCCTAAGATTGTCAAATCTATAAAATATAATTTTTCAAGGCATTTTAATGTAGAAGAAGAACAATCATATAGTAGATATAAAAGAAAAATAAAACCTATATGGCAGAAGCGATATTACGAACATACCATTCGAGATGAAAAGGATTATTTACGATGTATGGAGTATATCTGTAATAATCCGATGAAGCATCAATATGTAGAAAATGAAGAAGATTGGGAATATACATCATTGACGTAGGGTGCGTTTGCCAACGCACCTTTTGTTTGAATGGTAAAATATTTGGATGTGGATATTAAATTTAACGGTGCGTTGGCAAACGCACCCTACGAACTGGTTTATAATTTAAGAGGGCTTAATCAGCCACACCCGCCACTGCAACTCGTAGCAGAGAAGTCCGTAGTGTTCTGTGCTTCTGATTTTTTTGAAAAGACGATCTGTGTCAATCCGTTTGGTAACTCTTGATGGGTATAATTAAATTCGTCTTCGATCTTTGGAAATAAACCCGTAGGGGCACAATGATTTATCATGATTAACTGCTCATCATCTTTTAGTACTGCCAAGCCAGCCATTGCATTGACCATAGGATGTCCCTCTTTGGAAGTGTCAAACAGATAGGTAGTGATAGGGCCCATTGTTCCTTTTTTGAATTCAATAGTAGCGTTTTCGACCTTTATAGTAGTGGCATTTTCGATATCCATACCAATATATCCTTTTTTATTTTTTGGGTATTTTAGCGTAGTAAACCCTTTTTTTAAATGATATATGTCAACTGTTATTTTGGTTTTAGTGGTGATATTTTTTTGTGAATATGATTTATTGTAGGGTGCGTTGGTCAACGCATCTTTCATTTTAGTTTTCAAATAAATATTGAATCCATGGTTAGATGGCAAGATGACGTTAAGTATGCACCACCAAGAGCACTTCTTAACTACGTTCAGGGTGCATTTTCACATGAAGCATAGGAATGAAAGTAAACATTAAAATATTTAGCCAGTAATGATGTTCCCATTTCCACTCAGTGCGTAAAATAGGATGAAGAAGCTTAGCCCAATACCTATGAGTGCTACTGCTTTTTGAAAGAGAGTCAGTTTAGTACTTTCCCCTTCTATATTTTTATATCCGTAGAGTATAGATGGCAATGTGCCGTCACCCGAATGCAGTAACCTATCAAGCAAAACACCACCGATATGTGCAGCGATAAGGAACCATAAAACAGTTCCGAGAAATTCATGGATCTCTTCAAATAACTCCATGTCTTTAAAGAAAGTATCATGTAAAAAAGCAAAGATACCCCTGTTCTCTTGAGCACCGTATGTCAGAAGTCCGGTTATGACAAGCAGGAGCATTACTATGATGATGCTGACCATGGCGTAGCTTGCTGCGGGATTGTGCCCGATATACTTTTTTTTGGGATCAGAGAGTGAGAAGAGATACTCTTTGAGTGCCGTAATATTTAGATTGAAATCACTAAAGAGAGAGTATTTCGGTCCTATGACTCCCCAGATGACTCTATAGAGTAACAGTATACCTAGCGAAGCACCCAATGCCACATGCAGAGTCAGGAGATCATCCCACTCTGCAGTGATATAGGCACCTAGTGTAAAGAGAACCAGCAACGTGTGAAAAATGCGTGTTGGTAATGTCCATACATAAACTTTCATATTATACCTCCTATGAAAAATGATGAGAATTAGATATTCTCTATCTTGCCAATTATTTTCCTAATGCGTTTCCCCTTCATCTTCACTCCACCCACCTTAGCAACAGGGAGTTTCTTACATGTTTTACACATATTGATACATGACTTTATGATGATGTCATCATCTGGAAAAGCTTTGCTGAGCTTTGTGTGAAACTTTTTGCACCCCAAGGGCATTTCCTACGGGCATCTTGGGAAAACGTTTGCATATTTTGATTTTCATAGTCTACTATAGCATGGGTTGTGTGGAGTGTATGGGGAGGGAGTGTCTTTCTGGATGTTCTTCTAGATCCCCGGATCAAGTCCGAGGATGACGGAAAATATTATATGGATAAAATCTTTTATAGACTTCTATGCGCATCCTCGTGTGTATGATCCCAGACGAGTTTTGCTCCGCCTAGCATGTGGAAATGTAGGTGATTTACTTCTTGTCCTCCGTCTGCTCCGTTGTTGGTGATGAGTCTGTAGCCGGTTTTGTCTATACCTACTTTTGTTGCTACTTCCTGTACAAACTCTGTAAGTGCACCCATAGTTTCAGCTGTGACATCCTGAAAACGATCTACATGCTGTTTAGGGATGATAATGATGTGGATAGGCGCCTTTGGATAGAGGTCATGGAATGCTAGGAAATGTTCGCTTTCATGAACGGTATTGTTAGGGATCTCTCCATTTACGATCTTGCAAAATATACACATGTTTTTGTCCTTTGGTTATTTGATTTAGTTTTTATTTTTCTTATCATATCGACTTGTGGATACCCGTGTCAAGCACGAGTATAACGTAGTGATTTTAAGTGATTATAACACAGAAAAGTAGCAATAAATCCCATTATTAGTTACATTTGGATAAAATCACGTTAAATTATGCACAGTAAACTACAGTATAAACGTTTATGTGACTAGTCACATGAGCCTGCTGCTGAAGCAAACTTAGTGTTAGCGTAGTCTAAGGAGCTTTGCTTCTTAGACGTTTTGTAAATGGAGTTTTATGGAAAATTTAGAAGAGAAGATAGTTCAGGCTGACTCGCTTGAAACATTGGAAAAAGTACGTGTTGAGCTTTTTGGAAAGAAGGGTGTTTTAGCAGCACAGTTTGCTAAGATGAAAGATATACCCGGACCTGAGAAAAAAGCATTTGCAGAGGGGCTGAACAAGAGTAAAGCAGCACTGCAAGGCTCTTTTGATCTGCGTTATGAAGTACTTAAGGCTGAAGAGATAGAAAGAGTACTTAAAAGTGAAGCCATAGATGTTTCTCTTTATGGCACTCTTGCACAAAAGGGTGCACTGCACCCGGTGATGGAGACAATGGATAAGATCATTGACTACTTTGTAGCGTTGAACTTTGCCGTGGAGAGTGGTCCTATGGTTGAAGATGATTTCCATAACTTTGAAGCACTTAACCTTCCAAAGTACCACCCGGCCAGAGATATGCAAGATACATTCTACTTTAATGATGGTGGACTTTTGCGTACGCACACTTCACCGGTACAGATACGTACGATGATGGAGACAAAGCCTCCTATCCGTATGATCGCACCGGGCAGTGTATTTCGTAGAGATTATGACCTTACACATACACCGATGTTCCATCAGGTAGAAGGTCTTGTGGTAGATAACAAAGGTAAAGTGAGTTTTGCAAACCTCAAAGCTATATTGACAGACTTTTTACAGTACATGTTCGGTGATGTTGAAGTACGTTTCAGACCAAGCTTTTTCCCGTTCACCGAACCGTCTGCTGAAGTGGATATCTCCTGTATCTTCTGTGAAGGTGAAGGGTGTAGAGTTTGTTCACATACAGGATGGTTGGAAGTCCTTGGATGTGGTATCGTTGATCCGAATGTCTTTAAGGCAGTGGGGTATGAAGATGTGAGTGGTTATGCATTTGGTTTGGGTGTAGAGCGTTTTGCGATGCTTATGCACAAAATACCTGATTTGAGATCTTTGTTTGAAGGTGATATTCGTTTGTTGGAGCAGTTTAGATGATAGTAACAAGAAGTTGGTTAAATGAATTTATAGACCTGAGCAATGTGTCGAATGAAAAGCTTTATGAAACGTTTAACTCTATAGGGTTGGAAGTTGATAGTATCAAGCAAATTGAAATTGCCCAGAAAGTCGTTGTAGGGAAAATACTCTCTTGTGAAAAACACCCCAATGCAGATAAGCTCAATGTATGTCAGATAGACGTAGGTTCGGGTACAAGACAGATAGTCTGTGGTGCAGCCAATGTAGTGGATGCCGAGTATGTGGCTGTAGCGACCATAGGTGCAGTGCTTCCTGGTGATTTTGCCATCAAGCATGCGAAACTCCGCGGTGTAGAGAGTGAAGGGATGGTCTGTGCCTCTTCTGAGCTTGGATTGCCCGATACCGGTAAAGGTATTATGATACTTGATGAGAGTATCGGTGAGCTTGAAGTAGGACGTGAATTTGGTTCGTATGAAAAAGTGGCAGATACTATCATAGAGCTTGAACTTACAGCCAATAGAGGAGATTGTCTCTCTGTGTATGGTGTAGCAAGAGATTTGAGTGCGGCACTTGATATTGAGATGAAAGCTTTTGAATATAAACAAGAAGAGAGAATGAAGCTTGGTATCGCCAGAGATGCAGAGCTTCATAGTGAGGGTGAAATGGATGCGGATCTGCACTATAAACGTGCAACCATAGATGATATCGACAACAGTTTTCTCGTACAGCTGCGTTTAGCTATGGTAAGTGTAGAAGCAGAGGGTAAACTGGCAAATATGTTGGCTTATGCTACCCATACAACAGGTGTGATCTTACGTGCGTATGACAGTGCTGCCTTCCGTAATGAAGAGGGGAAAGCAGTAGTCAAGCCAAGAGCCAAAGCCAAAGGAATCATAGAGATCATAGGTAATAGCCAAGTACTTTCTGTAGCTGGTGTGAATCAAAATGAAGAAGTGATAGCAAACGATGAGACAAAAGAACTTTTGCTGGAAGCCAGTTATATCAACCCGGATACTTTAGTCGAAGCGGTTTCAACTACTTCTTTGAAGAGAGATGACCTTTACTATAAGACATCAAGAGGATCTAACCCGGATCTTAGATTTGGTCTTATTTTCTTAGCTTCATTACTGGATTGTTATACAGACATTAACTGTTATGAAGGTTCTTTAAATGTGGATGTAGATAGAGAACATGAAACTGTCATCGTAGAAGCCAGTGAGATCTCAGCTATTGTGGGTATGGATGTAGAGATAAGTAAAATAGTAACTATCTTACAGAAACTTGGATTTGAAATAAGCTCTATGCGTGATGATGTTATCGCTGCAACAGTGCCACTCTTTAGACATGATATTAAACATATTCAAGATATCTCTGAAGAGATCGTACGTATTATCGGGATCAATAACATTGAGGCGAAACCTTTTGTCTTTGCAGAGAAGGCACGTTTAAATGATACAACAGATAGATATAAAGCCAAAAAAGGGTTTAAAAACCGTGCGGTGGGTGCAGGATTTTATGAAAATGTGAGTTATGTTTTCAGTGAAAGAACTCTGTTGGAAAAATATGGTTTCTCTACAGTAGAAGAAGAGCTTGAGCTCTCTAACCCTATCGCAGAGGAGCTGAATACGCTTAGAAGTACTATCCTTATAAATCTTCTTAATGCAGTGAAGCGTAACGTGAGTTACACGAAGAAATCTATCCCTCTTTTTGAGATAGGTGCGGTGTTTGGTAGTAAAAGGGAACAGTCAGAAGTACTCTCTTTTGTCTTTTCTGGACAAGTAGATGGTGAGAATGTAAGTAATGCAGGAAAACCAAAGATGATAGACTTCGCCTCTTTCACACAAAAAGTAGGTGCTGTTGTCGGTGTGTTTGACTTGGTGCCATGCACTCATGAAAATGGACTTATTCATCCGTATCAGTCAGCTGATATAGTTGTAGATGGAAAAGTATGTGGTTTCTTAACGAAATTGCACCCTACAGTACAAGATGAGTATGATATTCCTGAGACATTTATCGCAGAGTTAGATTTTGATGCATTGTTACCAAAACATATCAATGCAAAGCCTATCTCTAAGTTCCAGGGTGTCTATAAAGATCTTTCTGTTGTGATAGATAAATCTATGAATTATTATGAAGTGGCTAAAGTGTTGAATGCTTTGGAACTTCCTATGCTTAAAGATACTTATCCTGTAGACATTTATGAAGATGAGAAATTGGGTGATAAAAAAAGTTTAACGATTCGTTTTTTTATCCAGTCTATGGAGAAAACACTTGAAGAGAGTGATATTGAAGCGGTGATGAGCCAGGTTATGGCTAGTCTTGAAACAGAATGTAGTGCAGAGTTGAGATAGCTTTTCAAATACGACTAGTCGTATGAGCCAACTGCTAAAGTTGACACAGCATCAGCAATCTTGGAGAATAAAATATGCTTTGATGCATATTTTTTCACTAAGACATTTTTTGGGCTTTGCTCAAAAAGCGTCCAATTACGGAGTAGTAAAAATGAAAATAGAATTGGCATCTAGTTATGGATTTTGTTTTGGTGTAAAAAGAGCTATCAAAATAGCTGAAGAGCATAAAGGCAGTAAAACCTATGGTCCGCTCATCCATAATAAAGATGAGATCAATCGTCTTAAAGATGGATTTGATATAGGTTTGGCTGAAAAGTTTGAAGATGTTACACCTGATGATTCTGTGGTTATCCGTACGCATGGTATCCCTAAAGATGAACTCTCTAAGTTAAAAGCACAGGAAAATAAAATCATAGATGCAACGTGTCCTTATGTGACCACACCTCAAAATATCGTTGAAAAGATGAGTGATGAGGAGTACAGCATCGTTATCTTTGGAGACAAGAATCATCCTGAGATCAAAGGTGTTGTGAGTTATGCAAAAGATTTGAGAAATGCCTTTATCGTAGAAGATGAAAAAGAGTTGGAAGGTCTGCCGATACTTTCTAAGGTCGCGGTGGTTGCACAAACAACAAGAAAACCGGAAGATTTTTTAAAAGTAGTCAATGCCCTCATCCTTGCACATAAAGAGGTAAGGGTATTCAATACCATTTGTAATGCAACATTTGAAAACCAGGATGCAGCGGCTGAATTAGCAAAAGATGCAGATGTGATGGTAGTCATAGGCGGGAGACACTCTTCTAATACGAAACAGTTACACTCTATTTGCAAGAGTTACTGTGAAGAGAGTTATTTAATAGAAAATGAAAAAGAACTTGAACCTGATTGGTTTAAGGACAAAGCACTCTGTGGCATCTCTGCGGGTGCATCTACTCCTGACTGGGTCGTTCAAAATGTCATTGATAAGATCCAAAGTATAAAATAGGGTTAAATATAATGAATACACTTACGCTAAAGCCTATCTCTAAAATTGATGGAGAGATCAATCTTCCCGGTTCGAAGAGCCTTTCAAATAGAGCTTTACTGCTTGCAGCACTGGCAGAGGGAACTACAGAGATATTTAATCTTTTAGAGAGTGATGATACCAGACATATGTTAAATGCCCTTAAACAACTGGGTATCAAATATACGTTATCTGATGATAAGACCCGATGTACTATTGAAGGTAATGGGGGTCCTATAAGTAGTGAAAAAGCACAAGAATTGTTTTTGGGTAATGCAGGCACTGCCATGCGTCCACTCTGTGCGGCATTATGTTTAGGAGAAGGGGCCTATCTACTTACGGGTGAACCTCGTATGAAAGAGAGACCTATAGGACATTTGGTAGATGCTTTGAGAGAGGCAGGTGCAAAGATCACTTATCAAGAGAACGAGGGCTATCCTCCACTTGAGATCGAAGCAAATGGTTTGAAGGGTGGAGATGTGAAGATAGAAGGTGCTATTTCAAGTCAGTTTTTAACGGCACTATTACTTGCTGCACCAATGGCAAAAGAAGATATGACTATTTCTATCATTGGTGAACTCGTCTCTAAACCTTACATAGACATCACCTTGCATATTATGAAAGCATTTGGTGTTGAGGTTGTAAATGAAAATTATGAAACTTTCAGTATCAAAGGTGGGCAGAGCTATAAAGCAGTGGACTCTTTCATGGTGGAAGGAGATGCCTCTTCTGCTTCCTATTTCCTGGCTGCTGCAGCTATAAAAGGCGGTACGGTTAAAGTGACAGGTATTGGGAAAAACAGTATCCAGGGAGATGTTGCTTTTGCTGATGTGCTTGAAAAAATGGGTGCAGAAGTAGAGTGGGGTGATGATTTTGTATCTGTGACACGGGGTGAGTTGAACCCCATAGATATGGATTTCAATCACATCCCGGATGCAGCAATGACCATCGCTACAACGGCACTTTTTGCCAAAGGTACCACTACACTTAGAAATATTTATAATTGGCGAGTGAAAGAGACAGACAGGCTTTTTGCCATGGCCACAGAACTGCGAAAAATTGGAGCTGAAGTAGAAGAGGGTGAGGATTATCTGAAGATTACAGCACCTAAAGTTCTTAAACATGCAGCCATAGACACCTATGATGACCATAGAATGGCGATGTGTTTCTCTCTTTTGGCACTTGATCCGGTCTCTGTCACTATCAATGAACCTGAATGTACAGCTAAAACTTTCCCTACTTATTTTGAAGTTTTGGAGAGTATTTCTATACATTAAAAGGGTTGCTTTCTATCACGCGTAAGCGTGCTTGTCACAATGAACATCCTTGAAAGCGAAGCGATTTGAGAATTGTGACGATTTTTTGTTTCGTTTTTTTAAAAAAATGAAAGGGACACAACGCCACAATATAAAAGAATGGAACTATGATTCTAGATGATAGATTGCATTACTTACATCACATTTCAATAAATCTTCATAACCTAAGCAAGTTTTCACAATAAGCATCATAATAAAAAATTTAGATATAATAACGCAAAATTAGGCACACATAAGGATAGGTATGAAGTTCGAAGATATCGAAATAGAAGAAGTAGATTTTGAGGCGATGCTCGAGGAATCGTTCAAAAAGTCAGAGTCAAGAAGTGATTTGGTTACAGGTACAATTGTTAAAATTGATGAAAAAGATGATCTAGCAGTAATTGATATCGGTGGTGGTAGAGATGCAAATCTTACACTTTCAGAGATCAGAGATGAAGAGGGTAACCTTACATTTAAAACAGGTGATACTATTGACGTTGTAACTATGGGTAGAGGTCGTATCTCTCACACAGCAGCACTTGGCAGAGTAGCACTTAACGAGTTTATCGCTGAGTATGACGAAGATCAAGAGTATATCATCGAAGGTATCGTGACTAAGAAAAACAAAGGTGGCTATGTTGTAGACTGTGACGGTTTAGAATTCTTCATGCCACGTACACTCTCTTACCTTTCTTCTAAAACAGATCCAACAGGTAAAAAAGTTAAAGCGGTTATCGTTAAAGTAGATAAAGATAAAGGTTCAGTAGTTGTTTCTAGAAAAGAACTTATCGAACGTGATAAAGCAAAAACTGACGAGATCGTTGGAGCACTTCTTGAGAGTAAAGATCCGGTAATCGGTACGATCAAGAAGATCACTTCTTATGGTATGTTTGTAGATGTTGGTGGTATGGATGGTCTTGTTCACTATTCACAGATCTCTCACAAAGGTCCAGTGAACCCATCTAAATATTTCCAAGAGGGTGATGAAGTTAATGTTATCGCTTTGGATTATGATAAAAAGAAAAGACACCTTTCACTTTCTATTAAGGATGCAAACCCTGATCCTTGGGCTGACATTGATGCGATCATCGGTGTAGGTGATACAGTAACTGCTACAGTTTCTAACATCGAACCTTATGGTGTATTTGTTGATCTTGGTGAAGATCTTGAAGCGTTCCTTCACGTATCTGAGATCTCTTGGGACAAAAATGTGAAACACCCGAAAGATTATTTAGAAAATAATTCAGAGATCAATGTTGAAGTGATCGAGATTGATAAAGAGGGTAGAAGACTTAGAGTAAGCCTTAAAAATCTTCTTCCTAAGCCTATGGATGCATTCACAGCTGAAAACAGAGTGGGGGATGTTGTAACTGGTACAGTAACATCAATCACTGATTTTGGTGCATTTGTAAGAGTTGGTGCTATAGAAGGTCTTCTTCATAATCAAGAGATCTCTTGGGATAAGTCACAAAATGCAAAATCTGAACTCAAAGTGGGTGATGAAGTTGAAGTGAAGATCATTAAGATCGATAGAGATGCAGGTAAAATTTCATTGAGTAAAAAAGCACTTGAGGCTTCACCAGTGAAAGCATTTGCTGAGACGCATAAAAACGGTTCAATTGTTACTGGTACAGTAAAAGACAAAAAAGATTTTGGTGTATTTATTGCACTTGAAGATAATGTTGATGCACTTATCAGAACAGAAGATCTTCACCCTCTTAAATTTGATGAGATCGAAAAAGGTCAAGAGATCAAAGGTGTGATCAGCTTTATTGATGGTAACACTGATAGAATCAGAGTTTCTGTAAAAAGACTTGAGCGTCAAGAAGAGAGAGAAGCGATGGATCAACTTAATTTAGACCAAGATGACAGTATGACTCTTGGTGATGCATTTGGTGATAAATTTAAAAGATAAAAACTACGTTTAACTGAGTTGACTTTTAGAGTCAACTCATACGACTATGTCGTACCTTCCATACTTAAAAAAATTACAAAAAAGGTTATTAGATGTCAAAAAAAACAATTGTTGTTTGTGACCATATACACCAAACTGGATTAGACATTCTTGCTAATGATAGTGAAATAGAACTTATAAATGCTGCAGATGAACCTAAAGACACGCTCGTCTCTGAGATCATTCCTCTAGCAGATGTTGCTATTACACGTTCTTCTACAGATGTAGATGATGCGTTTTTATCTGCAGCTAAAAAAATTACAGCAGTTGTGCGTGCAGGTGTAGGTGTAGATAATGTAGATATCCCTGGTTCGAGTAAACAGGGTATTGTTATTATGAATGTACCTACAGCCAATACTATGGCAGCAGTAGAACTTACAATGGCACACTTGCTTTCATGTGTGAGAAAATTTCCTTATGCGCATAACAACCTCAAGCTTGATCGTGTATGGAGAAGACAAGACTGGTATGGTACTGAGCTTAAAGATAAAAAGCTTGGTGTCATTGGTTTTGGTAACATTGGTTCAAGAGTAGGGAAAAGAGCAAAAGCATTTGAAATGGATGTACTTGCTTATGATCCATACATTGATCCAAGCAAAGCAACTGATCTTGATGTAGCTTATACAAAAAACTTTGAAGATATTTTAGCATGTGATATTATTACTATTCATACACCTAAAAATCAAGAGACTATCGGGATGATAGGTTCTGAAGAGATTGCTAAAATGAAAGATGGTGTGATCCTTATCAACTGTGCCAGAGGTGGTTTATATGAAGAAGATGCACTTATTGAAGGTTTGAAGTCTAAAAAGATCGCAATGGCAGGTATTGATGTATTTAACAAAGAACCGGCAACAGATCATCCTCTTCTTGACCTTGACAATGTTACTGTGACACCTCACCTTGGTGCTAACACTAAAGAATCACAGAAAAATATTGCGATTCAGGCAGCAGAAAATGCTATAGCAGCAGCAAAAGGTATTTCATATCCGAATGCACTTAATCTACCTATAAAAGAAAATGAATTACCAAATTTTGTGAAACCATACCTTGAGCTTATTCAAAAAATAGGGCATTTATCTGCGCAGATTACCAAGAGTGCTGTTAAGTCTATAAAAGTAATGGCTGCAGGTCCTGTGGCAGAACATATAGAATCTATGGGTACATTTGCTACTGTTGGTGTGATTACCGAGTCTTTAGGTGATCAGGTAAATTATGTGAATGCGGAATTTGTTGCTGAAGAACGTGGCATAGATATCACTAAAGAGGTAAAGCCAAATAATAGTGGTTTTACCAATAAAGTAGCCATTAAACTTACTACAGCAGAGAGTACTATTACTATTGGCGGTACAGTATTTGATGATACTGTTCAACGTATTATTGAGATAGATGATTATACATTAGATGTTGAACCTAAAGGAACGATGATCTTCTTTAGAAATACAGACACACCGGGTGTAATTGGTGATGTAGGTAAGATCATGGCCCAAAACAGTCTTAATATTTCTGACTTTAGATTGGGAAGAGACAATAAAAAACAGGCATTGGCAATAGTGCGTGTAGATGGTCAAATCTCTAAAAAAGTGCTTGATGAACTTTCATCATTAGAAGCATGTATTAGCGTATCTTACGCAACACTTTAAGCTGATTTTTTCGTGGGCATATATGCCCACGCTGCGTGACACCACCTTAAATATTCAAAATAATTGATACAAACATCAATTTTTAATCATTAAATTAAATTCAATTAGATATAATCGCGATAATACTACTGTAGCATAGTGTAGTGCTGCATCTTGTGCTATAATAAATCTTTATATTAGGAGTTTACTATCATGTTTATCAAAAGATACTTTCTTTTATTGGCTATTGCATTGCCTCTTTTCGCAGGAGTAAAGCATTTAAGTCTCAATCATGCTATAAAAATGTTGAAGAAAGATAATTTAGAATTAAAAATATCTCGTTTTAATGAACAGATGAAGCAATATGAGGCAAAAGCAGCGGAAGGATTCCATTATGGTAAATTGGATCTGACTATTATGGGAATGCGATCTAACGATGCTGGGAATGTATTTGGTTTTAAACTACAGAGTAGAGAAGCTACTTTTAATGATTTTGGTTTTGATGAATTTTTAGCACAGATGGGTGGATTACCTGGTAATGCTCCAGAGCTTTTAGCTACACAACCCACTAATCTTAACTATCCAGATGCAAGAAATCACTTTCAAACAAAACTTTCTTATATGCTTCCGCTTTACACAGGGGGTAAACTCACTGAATATGGACATATTACAGACTCTCTTCACCGTATGAGTCAGTTGGATACACAAAAGCTTCTTAATGAGAAAATTTTCCAAACCAAAAAAGCATTTTACGATATCTCTTTGGTTGAAAATTATATTTCAAATCTTTCTAAGATCATTAGCAATATTGAGCGGTTGGAGTCTATAGTAAAAACTATGCAAAAAGAGGGCTATGCACAAAACATAGATCTACTAGAGGTGGAAGCACGTAAAGCAGAAGCAGAAAGTATGTTTAATCAGGCAAAGCTCAATAAAGATCTTGCCTATCAATTCCTCTCTTTTTTACTTAACACGGAAGTAAGTACTATTAAAAAAGTGAATGATATGGCACCCATGCCTCGTGTAACTGCCAGTGAGGTAGAAGCAAAGAATTTAGATATTCAAAAGGCACTTTTGGGATTGGAAATTACAGAAATGGCAGTTAATGTTGAAAGATCAAATTTCCTTCCTACAGTTGGTGGTTTTGCTGAGTATGGCAGTGCTGATAATCAGCTTTGGAATGAATTTGTTGATAAAGATGCCTATACGGTTGGGGTTCAGGTCAAATGGAACTTGTTTAGCGGTGGAACGGATGACGCTAATTTGGAAAAAGCAAAAGTGAATCGTCTTAAAGTAAAAGACCAAGTGGCACTGGCCAAAAGTGGTATTGCTTTACAAGTCAAAAAACTGCAAACTGAAATTTTAAGCCAAAGTGCTGATGTAAAGAGTTATAAAAAGCAGTTAAGGTTTGCTAGAAAAGTGTATGAGAATTATAGTGCACGTTATAAAGAGGGAATTGTTTCGATCTCTGATGTTTTGATCAAACAATCTAAAGAACTTGAAATGTTGCTTAAACTGTTGAGCGTTAAAAATAAGCGTAATACAAAAATATTTGAATTGAACAGTATATTAAATGCAGGAGGAAATGTATGAGAAGAATAATTGCATTATTAACAATGGTTATTATGGCGACAGCTGTAAATGCTGTAGAAATCAACCTAAGTGGATCAGTGGTTTCAGACAACCAAAAGATGATGACAAGCCGTTATATGGGTTATGTGAAAAATATGGCTGTCTCAGAAGGTGATATTGTTAAAAAAGGACAGTTGCTTTATGAGATCGATTCTAAAGAGATCGAATCTGCAGAGAGACAAGTTGAACTTGGTATCTCTCAAGCAAGATTAGCCCTCCAAATGAATATAAATCAATATAACAATGTGGTGACAAACCTTGCAAGACATGAAAGACTTTATAAGAAAAAAATGGTTTCTAAATATGAACTGGAAACACTTCAACTTGCAGAAAAAAATCTTAAAGATATGGTGAAGATAGCTAAGGAACAAGTGAAGCAAGCTGAGGCAAAAAAAGAAGAAGTACTGAACCAGTATAATTATCTTAAGATCCAAGCACCTAATGATGGTGTAATCGTAGCAAAGAAACTGAATGAAGGTGAAATGGCGATCCCTGGTATGCCTGCAGTCATTCTTACAGATCTAAGCAGGTTGAAGATCGTTGCTGAAATTTCAGAGACGCAACTTAAATACATCAATTTAGGTAAAGTAGTAGATATAGAGATACCATCTATGGGATTTGCTACTACAGGTAAGATCACCTCAATTATCCCTAGTTCAAATCCAATGACACATAAGTTTAAGATCAAGATGCAGTTTGACCGTAAAGGGCACTCTGTTTACCCTGGTATGTATGCCAAAATCCTTATTAGGTAGAGAATTATGTCAGATAAAAAAGAATATCAGGTTACAGATGTAGCGGGAAAGTTGGCAAAGGGCTTCTTGAACAATCCTTTAACTGCAGTATTAGGTGCTTTTTTGCTTCTCATGGGTTATCTGGCACTCAATACTATGCCAAGAGAAGAGGATCCTCAGATCGCTATCTCCGGAGGTGCGGTTATCGTAGCGATGCCTGGGGCTACTCCTAAAGAGATAGAGAACGTCATTGTAAACCCATTGGAGAGAAAACTTCGAGAAGTCAAAGGTATACAGCATGTCTATGGTATGGCAATGGACAATGTAGGTATTGTCAATGTGATGTACTATATCGGTGAAAATAGAGAAGATTCCAACCTGAAACTTTATGATAAAGTGATGCAAAATATGGATCAGATGCCAAAAGGGGTAATGCAGCCACTGATCAAACCTTTTGATATCGATATTGATATTCCTATTATCACTGTAGCATTTTATCCTAAAGCAGGCAGTCATTTGGATGATGTTAAACTTTTTGATATCGTGAGAAAAGTACAGCAGAAGATCAATGGTGTTGATGCTGTGGCAAAAACAACACTTAAGGGTGCCCGTAAAGCCCAGTATAACATCGAAGTAGATATGGGAAAACTTTCAGCGTATCACCTTTCATTGGGACAGATCATGCAGGCGGTTCAATCTGTTGCTGTAGATGTACCTGATGTGAAAGGAAGAACACGCGATAACAAGCTTGTGGTCTTTGGTGTAAAGAATGCGATAGAGAGCGTGGATGATGTAGGCTCTGTGATCGTAGCGCAATATATGGGTTCACCTATTTACTTGAGAGATGTAGCTCAAGTCACAAGCGGCTTGGATATTCAAAATTTCCAAACGGCTAAAATACTACTTAGGGAGGACGTTAACAGCACATCTTTAAGTGAAGAGGCAAATCAAATCACCATGACAGTGGCTAAACTGGCAGGAACCAATGCTGTATTTGTTGCTGAAGATGTTTTGGATGTGCTAAAGGGGTATGAGGCTGAATTCAGTAAAGAGGGTGTAGGATACTTAATTACCAGAAACTATGGTGAAAGAGCAAATGAAGCAGTAAATGAGTTGATGCACCATCTTATCATTACTATTATCATTATTGCACTTATGCTTGTCTTTGCTTTAGGATGGAGAGAGTCTATCATCGTTACTTTTTCTGTACCTGCTATTTTGGCAGTAACACTTTTTACTGCATGGATGACAGGGCAAACGATGAACAGGATCACACTTTTTGCACTTTTACTTTCACTGGGACTTCTGGTAGATGCTGCCATTATTGTTATCGAAAATATTCATAGACATTTGCATAGCCATGGTGTTGAAGATAAAGAGATGGGTGAACTTCTTATAGAAGCAACAGATGAGATCGGTGCACCAACCAATATTGCCACTTTGGCGATCATCCTTACGATGGTACCGATGGCATTTGTAGGAGGGATGATGGGTTCATTTATGAAGCCTATCCCTTACAATGTACCCGTTGCATTGATCGCTTCACTGTTTGTGGCTTATATCTTTACACCTTATTTGAGTTTGAGACTCTTAAAGAAACCGGAACATAAGCATCATGATGATAAAGGGGGTAAGTAATGAGTAAACTTGAAGGTTTGATTTACAGTATTTTAGATAAGAAGTCTAAAAAGACACTTGTTGTTGTACTTACTAGCTTGGCTTTTTTTGGTTCATTGTTGATGTTCCCTACTATGATGGTATTGGCAAAGATGCTTCCTGGCAAAAGTGCAAATACTTTTTCTGTCTATGTAGATACACCTACGGGAAGCTCTATAGAACAGACGAAACAGCTGAGTACCTGTGTCATTGATTTTCTTAAGCAAGAGAAAGAAGTGATGAATATCGAGCTCTTTTTGGCACAAGGTATTCCTTTGGATTATGCAGGACTGGTCAAGGGTGCAGGTATGAAGCGTACGGAAAATGTTTCAGAGATATCAGTGAATTTAACAGATAAACATCATAGGGATGAGCCGTCGTTCTCAATGGTTAAACGTCTTAGACCAGAAGTCAAGAAAGCATGTCTTCCACTGCTTCCAGGAACAAATATTAAATTTATAGAGCAGCCTTCCGGTCCTCCGACACTTGCATCTGTGGTTGTTGAAGTGCATGGTGAGAATCTTGAGAAAGTAAGAACGATCTCTACGAAAGTTGCAGGAATCTTGAGTGATACAGAAGGTCTGGTTGATATAGATATTATGGCAGATGATATTTTTTCCAAATATGAACTGATACCGGATAAAGAGAAGATCGCAAGAAGCGGACTGAGTGTAAAGCAGGTCAATAATATTTTGTATCTTGCCTTTGAAGGTATGGTCATAGCGCATAAGAACTCTAAAAATTCTCCAGATCAAATACCGATGTTCTTGGTTTTGGAAAAAGAGAGTAAAAGTCTCTATTCAGAAAAGGAAGATGTACTTCAGAGTAAACTCTCATCCCTTAACCTTATGAATATGAAAGGTATGATGGTGCCGCTCAGTGAAGTAGTAACGCTTCGTAAAGTTAACTCGAATCCAATGATCATGCATAAAAATCTTTCTCGTATGGTGAATGTCATAGCTGAGACAGATATGGTTTCTCAACTTTATCCACTTTTAGATGCACGTGGTGTGATGCTAGAAGAGTTTGCTAAAGAGTATGAAGTAGAAAAAGAACCAGGGATCACAACATATATGTTTGATCTTCATTTAACAGATAAAAAGACAGGAGAGAAATTCCTTTTGCGTTGGGATGGTGAAATGAAAGTATCATTGGATACGTTTAGAGACCTGGGTGGTGCATTTATCTCTGCGCTTATCCTTATTTTCTTATTATTGGTTATTTACTATAAGAGTTATGCCATAAGCGGTATTGTTTTGTTGGGTTCATTCCTCTCACTTATTGGGGTGATCGTAGGGCACTGGGTTGCCAATTGGTTTACTACTGAGACCTTCTTCCTGACGGCGACCTCACTCATCGGTTTTATTGCCCTGATAGGGATAAGTTCAAGGAACTCACTTTTGCTTATAGACTTTGCCAAATCACTCATGGAGTATCATGGTATGGAAAAACGTAGAGCGATTGCCGTTGCTGCGGCAACAAGAGCAAAACCTATTGCTTTGACTGCTGTTGCGATCATTTTGGGTTCTGCTTTGCTTGCAGGTGACCCGGTATTTGGTGGGCTTGGTGTTGCCCTTATTTCCGGTACGGTTGCAGCTGTGTTTGTTTCATTGCTTTTTGTCCCTGTTCTCATGGATAACTCCAAAGCGATGGATTTTGAACCGGTTAAAGACGGTCATCACGATAATATTTCGATTACTAAATAAACGCTTTATTTTTTTGGGTACCCACTTGGGTACCCACCCCTACAATATTTTAACCAACCAATATATTTCAAGAAATCCCTGAATTTATTTGGGTATAATCATCAATAATTTTTTAAGGAGCTACTATGGCTACAATCGGTATGGGTGACATCAAAAAAGGTGCTAGACTTGAAATTACGGGAAACCCTTATAAAGTAACAGATTTTCAACATGTTAAACCAGGTAAAGGTGCGGCATTTGTACGTGTGAAGATCAAAAATCTTGCTACAGGTAAGACCATAGAAAAAACGATACATGCCGGTGATAAATTTGAAGTACCGGAACTTGAACAAAAGACAATGCAGTATTTGTATGATGATGGTGAAATGCTTCAATTTATGGATACAGTAACTTTTGATCAGATTGGGCTTACCCATGAGCAAGTGGGTAAAGATACTTTTGATTTTATGATCGATGGTATGGAAGCAGAGATACTCTTCCATTCTGGAAAAGCAATTTCTGTTGAGATTCCTCAAACTGTTGTACTTAAGATCGTAGAAACACCACCTAACTTTAAAGGTGATTCTCAAGGTGGTAAAAAACCTGCAACGCTTGAGAGTGGTGCAGTAGTTCAAGTACCATTCCACGTACTAGAAGGTGAAATGATCAAAGTGGATACCGTTGAGAAGAAATATCTGGAGAAAGCAAAATAATATATGTAGGGTGCGTTTGCTAACGCACCACATAATAAAACTTATATAAAATAAAACATTTGCCGAAGGGCTAAAATATTAAGGTGCGTTAGCAAACGCACCCTACAAAACTTTCTTTATTTAAACACTTTCTCACAATCTTTAATGATCGCACCAGGTACTGTAGCAATGGTCATAAACTCTGACATTTTTAATAGCGGATACATCACTGAGATATAATATTTAGGCTCCAAGATCTTTGCTTTTCCATTTTCTATGAGAATAGGGTAAGGAAGCAATCCTGCATTATTTGTACCTATCCTAGCTGTAAATTTACTGGTTCTTTTCCCTAATTTCACACCTATAAGTGTTGAACCGTTTTCTAACTTTTGTACAAAGAGAACTTTTTTATTGTTTTTTATTTTCTCTAAAAGATTTTTCCCTGAGGCAACAACTGTCATATCTTCATAGTGAGGCATACCATTCATGAACTGATACTTTGGTAAAAGTTGGAACTTCAGCATATCTTTTGAGTTCAAAAGACCTGGAAAGGCAGAAGTGATTTTTGCTAAAGTTTCTTTGGCTGTTTTTTCATCATAATCTGCTTGCATGAATGCTTTAGTTTGGTAGAGTGGATTAGTGATGCTGATATGATTATCTTTTTTGTTTACCAAAAGACGTAATGATGCAGCAAAGCCTCTGTTTGTTTTACTTGCCATCTTTGCTAATGCTTTATCTGTAAAGACGATAGATATAAGGTCACCTTTTTTGTTAACCGGTGTCGCAGTAATGACTTCAAAACCAGCTTCTTTGAGCTTTGCTTTGGCCGCTGCAACATCCATGAATTTACCTCTTAGGTAAGCAGAAACTTTTCCATTTTTAACCTCACCAATATTAGTATCTGTATTTTGAGGCTTGGCTTTTTTTGTACGTTGACTACTTGGCACATAGTTAGGCGGTACACGTTTTGAAAACTTGATCGACCTGGAGGTATCGACTGAACTTCCATTAATGGTATTGACTTTTATGACTGAAGGTACTTTGGGTGGTTTAGGTATAACGATATTGACCACTCCTCTACTAGTTTCAATGCTTTGTACTTTTGGTGCTTTAGGGGTAGCAACTGGAGCAGGTGCAACAGCTTTTGTTTCAGCCTTAGGTGCTTCTGTTTTAGCTTTTTTCTTCACAGGAGCAGGGGCTGTTTTAGCCACTTCTTTTTTCTCGACTTTAGCTGCGACCACCGTTAAAGGATTTACATTAGGCATGACTTTCATGCCGAGTGCCGTTAAGATCTCAGGTATCTCTTTGTCAAGCTTATGCACAAGTCCCACTCTTTTTTCATCTGTGATGCCTAAAGTATCTGACCAGTTCACCAGTGTAGGCATACCTATAACAAGTTTATTTGTCCCTTTTTTAATGTACATATACATAGAACAAGGTGCAAAGAGTCCAGCTTCCGGGTGTGCACCTTTGTTGTCGAACATGTTGTACGAATACTCTAAATGACAAAGAGAGTATGTCCAGAAAGCAGCATAGTCTTCAAGTATCTCTTCTGCATCATCACTTCCTTCGAGGAAGTTGTGGTATCCGGCGATAAGATACTGCTTGTCTATGAATGCCAATTCAAATTCATTTTGGAATTCATCTATAAAGTCATCCATGTCTTCGGGTGCTTCAAATTCAAACTCAAAGTTGATCATTCTTTTCTTCGCCAGTTTTTTGTATGGCATATAGGTTTTTGTTACTTTGGCACCATCCGCAGCAAGTTCTTTCTCCAGCATTTCATCAAGAGGTTTGAATGCCGCAGTGAACTCTGCTCTTACTTTGGGATCTTCTATACCTATCATGTCCAGCATGGCTTCAGGCATGAGGTGACCAACATGTGTATTTTTTTCATCAAGTTTTTTATGGATAAGCATATTGAATGGAGAGAATGCTGCGATACGCGGATCAATGTTTAAAAGAGGAAGGACATTGTCATCATTGACGACAGACATAAAGCTCAGTACATCCAGAACGGTTGAACCATACTTCTTTTTATACTGGTCATTGACTCTTTTATGCGGATCAGTGATGTTGAAACCTATGGTTTTCAACTGCTTTTCTACAAGGGTATTGAATTTCTCCTGTATATCTCCCTCTAATGTGTAGAAGACTGCAAGGGTATCTTTAGGAGTATCTGCTTTAGCTTTTTTCTTCACAGGAGCAGGGGCTGTTTTAGCCACTTCTTTTTTCTCGACTTTAGCTGCGACCACCGTTAAAGGATTTACATTAGGCATGACTTTCATGCCGAGTGCCGTTAAGATCTCAGGTATCTCTTTGTCAAGCTTATGCACAAGTCCCACTCTTTTTTCATCTGTGATGCCTAAAGTATCTGACCAGTTCACCAGTGTAGGCATACCTATAACAAGTTTATTTGTCCCTTTTTTAATGTACATATACATAGAACAAGGTGCAAAGAGTCCAGCTTCCGGGTGTGCACCTTTGTTGTCGAACATGTTGTACGAATACTCTAAATGACAAAGAGAGTATGTCCAGAAAGCAGCATAGTCTTCAAGTATCTCTTCTGCATCATCACTTCCTTCGAGGAAGTTGTGGTATCCGGCGATAAGATACTGCTTGTCTATGAATGCCAATTCAAATTCATTTTGGAATTCATCTATAAAGTCATCCATGTCTTCGGGTGCTTCAAATTCAAACTCAAAGTTGATCATTCTTTTCTTCGCCAGTTTTTTGTATGGCATATAGGTTTTTGTTACTTTGGCACCATCCGCAGCAAGTTCTTTCTCCAGCATTTCATCAAGAGGTTTGAATGCCGCAGTGAACTCTGCTCTTACTTTGGGATCTTCTATACCTATCATGTCCAGCATGGCTTCAGGCATGAGGTGACCAACATGTGTATTTTTTTCATCAAGTTTTTTATGGATAAGCATATTGAATGGAGAGAATGCTGCGATACGCGGATCAATGTTTAAAAGAGGAAGGACATTGTCATCATTGACGACAGACATAAAGCTCAGTACATCCAGAACGGTTGAACCATACTTCTTTTTATACTGGTCATTGACTCTTTTATGCGGATCAGTGATGTTGAAACCTATGGTTTTCAACTGCTTTTCTACAAGGGTATTGAATTTCTCCTGTATATCTCCCTCTAAGGTGTAGAAGACTGCAAGGGTATCTTTGTTAGGTGTTGTTGTGCTGGCTGTTACTTGAGGGGAAGTAGCTAAAAGTAGTGAAGGTATAAAGAGTAGCAGACTGCTCAATATTATTTTTTTGATCTTATGCATTATAATCCTTTAAAGATATTTCTTAATCTATAGGATAGCATATGGTTTATATATAAAATAAATCTAAATTATGATTTTTAATCACTAAAAATGAAAAGCTACCAAAAGTGACTGGTAACTTTTCGAAGTAAATAGTAAAAAAGATTACTTCTTATCGTTAGATGCAGTTTTAACTGTATCGCTTGTATCGTCAGATACCTCTTTTACAGAATCTCTTGTATCGTTAGAGATGGTTTTTGTTGAATCATTTGCATTGTCAGATACACTCTTCGTGGAATCTCTTGCATCATTTGAAACTGTTTTAGTTGTTTCATCCAGATCGTTAGAGATAGTTTGTACTGAGTCTCTGGTGTCATTCGATACAGTTTTGGTTGCATCATCCAAGTCATTAGAGATAGTTTTCACAGAATCTCTAGAGTCATTTGAAACTGTTTTGGTTGCATCATCCAAATCGTTAGAAATGGTTTTCACAGAATCTCTAGAGTCATTTGATACAGTTTTAGTTGCATCATCCAGGTCGTTGGAAACTGTTTTCACAGAATCTCTAGAGTCATTTGAAATTGTTTTGGTTGCATCATCCAAGTCATTAGAAACTGTTTTTACAGAATCTCTAGAGTCATTTGAAACCGTTTGCACTGAGCTGTTAAGATCATTAGAAACAGTTACTACAGAATCTCTAGAGTCATTAGATATCGTTTTAGTTGCATCAGTTGCATCATTAGAAATGGTTTTTACGGAATCACTACTGTCATTAGAAATGGTTTTCACAGAATCACTACTATCATTTGAGATAGTAACAGTAGTGTCTTTCATATCTGTAGCAATAGTAGTAGTGCTTGTTTTTAAGTCGCTACTTGCACTTGAGATAGAGTCTTTTGTATCTTCTGAAAGTTCTACAGTTGCATCTTTCATGTTTCTGGTTGTATTTACTTCCATCTCTCTTATATTGTCTGATGCAGTGATAGTTGTCTCTTTCGCATCAGCACTTACATTTGTTACTGTTCTTTCAGCACTTTTACTTGTTTCAACAGCGCCATCTTTCATAGATGCAATGCTGTCTTTAGCATCTTTACTCATACTGATCGTAGCATCCTTCATATCTTTGAACATATCTCCGAAACTAAATTCAGCCGATGCGCTTGTAATGAGTGCAGCTGCTGCCACACATGATATAACCGTTTTTCTCATCTTTTCATCCTTTTAAAATTTTTTAGATAATACCATCTTAGCATCAACTATTTAAACTACTACTTAAATAATATTAATAAAACTAATATTAATACATCAAAATAATTGTTATTATCTAATGTTAATTATTTTGGTATATTTTTAATTAATGTTTAAGTATGTGTTGATATAAAGTGCAGAAAAGAGATAGTGCTACCAGTTTAAACTGGTAGCTATTTAGAAGCTGAGTGTAAAAAAGATTATTTTTTTACAGCATCATTGTCGTCTGAAACTTCTTTAACAGATTTTCTAGTATCGTTAGATACAGTTTTAGTTGAGTCGTTCGCATTGTCTGAAACAGTGTTTACAGAATCTCTAGTGTCATTAGAAACAGTTTTAGTTGCATCATCCATATCGTTAGAGACAGTTTTCACAGAATCTCTAGTATCGTTAGAAATAGTTTTAGTTGCATCATCCATATCATTAGAAACTGTTTTCACAGAATCTCTAGAGTCATTTGATATAGTTTTAGCTGTATCATCCATATCGTTAGAAACTGTTTGCACTGAATCTCTAGAGTCATTAGATATAGTTTTAGTTGCATCATCCAAGTCATTAGAAACTGTTTTTACAGAATCTCTTGAATCATTAGAAACTGTTTTCACAGAATCAGTTGTATCATTAGAAACTGTTTTCACAGAGTCTCTGCTGTCATTAGATATAGTTTTAGTTGCATCATCCATATCGTTAGAAACTGTTTTCACAGAGTCTCTACTGTCAGCAGAAACAGTTTTAGTTGTATCACTGACATCATGAGATACTGCTATTGCTGAATCTTTCATATCTTTTGAAGCGATAGTTGTACTGTCTTTAAGGTCTTTAGTTGTGTTTGTGATAGAGTCTTTTGTATCTTCAGCCATTTCAACTGTAGTGTCTCTTACATCTTTACTTGTAGAGATCTCAGCTGTTTTAAGATCATCAGAAACTTTCACTGCAGAGTCTTTTGCATCTGCACTTACATTTGTTACTGTTCTTTCAGCACTTTTACTTGTCTCAACAGCGCCATCTTTCATAGATTCAACACTGTCTTTAGCATCTTTACTCATACTGATCGCAGCATCTTTCATATCTTTGAACATATCTCCGAAACTAAAATCTGCTGACGCACTTGTAATTAGTGCAGCCGCTGCTACACATGATATAACGGTTTTTCTCATCTTTTTATCCTTTTGAAATTTTTAGATAACACCATCTTAGCAATAACTATTTGAAATAAAACTTAAACGATATAAAAAAAAGTAATTAAACTTCATGATGATTATCAATGTAACTTAGTTATTAAAGATAATTGGTTACAATGTTGATATTAAAATATTTTATAGATAAAGGGATATGAAATGAAAAAATTACTACTCAAACTTACGATAACAGCTACATTGGCAACCACATTGGCTTCGGCTGAAGGATATAGTCAGGGAGATAGAATACTTGATATGCAAAAGATGGCACAAGCGATGCAAGACATACAGTCAGGCTTTTTTTATAACAATGCAGATATCGTCAAAGCAGGAGTAAAAGACCTTAAAGAGACTATCGTGAAGATCCGTCCTACAGATGCAGAAGTGAACAATAAAGATATTTATGAAAAATGGCTCAATAATGATCTGAAAATGACAAATAAGATACAAAAAAAGATTCTAAGAAAATCAGAAGATATCGAGGAGCGTTTTGGGGATGGTGATGCTGTGCAAGCGCTTCAAGCCTATAGTAAAATTGCCAGTCGATGTATGCAGTGCCATGTACGTTTAAGAAAATGGTAACAGGCAGAAAATGAAAATATTATTAACTGTAACTTTTTTACTCATTTTCTCATTGGAAGCGAGTGATATCAGACTTACGGGTACGGTTATTTCTGATGGTCAGAAAATGATCGGTAGCCGTTATATGGGATATATTAAAAAAGTATTTGTAAAACTTGGTGACAAAGTGGAACGTGAAGATGATCTCTATGAGATGGAGTCAGCTGAGTTTGATATCATGAAGTCGCAAGCTGACCTGATGTTGGAGCAGTCCAAGATCGTGGTTGAGTTTTGGCGTAAGAGATTGCAAAATATCAATAGAAGAAAAGAACGATTGAAAAATAAGAGCAATATGCCTATGATGGATCTAGATGATCTGGAAGCACAAGCTGAAAATGTAAGCGGGATGTTAGACTCTGCACAAGTGATGGTTGAACAAGCTTCTATTAAAGCAAAGCAGATGGCGACTATATTTAATTACCTTAAGATGAAAGCACCTTCAGCTGGGGTTGTGGTACAGAAAAATATCAAAGTGGGCGATATGGTTATGCCGGGTATGCTGACCATTATGCTTGTAGATACAGAGAATCTGGAGATAGATGTTTCCGTCTCAGAAGGTATTATAGGCAAGATAAGAGAAAATCAAAAAGTTTTAGTTGAAATTCCTTCTATTAACTATAAGACCGTTGGTATGATACATGCAATCATCCCTGATGCAAACCCTATGACACACAAGATCAAGCTGCGTATTTCATTTGATAAAGGCAATTCTAATGTTTTTCCTGGGATGTATGCTAAAGTAGTGATAAAAAGTGATGATTAATTAGTTAGGTAGCAATGTGTTACCTAAAAATGATACACTACTATTAAATTACAGGAGTAAAATATGGAAAATATATATGACTTGATAATTATTGGTGGTGGACCAGGGGGTATTGGCTCAGTGGTTGAGGCAAAAGAACTGGGTCTTGAAAAAGTACTTATGATAGAAAAAACAGACAACCATTCTCATACGATCAGAAAATTCTATAAAGATCAAAAACGTGTTGATAAAGATTGGCAAGGTCAAGCTGTAGAATTGGAAGGCAATGTTGATTTTATTGATGGTACGAAAGAAAGTACCTTGGATTATTTTGACAAACTTTTAGATGATGAGCTTATAGATACACGCTTTAACTGTGCAGTGGAGAGTGTAGAAAAAGAGGGTGATATTTTCCATGTAACATCGGCTTGTTGTGCAGAAAAGGCGAAAAATGTCATCGTCTGCATTGGACGCATGGGTAAACCCAATAAACCTTCTTATAAAATACCCCCATCACTTAAAACACAAATCAATTTCAATTTAGATAAATGCAGCAATGGTGAAAAGATCCTTGTTGTAGGTGGAGGAGATACTGCTGTAGAGTACGCGTGTGAGTTAAGTGAAACGAATGAAGTAACACTAAACTATAGAAGAGAGACATTAGGCAGACCAAATCCTACCAATCAAGAGATGATCACCAAATATAGTAACGATGAAGCAGTAACTTTAAAATTAGGTGTAGATATAGAAAGTTTAGAGAGTGAACATGGACAAGTGAAAGTCAACTTTTCCGATGGTGCTGAACTGTTTGATAGGATTATTTATGCTATTGGAGGGACTACACCTAAAGACTTTCTGAAGAGTTGTAGTATTACCTTAGATGAAACGGGTGAACCTATCTTTGATGAAAACTATGAGAGTGAAGTAGAGGGGCTTTTTGTTGCTGGGGATATTGTGTTTAACAGTGGTGGAAGTATTGCTATTGCACTTAATCACGGTCATCGTATCGTAACACATATACTAAATAGGAGAAAATAATGGCAAGTGTATTATTACCTTTGGCAACAGGGTTTGAAGAAGCTGAGGCGGTTGGGCTTATAGATGTGATGCGTCGTGGAGGCATTGAAGTACGTGTGGCGTACATTGATGACACACTTGGTCATGGTAAAGTAGTTATAGGAGCAAACGGGATCGGTGTCAAAGCAGATACGTCCATTAAAAATGTTATCTCTGAGGATTTTGATATGATGGTACTTCCCGGCGGATGGGACGGTACGTACGCTTTGGCTGAACATGCCCGAGTGATAGAACTTGTTCAAGAGTTTAAAGCTAAAAAAATCATAGGTGCGATGTGTGCCGCTCCATTTGTACTCAAAAAAGCAGGGGTCTTGGGTAATAACTATACTTGTTACCCCGGGGCAAAAGAAGAGATAGACCATCCCGGTTACAGAGATGACCTCAAAGTGGTAGAAGATGGTAATGTGCTTACCTCACAAGGTCCAGGAACAGCAGTATGTTTTGGCTTGGCTATCGTGAAAAAGCTTGTGGGTGAAGAGAGTATGCAAGCGGTGAAAGATGGGATGCTTTTAGATTACTGCTAAATCCAATTTATATAGTTATGTTTTCTCTCCGAAAACTTATTTCTTAAGCGAAAAGGTGCCTATTTACGGGCTTTTATTTTTCGTTTAAGGTTACAAAAATTTCAATTAAATTTAACATGACGATGAGGGTTTGTTTTTGCTGATGAACATAATGGTAGTTCTGTAAAAAGCAGTGGGAGACTTCTAAACCACTGTTAGACAATGTGCAAATATATTTGCACATACAATACACACATTTTTTTTATACTGTTCATGGTTGACCTTTTAAAAAGGAGTTGCTATGAATAGACATTTTGTACATTTTGGAGAGTTGTATAGACATCTTGTAAATTCCCCTGAAAAAGAAGAGTTTCTACATCATCGTGATGGAAATGGATGGAAAGTATTTTCTAAAAAAGAATTTCTGATGAATATTCGTTATCTTGCTTTAGCTGCTTATAAAAATGGGTGGAAAGGTAAACAGATAGCTATAGCAGTATCACCATCACCGTATTGGTTAATGATCGATTATGCTTTGATGTTGGCAGGTGCAGTGTCTGTTCCGCTTTTTACCAATATCTCTTCTCGTAACCTTCTTTTTCAACTTCTTGATGCCTCGATACATACAGCTTTTATAGAATTTAAAAAGCATGAAGAACTTATTTTTCAAGCAGATGAAAGTATAGAACTCATCTATCTGGATGAAGATAGTTCCGGATATATGACATTTACAAAACTTCTTGCACAAGGTAAAGAGATAGACAAAGATGAACCATCACTCTTTGAGACACTTCTGTATCAACTTCATGAAGAAGAGCTGGCAACCATCGTTTATACTTCTGGAACTTCCGGAACGCCTAAAGGTGTAGAACTTACACATAAAAACCTTATCTCGCAGATCCATGCAACAGCAGAAAATTATCATTTTGACAGAGAAAAAGATATAGCCTTTTCTTTTTTGCCACTTGCACATATATTTGAACGTATGGTGATGCACTTTTATCTCTCACGAGAGCTGAGTATCTACTTTGCGGATGATGTAAAAAATGTGGGAGTGCTGCTTAAAGAGGTTAACCCTACGGTCATGACCGTGGTACCCAGACTACTTGAAAAAGTCTTTTTCAAAATGAAACTCAAGGCCATGGAAGGAAACATCCTTAAAAAAGGTCTTGTCATGCTTGCTTTTTATCGTGCAACGACGAAAGATCCTTTCACTGAAGCCTCCTTTCTAGACAAGTTATTAGACAAACTTGTGTACCAAAAGCTTCGTATGGCATTTGGTACCAGGATGCGCATGATGATAAGTGGCGGGGCTGCGCTCTCAGATATGTTGTATCGGTTTTATTTGAATATCGGTATCCCTCTTTATCAAGGGTATGGGCAAACGGAGTCAAGTCCGGTCATTTCTGCAAATACACCTGAAAATAATAAGATAGGAACCTGTGGTAAAACATTTCCAGGAGTTGAAGTCAAGGTCAGTGATGAGGGCGAGTTATTTGTCAGAGGTGCAAATGTAATGCGGGGATATCATAAAAATGTGGCAGCTACAAATGAAGTCATTGACAGTGATGGCTGGTTACATACAGGAGATCTGGTTCAGATAGATGATGAAGGGAATATCAGTATCACTGGTAGGAGGCGTGAGCTCTTTAAAACCTCTACAGGTGAGTATGTCTCTTCGGTGTACATAGAACAGGAATTGGTAAGTAATGGCTGGTTTGAATATGCACTACTCGTAGGTGACGGAAAGCCTTTTGTTGTTGCTTTACTTTTTGTTGAACCAGAGTGTTTAGGATGCTTGGCTACGAAGATGAAAAGTACACCTCGAAAGGCACTGGAGTCACAGAAATTTCGGAAGATGAGTGAAAAATTTATCAAAAAAATTAATCTCAAATTGAACCATTGGGAGAAAATACGAGATTTTAGACTTATCGGTGACACACTGAGCATAGAAAATGGAGAACTGACTCCTTCAATGAAATTAGCCAAAAAACAACTCTTTGAACGTTATAGTGATGAGATAGAAGAGATGTATAAGGATCATCTATGACAAAGAAAAATTCGAAAACAGACAATCAAAAAGAGCGTATAGCCATTATCACCGGATTGCGAACCCCTATGGCAAGAGCAGGTGGAAAGTTTAAACAGATGCAAGCAGACCAATTAGGTGCTGTATTGTTCCGTGAGCTGATGATGCGTTCGCCTGTGGGTTATGATGAGGTGGATGAAGTGATCATTGGAAATGTGGCGCAACCCATACATGCAGCCAATATTGCCCGGGTTATTGCGTTGCGTGCAGGTTTTCCCGAAGCCACACCTGCACTGACCGTACATCGTAACTGTGCTTCAGGTATGGAATCCATCACTACAGCAGTCTCCCGTATACATGCAGGTGAGGGGAAAGTCTATGTATGTGGTGGTGTAGAGTCCATGTCTAATATCCCTCTGGTATATAATGAAAAGATGACAAGCCTTTTTGAAAAGCTTTCACGTTCTAAAAGTGTGTTGGATAGCATACGTGCCCTTTTTGGTTTTAGACCTGCTTTTCTTAAACCTGTCATTGGGCTGATGTCTGGACTGACCGATCCTGTAAGTGGACTGCTTATGGGATCTACAGCTGAAGTATTGGCACAGGATTTTGGCATAAGCAGGGAAGAGCAAGATACCTTTTCACTGCTGAGTCATCAAAAAGCCCAAACAGCCAAAGAGAGTGGACGATTTGCACTTGAGAGTATGGCAGTTGTCTATGATGAACATGACGGAAAGTACTTGGATTTTGATGATGGTATACGGGAGAGTCAAACCTTGGAAAAACTGGCACATCTTAGACCTTTTTTTGATAGGAAGAATGGGACAGTTACTGCCGGGAACTCATCACAGATCACCGATGCAGCAGCAGGTGTGATATTGATGAGTGAGAGTGAAGCCAAAAAACGAGGTTTGGAACCTTTGGGGTATCTCCGTGATTATGCCTATGAAGGTCTTGATCCTAAACGTATGGGGCTGGGACCGGTTTTTGCCACACATAGACTTTTTAAGCAAACGGGTTTGAGTATGAAAGATATAGAGATCATGGAGATCAACGAAGCTTTTGCAGCACAGGTTATTGCCTGTGAGAAAGCCTTTGCTTCCGTAGAATTTGCAAAAACGCATTTTGGAGAGAATAAAGCTGTAGGTGCGATAGACCAAAATATACTCAATGTTAATGGTGGTGCCGTAGCCTTGGGTCACCCTGTAGGCATGACAGGCACAAGGCTGGTGTTGACTGTGTTGCATGAACTGAGACTTCGAGGGAAGCAACGTGGTTTGGCAACCTTATGCATAGGTGGTGGGCAAGGTGCTGCACTGCTACTGGAGGTAGAGTGATGAAATATTTTACAAAATCCATAGATGTAAGAGGTATAGTTACTCTTACTTTTGATACCCCGGATTCTGAAGTCAATGTCTTGTGTTTTGATGCACTTTATGAGTTGGAACAACAGATCACCCAAATGCAGGGAGACAAAAGCATTAAAGCACTTTTTATAGAGAGTGCTAAAGAGCATATCTTCATCGCTGGAGCAGACATCAAGGAGATAAAAGCATTTAAAGATCCGACAGAGACTGTGGAGAAATTACGACATGGTCAGGAGATATTTAACCAGCTTGAAAACCTACCTTTCCCTACGGTTGCGATGATAGATGGTGCATGTCTGGGTGGAGGGTTGGAACTCTCCCTTGCCTGTGACTATCGTGTAGCTACCAATGATGCACATACACGCATAGGTCTGGTTGAAGTGAGTTTAGGCATCATTCCCGGACTTGGTGGGACACAGAGGCTTCCTCCACTGGTCGGGTTTACGAAGGCCATAGAACTCATTACTGCATCAAAACGTTTGAAAGGTGATAAAGCATTAAAACTTGGTCTTGTGGATGCATCTGTACCCAGTGGTTATCTGGGTTTTAAAAAAGAGGAGTTTAGTCAGGAGATAATTGAGGAAACACTTGAAGAAAAAGTGAAAAAAAACCGTAAAGGTATCAAATGGTATGAAAAGTTTGGACCTGTGAAAATGTTGATAGCTAAAATGGCAAGAAAAGAAGTGTTGAAACAAACAGCAGGGCATTACCCCGCACCCCTTAAAGCCATAGATGTACTTGAAGAGACATTGACCATGTCTTTGAAGGAAGGCTTGAAAGTGGAACTCGAAGTCTTTGAGCCGCTTGCCATAAGTCAGATATCTAAAAATCTCATAGAACTCTTTTTTACCTCTGAGAAACTTAAAAAAGAGACTTTTTCTAAAGGAGAAGCCAAAGCAATACAAAGTGCAGCTGTCATAGGCATGGGAACGATGGGTTCCGGCATCGCTTGGGCACTTACACATAAAGATATTCCTGTGAGACTGGGTGCAAGGAGTATGAACAGCATTGCAAAAGCCATGGCAAAGATGATGCAGAGTTTTGAGAGTATCAAAAGAAGAGGGCGTCTTACAGATCGTGAGATAGGTTTGAAGATGGACAGAGTGACCTTTGCGACAGATATGCAAGGTTTAGCGCATGCAGATATAGTCGTGGAAGCAGTCAGTGAAGACCCCGCTGTTAAAAAGAAAATTTATGAGACTTTGGAAGCCAAGGTTTCCGAGCATACTATCATCGCAACCAATACTTCTTCTTTGGGCATCACTGAGCTTGGCAAAGAGAGCCTTCATCCTGAACGTTTTGTAGGTATGCACTTTTTTAACCCTGTACAAAAAATGCCACTGGTGGAAATCATCACAGGAGATAGAACCTCTGATGAGACTATCGCTACAGTGGTGAAGTTAGCGAAGAGGCTTGGTAAAACACCTATAAAAGTAAGTGAATGTGCAGGTTTTTTAGTCAATAGAACACTCTTGCTTTACCTCAATGAGGCAGCTAAAATGTTTGAAGAGGGTGAAAATATAGAGCGTATCGATCAACTTTTAAGCGATTTCGGTATGCCAATGGGTCCTTTTACGCTTGCTGATGAAGTAGGCATAGACATAGGGGAGAAGGTTTCCACTATACTCTATGAAGCGTATGGTGAACGCATGATGCCCTCAAAAGTGCTTACGCAAATGACCCAAAAAGAGTGGTTAGGTAAAAAAACGGGAACAGGTTTTTATACGCACAAGGGCAGAGATAAATCTCACAATGAACATATCAATGAATTACATACGGTCAATGCAGTTTTAGATGACACCACCATCATAGACAGAGCCATACTCATCATGGTAAATGAAGCAGCACGTTGTTTGGAAGAGAATGTAGTAGACAATGCCCAGTACTTAGATATGGCAATGGTCATGGGTACAGGCTTCCCTGCTTTTAGGGGTGGACTTTTACGCTATGCCGATAGTGAAGGTTTAGCCAATGTTGTGGCAAAATTGAACTCTCTTACAGAACAATTTGGAGAACGCTTTACCCCTGCGAAATCTCTGGTAGAGATGGCAGAAAATAATCAAACATTTTATGATGAATAATTACGAGTACATAAGTGTAGTAGATGAGATACGATTACGTTCACTTCGTATCCCTATATTCCTAATCTGTGTTTATGATATAATCACATCTATGAGAACAGATGATGAAATAATTAAAGAATCAATACAATATTTTAATGAGAATAAACAAGATTTTTTAAAAACTTATACTAAAGGTATTGAACAATCAGAGTATAAGGGTGCAATTTTTACTGCGGGTATGAGTGGTGTTGGTAAAACAGAGTAGTGAAATTTCCAGATAATAACGTATATCAAACGCTAAACGGAAAATAACTCCCAAATGTAGATAAAGCGTGTGAATGTGTTCCACCTCGGGAGAGGTGGAACAAGAAGAAATCAAGCAACAGTGCAGAGTATAATTAAGGTGAGTGATGATAGCATTAGCATCAACTGACCCCTATATTTCCTATATTTTAGAAATCAAACCAGAACAAAGCCTGTATACATTAAACTGCAGCATAACATAAAGGGCATAATTACATGAATAAAGATTTACAAGCTATCCAAGTAGATAGACCAAATATTATAACTACAGAGATTGAAGCTATAAGCTTCTACCGTAAAATGGATACTGAGGCAACTGTTAAAGAAATGATTGCAGGAAAGTATGTTCTTGTCGAAGAATATTATAGCAATGGATTACAAGTTCTAAGTGAACTAAAAAAGAACCTTTTACTTACACACAAGGACAAAAGTTTTCAAGGACAACGTGATTATCGTTCTGCATTTAGAGAAGCCTCACATAGATTATTGCTGAAAGTAAAAGATAATAAACTCATTGTTAAAAAAAGTCCTGATATTGGTTGGTTGGAATTGTTATACCCAGATGCATCAGAATTTTATGTATCTTTTCCTGAAGTTCAAGGAATGAATAGCTCATGGCAGTGGTATAAAAAGGGAATTGAAATTAAAACTTTAAATTTAACGCTTCACCCCTTTTATGGCACATATTTCCCAACACGATTTGATCATTTAAAGTTATTTGATAAATGGTTAAAGAAATACGAAGGAGCAAAGAATAACGCCATAGAAATTGGAGTAGGAAGTGGTGTTTTATCATTTCAATTAATCCAAAATGGTTTTAAAAACATCTTCGCAACTGACACAAATAAAAATGCAATTATCGGTGTTTCGCAGGAAAGTAAACGATTAGGATTTGAAGATAAGATAACACTAAATCATGGTGATTTATTTGAAAATTGTGATGTTAAAGCTGATGTTATTGTTTTTAATCCTCCTTGGTTACGTGCAAAACATAACTTGGAAGAGGGAATTGATAAAGCCATGTATTATGAAGAGGAACTCTTTCCAAGGTTTTTTGAGCAAGCACAAAAGCACCTTTCTCCTGATGGAAAAATAGTTCTAATATTTTCAAATCTTGCTCAAGTAGTTGATGAAGAAAGCACTCATCCAATAATAGAAGAACTGCAAAAGAATAAGCGTTTTAGAAAAGAATTGCACCTAACAAGAGAGGTAAGAGCTTCATCAAGAAGAACAAAACGTAGAGATTCTAGAGATAATGAAAAAGTTGAATTATGGGTTTTAGTACCTAAAAATTAAAGAATCCCGAATTTAACTTTGAAGTGTAACGACTAAAGAAAGATACGATTATGTTTACCTGAGCCCTTGGTTCTACTCATAGCAAAAGATAAAATATGGATAACAAGTGATAATTTTAGACTTTGAAACAAACTCAGCAAATATACATGATGTTATAGAA
>CBFCXZ010000021.1:0-36722 GCA_965602275.1 uncultured bacterium
AATATATAACATTATAAGGTTTTCATTTTTCAGTGAATAATGAATTATGTAAACTATGAATTCATGCAACGTTTAAAATGAACAATCAAAATCATAATTCCAAATTTTCAGCGAGTCTCCGTATGGTGCGAAGCATGCGTTGTTCCATCAGGAAGTCGATGGGTTCCTCGAGTGCGAGACCTAAGCGCTTTCCCAATGTTGGTATACGAAGCTCTTCTATACAGCTTCTAAGGAGTAGTCGACATGATTTATGATTAAGCAGCTCGATATAAATTGACCACGATCGACGAGGATCAGGAGTGTCAACTGTTGTGTTTCCTATTTGCCCAAAACAGATATGACGAGTTTCTAACAAATCTCCTATCGGGATTGCAGGTGTATTAGGGTGCAATTTGATCTCTGTCTCAAGCTCAAGTAACTGGTAGTCAGGAAGTAAAACCTCTACATTCTTTACTGGAATGCCAATCATACGTTCAAGAAGCTCATAAGAGTAAAAGCCAGCACGCTCTAACCCAAATTGCACGACCCATGACCAGACAATCTCTGCTGAAGCATCGATATCAATGGCACATGTGAAGATTTTTATTGCAGATGGTGTGAGAACATCTCCTGGCCATACTTTAGAGCATTCTAATGTAGTGGCTCCCCAGTTACTGAACCATCGTTTCGACAAAGGCCATGAAAGAAGGATTAACGGTAATAATATAAGTCCTTCGACTCCTTCCCACACAAAACGGAATCTACTTCGATAAAGAATGTCAGTTTTCACTAATTCTCCTTGAGACTTACCAGATTCCTGGAATTAGTCGGTAAATTGTTTGCTTAGCATACTCTGGATAGTCTACTAGTTCTGCGTGTAATGTACGATCTTCAAGGTAAGTGCGAACAATTAATAACACGGTCAAAAATAATGAAATGATCAATGCGAACCGAGACCCAAGTGCAACGGGAACAGCGAACAGTAAAATGATTACTACAGTATACATGGGGTGACGAACCAGTGCGTAGGGCCCGGTAATAATCACCTTATGACCACGCTCTTTATCAATTTTTACTACCTGCGATAGATAAGTGTTCTCGCGCATTATCCAGCCCAGAAGCACAAAACAAGGTACATGTACAAGCATCGCAATAACTCTTACCCATACAGGCAAAGGATCACTCCACTCATAACGCATAACATCAAAACCAGGAAGAAGATAAAGACCAATACCTGCAATAAAAAAAAGGAGCATCAAGACCTTATCCCAAACCTTTTGATCCTTGTGTAGTGGCACAAGCTTCAATCGTTCTGCGAGTAGCGTAGGATCATTACGTAATAAATAAATCATCATCACAAGTCCATAGACAGTCCAGAGTCCAACCACTACCCAAGCTTCCCACCACCGCCAGGTACCTGCTGGCCACATCAGTGCAACGGCAAATAAAATCATGCGTACAACAAAACTCAACCAGATCATGAAGGGATTTGGCTTATTCATCGTTTTTCAAATCGACTGAATCACCCATTTTGAGAATTACACACTCGATACCCATTTTTTCAACTTCCCTTTTAAACATCATATCATCAGCAGGATTATAATTTTTAAAAAACAGTGCAGGACTGTTATAGTGGCAGGGGATTACGAGTTTTGGCTGTATGATTTTTACCGCTTGTATCGCCTCTTTCTCATCCATTGTGTTAGGGTTAGTTCTTCCGCCAATAGGTATCATTAAAACATCTGGGCTTTCTATACTTTTCCACTCTTTTTCATGCAGGAGAGTATCACCAAGATTTACAATACTCTTTCCATCAAGCTGAATATTAAAACCGATCGCACCCCAGCCGACTCTTTCATCAGGACCGGGCTTAAATGTTTTAGAGAAAGGACCGATGCTGAAAGTAACAGGACCGTGAGTTGCCTTGGTTCCTGTGATGGACATTCCATCTAGATGAATGGTTTCATCCACTGAAATTGTATGAACTTTTTCTACAGGTGTTGTAAAAGCCAATCCTTTATCTCTTGGACCTAACATTAAAGTTTTTCCTTCGATATCTCTTACCATCGTTTTATTACAAATAACAGGTGCTTTGGAAACTTTTGCTACTCTGTCCATATGCCAGTAATGATCCGGATCACCATGTGTCACAAAAATATGTGTGATACTTTCCCATTCAGACTTTGGAATCATAGTGGTAAATCTGAAAAAATAGAACATCAATCCACCTGGGTCAATGGCTATTTTTTTACTTCCCGATTCGATGATGAAGGTATTGTAGAGGTAGTATGTAATCTTCATAATGTATCCTTTTTCATTTCTCATCACATTGTTTTCTCATTCCCAAAACAGCTGTGCTTGGCGGCAGACTCTTTCAGGTTTTATTGTCATGTTCTAAGGTTATTACTACTTTTCCTTTTTTGTGCCCTTCTCCAAAATACCTCATAGCTTCAGCAGCCTCGCTTAAGGGAAAGAGCTTATCTATAACAGGCACCACTGTGCCGGATTCAAGAAGCTCTTTCATTGAATCCATACTCTTATTAGCTTTATGCAGCAGTAGACCCATTTTCTTACTTTCAGTCATTGAAATCCATGGTCCCAGGAAGATGAGTTTGTTCACTAGGGCTGAGGAGCCTCCGACCATGACAAAAATTCCGTTGGGACTTAATGCACGCTTGTAATCGAAAACTGAATGATGTGCCTGCATATCAAGGATTAGATCATAATGCTGCCCATTTTTAGTGAAGTCTTCCTGTGTGTAATCAATGACATGGTCCGCACCAACCGAACGCACAAAGTCCATTTTCTTCGTGCTGCAGACACCGGTCACTTCAGCCCCGAACGATTTGGCAATCTGTACCGCAAAGGTACCGGCACCACCGGACGCACCATTGATCAAAACCTTTTGCCCGGGCTGTACCTCTCCTTTTTCACGAAGACCCTGAAGGGCGAGGAGGCCTGCTTGAGGGACGGCTGCTGCATCCTCGAATGTCATCGTTTCCGGTTTTAATGCCAATGCATTTTCACGAGCACATACATATTCTGCAAAACCGCCGAAGCCACACCCGGAGAGGTCTCCAAACACCTCGTCTCCAGCATAAAACTGTTTTACATTTTTGCCAACCGCTTCAACCCGTCCAGCTATGTCGCATCCGAGTATCTTTATTCTTGTCGGTTTTAGAAGTCCGGCCATTAAACGGTTCACGAATGGTATCCCTTGAAGGAGTTGCCAGTCCCAATCATTTATGGATGCCGCATACACTTTTACCAATACTTCATTGTCCTTGGGAGTCGGTTTTTCAACCTCTTCCAGATGAAGAACATCGGGTTGTCCGTATTTTGAGAATGTAATCGCTTTCATGAGTTTCCTCCTTGATGACTATGATCGAATCATTTTGCTTGTAGTTCACTACAATCCATCTTCTCATCACCCGGGTCTATGGCGATTTTTTTATTACCTGATTCAATAACAAAGGTGCTGTAAAGGTAGTGCGTAATTTTCATCATTATCCCTCCATGCTTCTAATAGGTAGAGGTCACGTTCAGGAAACAGCGTGTCCGTTGCACGCATCCGCTCCAGGGGGATACGCGTAACTATTTATTAAAGGAACAAAGTCTCTTCCTAATTACGCTATTTCACTATTAAGAGTATATCAAAAATGTCTTATTCCCAAAACCATAAAATATATAATTTTATAAGGTTTTAAAGAAAGAATCTAGTGATAAACCCTAATTTTGTCTCAATGCATCCACAGGATTGAGCTTTGCTGCTTTGAATGCCGGTGAGATGGAGGCTATCAACGCAATGACAATAACAATGATACTTACAGCAATAATATCGCTTCCTTGCAAAGAAGGGTGAAGTACCAGGTCACTTTGTCTTCCGAATGCAAAGCTGATACCTATGGTATCGATCACTTGGACAATGGTAAAAGAGATGATACTCCCCACAATGGCACCAAATACACCGAGCATAAATCCTTCCGTAAGAAAGAGTTTAACGATGGTAGAGGGTGGTGTTCCCATGGCTGCAATGGTTCCTATCTCCTTGATCCGTTCATAGACACTCATGATCATTACATTTAAGATCGAGATCAGAACAATGGAGATCAAAATGATTTTGATGGAGATATCCATAAGGTCAAGCATTTTGACGATATTGTAAAATGGACTCAGTTTTGTCCAAGGGTGTATCTCAAAAACCGGTTTGCCTTTTTGATTTTTGATCGTGGCTAAACTCTGCATACTTTTCATGGCTTCTTCCAGTTTGGAAACATCTTTGATCCGTACAACGATCTCACTCACTTCGGGCTCCGTGATACGAAGGATCTTCTTGGCATCTTCTATATGAAAATAACCATCTCTTCCTCCCGGACCTGAGATAGGTGCTACTATGCCCACTACTTTGAGGTTGAGTCCATTGACAGAGCCTTGCTGGTTGTTGACAACCAAGACAGAAGTATCTCCCTTTTTCACACCCATCCCTTTGGCTAAAAGTTCAGGGATAAGCATTTCACCCTGTTTGAGCAGATGAGCTTCACTCTCTTGAATTCTTTTTTCAAATAGAGGTAAAGTTTTTCGTTCTTTTTCTGGATCGATGGCATTGAGTCGTATATTGGTAGAAGAGATATAGTTGGAGAACATACCACCCAGTTTAATACGGAATGTGTAGCTCTCTACATAAGGGTTCTCGTCCAACACTTCCAGTACTTTGTCTATCTGCTTCTTCTTGAGATTCTTGTCAAGAGGGAGGTTGTCAACAGAGGCAATGTACCCTTTTTTATGTATCTGTATATGTCCCATCATGGAGTCTGTGATCTCTCCGACCATATAGGCCTTGAAACTGCTGGAGAGTGCAGAATAAACCAATACAAAGATGACACCTATGGTGATGAGTGCAGCAGTAAGCAGGGTTCGTCTGGAACTTCTTTTAAGATTTCGAAAGGCTATTTTGATGATATTTTTCATACTACGATCCTTTTATCGTCTGTGATCTCTCCATCAACAAGCGTGATGAGCCTCTCCGCTGAGGATACGATCTTTTCATCATGTGTGGCAAAGACAAATGTTGTATTGTAGTCTTGTTTGATCTTGTGCATGAGTTCGATGATACGATGTGCGGTCTTACTGTCCAGGTTAGCTGTAGGTTCATCCGCAAAAACGATCTTTGGATTGGTGACCAATGCTCTGGCGATGGCTACTCTCTGTTTCTGACCACCGGAGATCTGATCTGGGTATTTCTCTTTTTGATCGAGCATGTCTACCTCTTTCAGCACTTCCAAAACACGCTTTTTTCTCTCATTAGGAGGGAGATGTTGGATCATAATGAGAGGGTATTCGATGTTTTCATAGACCGAAAGTACAGGGATGAGGTTGAAACTTTGGAAGATGAAGCCGATCTTCTCACCTCTGAAATGTGCCAGTGCCGTGGTATTTAAATCTGTAATGTTGATAGTATCAACGACCACTTCACCGCTTGTTGGGGTATCGAGTCCTCCTAAGATATTGAGTACCGTACTTTTTCCGCTACCGCTTGGACCCACAATGGCAATGAATTCACCAGAACCTATAGATAAATTGAGATCTTTGATGACTTCAAGGTCCAGTTCACCCATTTTATATACTTTGGAGACATGTTTGGTTTTTATCATCTTATTCCTTTACATGGTTAAGATAGTATATCCTATTGGATGTGAATTAAATATGAATCTTTTCTGTCGCTTTTTCTTAACTTCCTCTCATTTGACTTGAGGCGTTGTTTCTCTCTTCATTTTTTTAAAAAAACGAAGCAAAAAATCGTCTGCACTCTCGAATCGCTTCGCTTTCAAGGGCGTTCGTGCAGACAGGCACGCTTTGCGTGATTTATGAAGAACAGATTAATCTATACTCATATCAAATTTTTCTCCGGTTTCCTGTGTTTTTTTGTAAAGGTTGTGGGCATGAATGATCTGGTAGCCCATCCATCCAAATGAGAGCATGGTTAATAGGCCTGCCAAGAGTATTATCTGTGGCAAGAAGATCGATAATACAAAAGTGACGATGGTTGCCAGATGAATGTATAAATGTTTTTTGGCTGTTTTGGGGTGGATGACTTCGTGCATCATGGGAGCAGTGAAGTACCCTTGGGAGTTGAGGTGAAACCATGTGAGGAAGGGAACGATCTTGTAAAACATAGCAAAGACAATACTTAACGCAAAAGAGGTAAAGAAGATGTAGCTCAATGTCTTGATGACAGTTATATCTGTAAAGAGTGTTATGCCCATTGACAACATGCTTAAGAGTAAAGAGCTAAGCCCCATACGCCAGAACCAGACAGTGGCATCTGAAAGCGGACGTTTTTTTTGTGTCAATCGTTTGAGTGTCAATAGAGCATATCCACTTAGTAGTAAAACAAGCAGGATATTGGAAACTATCCAGACAGAGGGAGCAAAGAGTCCCGCTACCGAAGTGACAATAAGTAAACCCAATAGTGTCAAAGGAAGATAGCGACTGACAAGATTTGGATAAGAGGGAGTGACATAAAACATTTCTATGACTTGAAAGGAAATAGAGATGATAAGTAGTGCTATCCAGCCAAGAAGTCCAAAAGAGTAATGGGCCTCTTTGACCTGAGTGTAGTATGTACCGTCAATAGTACCGGCAAGTGTAGCCGTAAGATAGAGTGCCAAGATGACAAGGGTAGCCAAAGAGATAAGGGCTGCGAGTATGCCTTTTGAGGAAGCACTATGGTGTGGAAGTCTTAAGAGATTTTTGAGCATGATGAAGGTGATCGAGAGGATACTACTGCCTAAAAGTAGTGAAGCAAGACCAAATAACCAGGAAGTTGGAAAATTAAAGGCAAGCAGTAAAGCAATGACCCCTGTTACAAAGGGGTATTGTACCCAGTTTGCTTTTTTCACAGGGGAGGTGAGTGTTACACCTGCGATCACAGGCAACATTTGAAACAGTGCTGCAAACATGAAAGAGAGCATAACTCCAAGGGTCAAGGTGTGTGTAAAGGTTATGGCAGCTATCGTATGGGCATCAAAAATATCTGTTTTGTAGACTAAGATGAGACTACCTGCAAGTATGCCAAAAAGGGCTCCTGAAAAAAAGAAACGAAATATAACAGAGATAGGAGGAGCTTGATCTAGTGAGAGACCATTTTGGCTAAACATAGAGTTTACTCAATTGGAGCGGTAACAACTAGCTCACTTAAATTAATACCAGAGTTTTTACAGATGAGAATATGCCAATTGCCCTCGCTATCTTCTTTGTTGAATATTTGAAAATTTTGTTCACTGGCAAGGTCAAGAAGAGGAATAGGATTTTTACGATGTATCATGTAAAAATAGTTTTCATCATCTAATTCTCTTAATGCTTTCATCGCAAGTTCAAGAGGCTTAGGGTGTTCTAACTCTCTTGCATCTAGTGCTATTTTTTTAAAATCAGTCATGTTGTACCTTGGTGTAGTAAATTGAGACATACTCAAAACTCTACTTTTTTCATGCGTTCTAAAGTACTCTCTTTTGTTTCTGGGGGAAGGACTCTGTCACACATAGCATAAAGCATCTGTTCTTCTTTCATATTGTGCTGTTGCAACAAGATCATCATGGATTCTGCCAGTGAAAGGTAAGCATCTTTGTCTTGATTTTCAAGTGCTTCAGCCAGTTTTCCTATGAGACCTCTTACTTGCTCATGTTCAAAACGCATCACTTGTGTAGGACCTTCAGAGCTTCCTGTCTGTGCTTCAAATGCAGGGAAAAGCTCCTCTTCTTCTTTTTTGAAGTGTGTCAGTGTTTCATTTGAGAAGGCAATGAACTGCTCTTCTGCCTTTGCCCAATCACCTGAAGCAGCAGCTTGTTCTGCTTCTGCAAAGAAGGTATCACACTCTCTGTGCTCATTTTTCATATATTGTGAAATAATCATATTTTTATCCTTTCGTAACTGAAATTATTTTATCCCAGTTTTCGGTACCTAATAAAATCTTCTCTACGCGTTCTTGCCAGAGTTTCCCAAATTGCTTCTTTTCTCCTTCTGAAGCCAAACCTTGCATACATTTTCCCATGAGTGGCTGCATCATAGCATCTGCAGGTACCATAGAAGGGTTATAACTTAGGGTTACGCTTTCATCTGTGTCAAGTCTGGTAAGTTTTACTTCACCTTCCATAGGCACGTTGTAGTTTACAAGATTATTTCTAGAGAAGTTTCCGTTAAGACCTTTAAAACCACTGGCTCCATTTGCTCCGGCGATAAAAGAGATGACATTGCAGATCACACCTGTTACTCCTTCGGCTTCACCATCTCTCATAGAGACATGGATAGAACCTCTTTGTGGAAGTTGCTCTCCATAAAGTGCTTCAAGTCCCTTGAGTGCCATAAGGTATGCCCCTGCTACAGTAGGACAAGAGTGCCCGGCAAGTTTTACGCACTCAATATAAGTGATCTCCATTTTTCCCTCTTCAAAAGCACCTAAAAAGTTACTCAGTGGATCTTGGAGCTGGATGGATTGGACTTTGTCAAAAAAAGCAGGATATTGCATAATGTTTTCCTATTAGATTAATAAACGGATTATAGTGAAATAAAGTAAATTGAGGATTGATATTTATCAAGAACTTATCGACTAAACTACAATTAAGCAAATAGGAGTAAAATACTCTCAATTAAACTTTTTAAAGGAATTAACATGATACAAGGTGTACCACAACCAGCGTTTTATATTTTTAAGTGTCAGCAGTCAGCACCTCCGGGGATGCCAAAACCAAGCTGTGTAAGTCAAAATGACCCAGAATCTCAACAACTTTTCCAGCACTTGGCCCAGTCATTGATGATGAAAGGTATCATCGCAACAGTTTCACCTATCCAAACAGGGTGTCTTAACCGTTGTCAACAAGGTCCTGTAATGCTTGTAGAGCCGGGACATACTATGTATGTAGAGTTGACAAAAGAGAAGATCGACAGAATTGTTGATGAGCATATCATCGGTGGGAATGTTGTCAATGAGTATGTGATCGCAGATGAGATGTGGGGTGAAGCAGTACCTCCGTCAGAGATGGCTAGATAGAATAGTTATGCATGATCTCGTTCCCCTGGAAACAGTGGGAAAGAGATAAATCATATACATAAACTCCTCAATTCCTTCACAATTTACAGTATAATATAAATATATGTCGGATTTTGGTATAATCCCGATAATTAACAAATAGGAACGATTATGAACATTACAATGCTTTATTCTAAACTTCATAGAGCTACCGTAACAGATGCAAACCTTAATTATGTGGGGTCTATTACCATAGATCAAAACCTTTTAGATGCTGTCAATATGCGTGTAGGACAAAAGATAGATATCGTAAATGTAAACAATGGTGAACGTTTTTCTACCTATATCATCCCTGGTGAAAGAGACAAGGGAGATATCTGCCTCAATGGTGCAGCAGCAAGAAAAGTACATAAAGGTGACAAGATCATCATCATCGCGTATGCAAGCATGACTGAAGAAGAAGCAGATAAACATCAGCCAAAGATCGTTATATTGGATGATGATAATAGCATTGCCCAAGCGTTTGAAGGTCTTGAATAATGTTTGAGGGCTTTGATATGAGCAAAATGTCCGAAATGATGGGGCAGATGCAGGAAAAAGCTAAAGAGATGCAAGAGCAGGCTAAAAATATAGAGTTTACGGCTAAAGCAGGCGGTGGTCTTGTTGAGGTGACAGCAAATGGAGTAGGTGAAGTGATAGACCTGAATATTGATGATTCGCTTTTAGATGATAAAGAGTCACTGCAAATATTGCTTATCTCAGCTATGAATGATGTGAATAAAATGGTTGAGGACAATAAAAAGTCTCAAGCAATGGGAATGATGGGTGGGATGAACCCTTTTGGTTCGTAAGTCAGGATTTTATACTTTACTTATATCTACGAGGTAATTAAACTCTTTAGAAGTCTTTAGTCTAGTGATAGCTCTAGATGTTAATGATCTTTTTCCATCTTTCTTGATGGCTTGTTTCAGTACTTTACTTATCTTCATCTTTTCTCCTTTTTATTAAATTTTTTAGTTCATTTCATCTCTATGTTTTGAGATAATGCAATAGTATGATATAGTGATTACCAATTGGTAACAAAGGATAAATTATGAATGAAGTAACACTAGCTATAGAAAATGATTCTGTAGCCAAAATGAAATCATTGTTAAAGAGTGGAGTTGATCTTAAGAAACCTATTTTAATAGGAGAAGAGTATGAACTTGAAGACTATGATGAGATAAGCCCATTTTTTTATGCTATCCGTAAGTATGCCAGTATGGGTATGCTTGAATTGATGTTGGAGAATGGTGTAGATCTGTTTGAGGTAGACTCGGATGGTATATCGGCACTTGATATGGCGATAAAGTTTAAACGTAAAGAAGTGATAGAGTTCTGTATAGACAAAGGTTTTGACCTTAATGTAAGTAAACGTAAAAGTGGTATCACTCCTGTGATGCTGGCAGCCTGTTTCTCTGATCTTGATATGATGAAGCTTCTTCTTGATAATGGTGGAGATGTCAATACCTCTGATAAGTCAGGTATGGCACCAAAAGACTACGCTAAAAAACTTGGGCAGAAGAAGATGCTTGAATTCTTAGATGAACAAGGTGCAAGATTTAACGTTTATCCTAATGAGTAAATAGTAGTTAAGGTGGTATATGCAAAGTTTACTACCTACTACCTACTACCTACTACCTACTAATTATGTCTGTAACCATTTTGTAACCTTTTTTTTCTATACTTCCGCCATTAAACAAACAAGGAAGAAGAAATATGAAAAAAATCGTATTATCAATGGCGGCAATAGCAACAGTATCAATGGCCGGTGGAGACATTGCACCAGTAGAACCAGTAGTCGAAGTTAAAAACACAACTCCTGCAGCTGAAAAAAGCATTTTGGACAGAATTCATTTCAAAGGTGATTTAAGATTAAGATATGAGAGTATAGAAAGAGATGACGCTGATAATAAGTATAGAAATAGATATCGTTTAAGACTAGGGGCAAAGATTGATTTAATAGATAATCTTCAATTTGAAGTTGGTATGAGAAGTGGTTTTGCAAACCCAACTTCAGGAAACCAAACATTCTTGGATGACCAGCCTTTGAGTGACTACTTTTTCCAGTCACTTAGATTCAATATTTTAGGTTTGGCGTATAAGTCTGATAACTCTACTTACAAAGTAGGTAGACAACCATACATGATGTATAGACCTATTAAATCACAACTTGTTTGGGATAACGATGTTTCAATGAACGGGGTAAATTACCAGTATAAAGATGATACAAAGATAATCACTCTAGGTGTGAACCAACCAACTTTGGAAGAAGCATCTGAGGCTGCGGACGATGTGAACCTCTTTTTAGCACAATATGTACACAAAATAAAATTAGAATCTGCAAAACTTAATTTAGGTGCTGGTATCTATTATTATGATGGGTTAAAAGGCAACACAACTCTTTTTGGTAGTAGTAAAGGTAATACCGTAGTAAATGGGGTGTATACAAATGATTATCATGTTGTAGAAGGATTTGGTGAACTACAGTTTGGAGATGTATTTGGTAAACCGTTGAAAGTCGCAGCAGGAGTTACATATAACTTTGCTGCAGACGACAATAACTTTGGGTATGATTTAGCAGTTCAATTAGGTAAAGCTAAAAATGTCGGTGACTGGCAAGTAAAATACTCGTATACAGATCTTGAAGATGATGCGACACTTGGTGCATATTCTGACTCAGATAACTTCGGTGGTGGTACTGCTGCAAGTGGTCATGCGATTAGAGCAAAATACAAAATGGGTAAAAACCTATATCTAGCTGGTAACTTCTTCTTCAATGAACTTTATGAAAGCAAAAGTAAAGTAGATGGAATGGAGCCAAACTATGAGCGTGTACAATTGGATGCGATTATTAAATTTTAATCTTGCTAATTCATAGTTTTTACACTCCTTGTAAAGATGGGCATAACTGCCCATCTTATCTCCTCTTAAACTCCCTTTTTTCGCTTTAACATTACTTGCTTACATTTTGGTAACAAAATTGTAAGACTTTTTCTCTATAATTCCCCTCACTAAATTTGAGACAGGAATGAGTAATGAACAACACAGTTAAAATACTACTGGGTGCAGGGTTTGCTTTAGCCGTGGCTTTTTATGCAAACAGTATTATAGGACAGGCATCGCATGGTGGGTTTTTAGTACTTGCAGCGGTATTTGGTGCTTATATGGCAATGAATATTGGTGCAAATGATGTGGCGAATAACGTAGGACCAGCAGTGGGTTCCGGTGCTTTGACGATCGGTGGGGCTATTATTATCGCTTCTATTTTTGAGGCTTCGGGAGCACTTATCGCCGGTGGTGATGTTGTAGGTACGATCAAAAAAGGAATCATCGATCCGGCTGCTTTTGGTAATGACCCGATGGTCTTTGTCTATGCGATGTCAGCAGCACTCCTTGCTGCGGCACTTTGGTTGAACCTTGCAACATGGCTTAAAGCACCTGTATCTACTACACACTCTATCGTTGGTGGGGTACTTGGTGGGGGTATTGCTGCGGGTGGATTTACTATCGTATCTTGGGGGACGATGGGCAAGATCGCTGCTTCATGGGTTATCTCTCCAGTCCTTGGTGGTGTGATCGCTGCGATATTCCTTTATGTGATAAAATCACAGATAATTTATAAAGAAGACAAACTTGCAGCTGCGAAGAAGATAGTACCTATCTTGGTGGCAGTAATGGCAGCAGCATTTATTACGTACCTGACGGTTAAAGGACTTAAAAAAGTTTGGCCTGTTATTGTAGATACCTTGAGCTTTTTGCCTCAAACAAAAAAACCTACTTTTTTGATCGCTCTTATGTTTGGTGGTATCGGTGCGGCAATTACTTACATTATCGTAAAGCCTAAGATAGCAAAAAGAGTTATGGGTATGGAAGCAAGCAGAGAAGCGATCAATCTTCTCTTTACGATCCCGCTTATTTTCGCTGCGGCACTGTTGAGTTTCGCACATGGTGCAAACGATGTTGCCAATGCTGTAGGTCCTTTGGCCGCAGTATATGATGCACTCACTACGCATGGAGTTTCAACAAAAGCAGCGATACCTCTATGGGTCATGGTTGTCGGTGGTGTTGGTATCTCTATCGGTTTGGCACTTTTTGGTCCAAGACTCATCAAGACCGTAGGTTCAGAGATCACTGAACTTGATCAGATGAGAGCATTTTCCATTATGATGGCTGCAGCTATTACCGTGGTTATCGCTTCTCAGCTTGGTTTGCCTGTTTCTTCTACGCACATTGCAGTGGGGGCTATCTTTGGGGTAGGTTTTCTCAGAGAGTGGTTAGACAGTAAAAATATGGGCGAAAAGCAAGAGAAACTTAAAGTGGAAGTGGAGAAACAAAATGCACTTAAGGCTGCATTGTCAGATCTTAAAACAGAAGAAGATTATAAAAGACAAATAGAGTTAATGGAGTCTTTGAAAGTGCAAAAGAAAAGAGTAAAAAGTCTGAAAAGAACACTGCGTGAGAATTATGTGAAGCGTGGAATGGTGAAGAAAATTGTAGCAGCATGGGTCATTACCGTACCTGCTGCAGCAGTACTTTCCGCGATCATCTTCTTTATACTTAAAGGTTTTGCTGTATAGCATTTTTATAATATATTTTGGTGGGCAATGCCCACCTCTGTAAATCTCCTTTCCTCTTCCATTTCCTGTAATCAAAATGTTATCAATACATACTACTATAGTACTATGGAAAATAAAAATATAGAAATCGTAGTTATCGAAGATGAAGATGATATTTTAGAGTTAGTTGAATATCATCTTTCTAAAGCAGGGTATGAAGTTACAGGTTTTACCTCTACAGAAAATGTAGAACAGTTCCTGGAAGAAGAGAACCCTTCACTTATGATAGTAGACCGAAACCTTCCCGGTACTGAAGGAAGCGAGTTTGTTTCACAAATGAGAGAGATAGGGTACGAGACACCCGTTATCTTTTTAACTGCAAGAGATAAAGAGAGTGATCTTGAAGAGGGCTTCAACTCCGGTGGTGATGACTATATGACCAAACCTTTTTCTGCCAAAGAACTTCTTTTGAGAATAGAAGCCATACTGAAACGCAGTGGAGCAAAATCGAGCGATAAGATCAAGTATAAAGATCTCACACTTGATATTCAAAAACGTGAACTTTTCATAGAGAAAAAACAGATAGAATTGACCAATTTGGAATTTAAACTCCTTCATACCTTTGTGAAAAATGCACATCAAGCGCTTGATAGAGACTTTCTTCGTGACGAGGTTTGGGGTGATGACTCTGTGAACTTTCATGATAAGACCATCAATGTAGCAATGAATAGACTTAAGAAAAAGATAGATCTTTCAGGTGAGAAAGAGTACTTTGCTCCTGTATGGGGTGTGGGGTATAAACTGGTTTAGAGATACCTTTTAGGTACAGATCCTATGAAGGTTGATATACCAATCCTCGTTTATCTCACTTATTTCAATATCCGTTAGAATGACTTCCAGCCCGGAATCTAATATCTCTGTACCATAGATCTTTTCATCTGGTATCTCTAAAGCATATACACAATATGCCTCTTGTGCATCAATGTCCTGTAGATCCTTTATATTCCAACCATCTTCAAATTTATTGAATAAAAATATATTTTCCATCTGTTGTTCCTTTAAATGTTTTATAGGAATTATATTAATAACTTTTAGTATCATAATGGTGACATTTGTATAACATTTCTGTTATAGTTTTGTTCCCTTTTTGTTACCAAACAGAGTTATTATTTTTCAGAAAGTTGGCGGAGTCATGCTGGAACTATCCTGCTCTAGACTTTATAATATTGTTATAAATATAATACGCACTTCCCACTCACTTTATGTTCAGATGGCTCCGCTAGCTTTCTTCTTATTGCTGTACCGACTAAATACCTAAAGCCTTAAAAGAACGAGAAAAGGATGAGAGTCATGGAAGAATTTTTTGTTGTACCTATAGTAGATATAGATCCTTCTTGGAGCTTAAGAGGCTTTCATCATGATTATTATGCTTCAGAATATTGCAGAGTGGTACTGGGTATCCCATCAAACCATCTTGAAGATGCCAGTTTGTCTGAAAATAGTTTGGAGATCAATCTGACTGATTCTGAAGAGATCATAGAGGAGGAGTGGTATATACAGTTGAGACGTATCTCTAAATAAGTGGATACTTCAATTATGAATCTTTTTTAGCAGTTTTTGCGAAACCGGCACCTTTTTTAGTTTTTGCTTCAAGTCCAAGTGCTTCGATGATACTGCGATAATCTGCTCCTGCCTGGTGCATATGTGCAAAACAGGTTGCAGCCACGGCAATGGCATTAGGCACTTCTCCCTTTTTTTTATAGGATTGGATATTTTTTTCACTTACTTTAATCAGTCTAGAAAATTTCGGCAGTGTTATTTCTGCATCCAATAGCTGTTTTTTAAAGTCTATAAAGGTCATAGTGACTCCTCCTGAACATGTTCTGAATAAAATAATACCATATATTATAGTAAATATAAGTATTTTATTGACATTATAGAATAAATAGTATATGATGTCTATAATATATTACTATTAGTTGGTAATATATATAATCTAATCCAAGGAGCCACCTATGGCAAAAGTTTTAAAGAAGAAACCGGCGAAGAAAAAAGTAGTTGCAAAAAAAGTAACTAAGAAAAAAGTTGCAGTGAAAAAAGCTGTAGTAAAAAAAGCAGTTGCAAAAAAAGTGAAAAAAACAGTTGCAAAGAAAAAAAGAAAAGCAGTAACAAAAAAAGCTACAAAAGCAGTGTTGAAGAAAAAACCTTCTACTAAAAAAGCTGTAAAGAAAGCAGTGAAAAAAGCAGTGAAAAAAGCTGCTTAACCTCAAAAGAGATAGGAGTTTTCCTCTCTCTTAACTCTTTACCCAAAAATAGTTCTATAGTTCAAATGGCATATTTGAATGCTCCTCTAATCATGTAAAAGGTTGTAGGAGATTATATATTCAACCGATAACAAAATGATAACTTTTAAACGCTAAGTTTCTCCAGTATATGTTCACCTTTCTTGATTTGTAGTGTGATGATCACCAGATCCTTTTTTAGCTCTGCTAAATCTTTTTTACCCAGGTTCTCTTTTGATATGTGAGAGAATGTCTCTTGTTTGGTTTTTAATTTTGCCAAAAGACGTTGCATAGATTCTTTTTTTCGTATTTTTTGGAATTTCTCAGGCTGAAATGATGCTTTGACATGAATAAATAACTTTCTTATACTCATCTGTGATCCTTTTTCTTCTAAATATACTATGGCGTTTAGTACATGGATTTATACTAGCTTTAAAAGGTAACAGAATAGTAACATTTTGGTAACATTCTTGCTTACATGTATGTTATAGAAATGTTATCACTTCTTCTTATGATTCCATATCAACCAAATGGAGATACATATGAAAGACGAAATGGATATATCGGAAAAGAAGCTGGCAAAACTTGCTAAAAGACTTTCAAAAACGTTTACTATCAATGAAGAAGAGGCGATGGAAGTGATCTATGAAGAGTGGGATCTTGTCGAAGCTCTTTTTCATGCGCATACAAAAGTCAAAGCTGTACACGTACATCTTGTAGATGAAATAAACTACACATATCGGATAGCATAATGCAGTTAAGTGTGGAAAATTATATGGTGCACCATTATCCAGCCATAGAGACGTTTCCCGTTGCTGTAAAAAAAGTATTGTTCTCTGCGATGAAAAATCTTTTTCATGAAAACCAGATCAATACTTTTATGGAAGAGAATGCACATAAAGATACTTTTTCTTATGTAGAAGCGATAGTGGATTACTTTGATATCTCTGTAGGGCTGAAAACCAATGAACTCACACGCATCCCTACATATGGACGTACAGTTATCATAGCGAACCATCCCTTGGGTGCACTCGATGCCATGGGACTTTTACATCTACTCAAAGATGTACGTAAAGACATCAAGATAGTAGCAAACTCTTTTTTATATCAGTTTGAGAACCTCAAAGATATTATCATCCCGGTAGATAACATCAATGGGAAGATGGATAAAGAGACGGTCAAAGGCATCTATAAAGCGTTGGAAGCAGAAGAGGCAGTGATCATTTTTCCTTCCGGAGAAGTAAGCCGTGCAAAACCAAATGGTATCAAAGATACCCCATGGAAGAGTGGATTTTTAAAAATTGCTTCAAAGATGCAGGCACCTATACTTCCTATCTACATCAAAGCAAAGAATTCTAAAAACTTTTATCTGCTTTCTATGATAAACCGTTCTTTGGCAACAGCAACACTTCCACATGAAATGTTTAAAGCAAAAGGGAAAACCATAGAATTTAAGATAGGAAAACCCATCCCTTTTGATGCGTATAATTTACCAAACGTATCAAATAATGAGACAGTAAAACTGCTTAGAAAACACCTCTATAAAGTAGCAAAGAATCATAAACCGGTCTTTGCAACACAAAATGAGATATCTGTTCCAGAAGTGAGATCTGAACTCAAAGCAGAACTCAAAAATGGAACAGTGCTTGGAGAGACAACCGATGGTAAAAGCATTATAGTATATGACTCAGAGATAGAAAACTGTGTGATCAAAGAGATAGGAAGATTGCGTGAGATCTCTTTTCGTCATGTGGGTGAAGGGTCTGGTAAAAAGCGCGATATTGACGGATGTGACTTTTACTACAAGCATTTGGTCATATGGGATGATGAAGCGCTTGAGATCGCAGGTGCATATCGTTTGGGAGACTGTAAAAAGATCATAGAAGATTTTGATGTAGACGGACTCTATACGGAAACACTTTTTAGATATGATGAAAAATTCGAGTTTTATTTTGAACATGGTTTAGAATTGGGAAGAAGTTTTGTACAGCCTAAGTACTGGAATAGCAGGGCGCTAGATTATCTTTGGCAAGGGATAGGGGCATATATCAAGCAGCATTCCAATATTCGTTTTCTTTTTGGTGCAGTGAGCCTCAGTGACTCTTTTAATTCAAAAGCAAAAGGAATGTTGATCTATTTTTATACGCATTATTTTGGTTCCAATGAAGCATTGGTGAGTCATAAAGCACCTTATCGCCATCCTGTATGGGTAGAAAAGCATTGTGAAGAGATATTCGCAGGAGATGACTATAAAGCAGACATCCGCACGCTGAAAGAAGAATTGGGTTTTATGGGTTATACGATACCGACACTTTACAAGCAATATGCAGAACTCTGTGAAGAGGGTGGGGTGAAGTTTTTGGATTTTGGTTATGACAAAGATTTTAACAACTGCATAGATGGTTTTATTGTAGCGGATCTTGACCTGTTAAAAGAGTCTAAGAGAAAAAGATATTTTGGGGAGCCAAATATTTTGTAACCAAAATGTTTCCAAGTTATTTTATACTTCGCCAAATCCTAAGTCTGATCGACTTAATGGATAACTCATTTCTTAAGGAAACAAAGATGACATTGAAAACAATTCTTACAGCAGCGGTAGCTGCTTCAGTAGCACTTACAGCTGTAAATGCAGCTGATCTTAAAGGTAGAGGGGCATCATTCCCCGGACCTATCTATAAAGCATGGACAGCAGAATACTTTGCAGCGACCGGTAAAAAAGTAAACTATACACCAACAGGTTCTGGTGATGGTATCAAATCTATCAAGAAAAGAATGGTTGATTTTGCCGGTTCAGATAAACCGCTTAAGCCAAAAGCACTTAAAAAAGATAAATTACACATGTTCCCTGCAGTAGTAGGTTCAGTTGTTTTAGCCTATAACCTTGATGGTGTGAAAGATGGTGAACTTAAACTTAGCCGTGCAGCGATCGCTGGTATCTTTGGCGGAAGCATCACACACTGGGATGATAAAGCGATCATGGCACAAAATGCTGGTTTAAAGTTACCACATGAGCCTATCACTGTAGCAGTAAGAGCTGATAAGTCAGGTACAACATTTAACTTTACTTACTTCTTGAACAAACTGGATGAGAGCATCAAAGTAAGTAAAAAGCCTACATGGAAAGCAGCGAAAGTCGTAGCAGGTAAATCTAACTCAGGCGTATCAGCAAACATCCAACAGATCAAAAACTCTATCGGATACATTGAGTACTCTTTCAAAGAGAAACTAGGATTGGCAGCAGCACAGATAGAGAACAAAGAAGGTAAATACATCAACCCGACATTGAAATCTTTCCAAGACGCAGCAAAATATGCAACATGGACAGCGGACAATGACTTCTATGCAGTGATCGGTGACCCGGCAGGTGTAACATCATACCCTATCGTAGCGGCAACATTTATTTTACTTCCGGAAGAGAAGAACGAAATGAATAAAAAAGTAACAGCATTCATTGACTGGGCTTATACAAATGGTGACAAAGCAGCAACAGATCTTGGTTATGTACCACTTCCTGCATCTACTAAAGATGAGATCAGAAAATACTGGGAAGCTAAAAAGATCAAATAAAACTTTTTTATCACTCCTTTAATGTACGCGAATGGCACACTCTGTGCCATTAGGTAACCAAAATGTTACCAACTTTTACTACAATCCCCGACAATTAAATACTAAGGCAATAATACATGAGCGGTAATCTTTTTAGGAATCTATCCTTCTTTTCTGCAACACTCTCATTTTTTCTACTCATTGGGATCTTTGCTGTACTTTTTAGCTATGCACAGCAATCGATGCATGAATTTGGTTTTGATTTTCTATTTATAGAAGAGTGGGAGCCGGGTGAAGATGATGAGGGTGGTATTTTTGGCGGGTATATACCCATCATCGGTACCTTACTCTCTACGCTCATAGCAATGACCATTGCTACACCTTTAGCCATGGGTATCGCTATCTTTTTGACAGAGATCGCACACGATAAGATAGTCAAACCATTTTCAATTGCCATTGAACTGTTGGCGGCTATTCCAAGTATTATTTACGGGATGTGGGGACTCTTCTATTTTGCGCCTATCGTACAGGCAACTGTGGGAGGGAATGGTGTAGGATTACTCACTGCGGGTATCGTGCTGGCGATCATGGTCATTCCTTTTATGGCAGCCATCACACGTGACTCCATGAATACAACACCGGACGTACTCAAAGAGTCAGCTTATGCCATGGGTGCAACAAAGTTTGAAGTCATCAAAGATGTAGTCATGCCCTATTCAAAAGGTGGGATCATCGGTTCTATTATTTTATCTCTTGGCCGTGCTTTGGGAGAGACAATGGCTGTGGCTTTCCTGATCGGTTCAGTGATGTCCATACCAAAAAGTATCACCGATCCGACAACATCTATACCGGTATTGCTCGCCAATAATTTTGCAGAAGCACAGGATCTTGAAATTTCAAGTATGTACTATCTTGCACTCATACTTTTTGTAGTGAGTTTTGTCATTATCTCATTGGCTAAATTCTACTTTCTTGGGAGGAAAAAATAATGAACAGACTCATACTGAATAAAGTTGTATTGATCCTCTCTACCGTGTCAGCACTCATTGGTATAGGATTTCTTTTTTGGATCTTGATCACACTTTCTTATAAAGGAATAGCAAGTATTCACCTATCGACGTTTACGAACGATCTTGTAGAAGGCGGGATACGAAATCTTTTAGTGGGACAATTTACAATGGCACTCATGGCAACACTCATCGCCGTGCCTCTGGGAGTACTTGCAGGGATCTATCTGCGTGAGTATGGAGAAGAAAGTAAAATGACTTCTGTGATCAGAAGCCTCTCTGATGTGATGACCTCTGCGCCTTCTATCGTCATCGGTGTGTTTGTTTTTGCTCTTATGGTTGAACCTTTTGGTACTTTTAACGGATGGGCAGGTGTCGTTGCTTTGGCTATTATGATGATTCCGATCATTATAGGAACCACAGACAATATGTTGGCTTTGGTTCCCAAAGAGTTGAGAGAAGCGGGTATCGCACTGGGAGGAAGCAAAAAACAGGTCATTATGCAGATCGTACTTAAAGCGGCCAAAGTAGGGGTGACTACAGGTATCTTGCTTTCCTTTGCACGTATCATTGGTGAGACAGCACCTTTACTTTTTACTTCAGCGAACAACCAGTTCTTCTCTATGGACCTGACAGATCAGTTCCCGTCACTGACTGTAAGTATTTACAACTTGGCAACTTATCCGGATGAAGCCAGCAGGGAACTTGCCTGGGCAGCATCATTTATATTGACAGCGATCGTCCTCTTCATCAACCTGGTAGGCCGATATGTTACAAGACACAAACAATAAGGAAAGAAACAGCATGGAAACAGAAGATTTAAAAGCAGTAATGGATGTAAAAGACCTTTTCTTTACTTATCCGGGAGCACCTGAGCCTACGCTCAAAAAAAATAATCTTAAAATTTACAAAAACAAGATCACCGCGATGATCGGCCCAAGCGGATGTGGTAAATCGACATTGCTTAGAGCTATGAATCGTATACATGATCTCTACCCCGGATGTAACTATAAAGGGAAGATAGATCTGCTTAATCCTGAAACAGATAAAATGGAGAATCTTCTTGATCTCAGGAAAGAGAATGAATTGATCGGATTGAGACAACGTGTGGGGATGATCTTCCAAAAGCCAACGCCTTTCCCGATGAGTATTTATGATAATGTAGCGTATGGCCTTAGACTTTCCGGTATGAAGAACAAAGGTGAACTGGACGGTCGTGTGGAAAAAGCACTCAAGGATGCAGCGATCTGGAAAGAGGCAAAAGACCGTTTAAAAGACTCTGCTTTGGGTCTGAGTGGAGGACAGCAGCAACGGCTTTGTATTGCACGTTCTGTAGCTTTAAAACCAGAAGTCTTACTTTTTGATGAACCTACATCGGCACTTGACCCCATCTCAACCGGTGCGATCGAAGAGTTGATAGCTGAACTTAAAAAAGATATTTCTGTGGTCATTGTGACACACAATATGCAGCAAGCCAGTAGATTGAGCGACTATACTGCTTTTATGTATTTGGGTGACATGATAGAATATGATGAGACAGATAAGATCTTTTTGAACCCTTCACAGAAGTTGACAGAAGATTATATTACCGGTAGATTTGGTTAAGAAAAATAACAATAGGAGAAAATATGTTGGTAGGATATAATGAAGCAAGACATGAGGTGAGAGATACAGTTGTGGAGGTAGTAACTAACCTCTCCATCGCCAATAAGTTGGCACTGCAAGCCCTTGAATCTGCTGATGCACAAGGATTGGAACAAGCACGAAAGTCACTTAAAATGATTTCTGGTACTACAGAAAAGATAGACAATAACATTGTTTTAATATTTGCAAAGTTTAGCCCGGAAGCACGGGATCTTAGAGAGATGGTCTCTTATCTAAAGGTGACTTCTGCACTTAATCGTATCCGTACAAACATTAACAATTATATTAAAAATATGCAAGGATTGGTAACAGAAAACAACCCTGAAGTCCATAAGGTCATTAAAGATTCTTTGAGCATTAACCGATGTACACTCAATGCTTTTGATGCCATACTTGAAATGCTTCAAACTTTTGATGACAAAGATAAGAACCAGGCATTAGCGACTAAAATAGAGGTAGAGTACAGTAAAACAGATGATATTTATTCACTGCTGGAAAAAGAATTGATCCAGAAGATGGGCAGCTCACATACAGTAGCAGAAGAGTACTTTAATCTTTTAAAATATATTCGTAAAAATTTAAAGATCATCGATAGATTGGAAAGTATATCTTCACGTATCATCTTTGCTCGTATGGGTGGAAAGCTCTAAAGGGCAGTACTCTAGAGTGTGTGCTATAATGCACGCATGCAAAATGAGAATATAGAGATCGTCATCATTGAAGATGAAGAAGACATTTTAGAACTGATAGAGTATCATCTGGGAAAAGAGGGTTACTCTGCTACAGGTTTTTTATCTACGGAAAATGTGGAGCAATTCCTTGAAGAAGAAAATCCTTCATTGATGATAGTCGATCGTAACCTTCCGGGGATGGAAGGAAGCGAATTTGTTGCCTATCTTCGAGAGACAGGGTATGATATCCCCGTTATCTTTCTTACAGCCAAAGATGAAGAGTCTGATCTTGAAGAGGGGTATGAGCGTGGTGGTGATGACTATATGTCTAAACCTTTCAATCCAAAAGAGTTGACACTTAGAGTCAGGGCACTGCTTAAGCGTTCAGGTGTTTTAATGCGACAAGAGCGTATTAAACACAAAACGCTCACTATGGATTTGGTAAAAAAAGATCTCCATATTGATGGACAAACCATTTCACTCACCAATCTCGAATTTAATCTACTGCACACTTTCATGAAACACATTGATAAAGCACTTACAAGAGATTTTCTTCGTGATGAGGTATGGGGGTCTAATGGTGAAGGGGTCAATGATAATGCTGTAAATGTGGCTATTAACCGACTTAAAAACAAAATAGATCCACAAAATGAACAAAACTATTTTCATCCTGTCTGGGGTGTAGGGTATAAATTTAGTTAGGGAAAAAGAATGACATTTGAAGATTTTTTAGAGCAATTCAACAGCAGTGAAGCTTTACAGAAAAAGGTTTACAAAAAATACAGTTATTATCTGCAAGAGAGCTCACTCAAGCCTTACCAGGTGGAGCTACTCAAGCTTCAAGAGTATCTGGAAAAGAAAGATGAAAAAATGATCGTCCTTGTAGAGGGACGAGATGCTTCAGGAAAAGGTGGTGCCATACGTCGTATCACACGCTATATGAATGAAAAACATTATCGTACAGTTGCTCTGGGAAAACCTTCCGAGGTGCAGCGGTCACAGTGGTATTTTCAACGTTATGTTGAGCAGTTTCCAAGAGGTGGGGAGATCGTACTCTTTGATCGAAGCTGGTACAACCGTGCGATGGTAGAACCTGTTTTTAACTTCTGTACAAAAGAGCAGTATGCAGCGTTCATGAAGAGTGTGCCTTCTTTTGAAGAAGATCTTGTCAACCACGGGTTTCATTTTATTAAGATCTACTTTTCCGTGACCAAGGAGGAGCAAAATGCCCGTTTTGATGATCGTGAGACAAACCCCCTGAAACAATGGAAACTCAGTGAGATTGATGTGCAGATGCAGGAGCGATGGGATGAGTTCACACAGATGAAATATCAAATGCTCAAGCAAACCCATACAGAGGTTGCACCATGGACCGTGATACGAAGCAATAATAAATTCAAAGCCAGACTCAATGCGATCAAAACAATTTTAAATTCTGTACCTTATGAAAATAGGAATATGGATCTTGATTATACGGTAGATGATAAGATCGTACACTCTGGGCACAGAGAGATAGAAAATATGGAAGCAGACCTCACAAGTCAAGGTAAATTTATAGGGTAATTTTAAAAAAAATATGTCAATTTGTCATATTTTTACTCTCTTTGACTTTAGACACGCTACACTTCTACTATGAATAAATTAGAAACCCTTGAACACTATTTTGGACACAGCTCTTTTAGGCCTCTGCAGGAAGAGGTGGTAGATGCGATCTTGGCAAAACAGGATGTATTGATGATACTTCCTACGGGTGGCGGTAAATCACTCTGCTACCAGCTTCCTACATTGCTTATGGAAGGTATCACTGTAGTTGTCTCTCCACTGCTTGCACTTATGCATGACCAGGTTGTAGCCTTAAGAGCCAATGGTATCTCAGCAGCTATGCTCTCTTCTATGCAGGATAGGGAAGAGAGTCAGCAGATAGAGGAGCAGTTGAAAAGGGGAGAGATAAAACTTCTTTACGTGGCACCTGAACGCTTGACAAATGGGTACTTTCTAAATCTTTTACATCAACTTCCTATCAACTTTTTTGTCATAGACGAAGCACACTGCGTGAGTGAGTGGGGGCATGAGTTCAGGGAGAACTATAGACGACTCTCTTTACTCAAAGAGCAGTTTTCAACCACTCCCATAGCAGCATTTACAGCAACAGCAACCCATGCAGTGGAGAGTGACATCGCTTCAAATTTAGGACTGGTAAATCCAAAGCGTGTAAGAGGTTCTCTGTTTCGTGAAAACTTGACTATCAATGCAAGACACCGTATAAAAGACGGACGCGCACAGTTGATGGAGTTTTTGAAACAACACCCGGATGAATCGGGTATCATCTATACACTTTCACGGAAGTCTACAGAAGCTGTGGCACACTTTTTGCAGACCAAAGGTATAGAAGCCAAGGCATATCATGCAGGGCTGCCAACAGAAGAAAAAAACAGAACCTATGCAGATTTTGTGGCAGACAGAGTGCAGATAGTAGTAGCAACCATCGCTTTTGGGATGGGGATAGATAAGTCTAACATCCGTTTTGTGGTTCATATGACACTGCCTAAAACCATAGAAAACTTTTATCAGGAGATAGGACGAGCAGGGAGAGATGGACTAGAGGCTGAAACACTCTTGCTTTTTTCAGCACAAGATATCGTGCAACAAAAAATGTTCATAGAAGATCTGCCGGAGACACCCTATAAACAACATGCGTTTAACAAGTTAGATGCCATGGTACGTTTTGCAAATTCTGAGAATTGTAGACATCAGACAGTGGCTGCTTATTTTGATGACAGGATTGACAACTGTGACACGAAGTGTGACAACTGTACAGCACCTGCAAGTGAAAAGATCGACATTACTACAGCAGCACGTATGCTTCTCTCTACCATCTTACGTACAGAACAGAACTTTGGACTGCACTATGTGATAGATGTACTCAAAGGGAGTAAAGAGCAGAGGGTTTTAGCAAATGGACATGATACACTTTCTGTCTATGGTATAGGCAATGAGTACTCTAAGAGTCAATGGCTCACCATTGGAGATAAACTGCTTGAGTTAGGTGCAGTAGAGATAGGGGAGTTTAAGGTTTACAAGTTGACAGCTTTTGGTGTGGAAGTCATCAAAGGAGCACATACCATTGAGCTCAAAAAAGAGAGACTCACTATACAAAAAGCAGAGAAGAAAAAGAAAGTGACCTATTTTGATGATTATAATGCTGAAATGTTTGATAAACTTCGTGACCTTAGAACACAGATAGCTACTGCCAATAATATTCCTCCGTATATTGTGTTTTCAGATAAAACATTGAAGGATTTGAGTGTGAAATTACCGCAAAGTAAGCAGGAGATGCTTGATGTGCATGGGATCGGGGAAGTGAAATTTGAACGGTATGGGGAGGAGTTTCTTGCTCTTTTGAATGAAGGATAAACTTTTTCTTTGTTCCTTTTCTTCTTTGTTGATGTAACAAAGAAGAAAAACGAACCCAAAAGAAGAAAATACAAAGTGCTGACGCGTTACAATTATTACCTAGTACTCCTTGTGCAGGATGGCTTCCTGCCCACTAATGGATGCAGTTAGAATGCAATTTACAGGTGTAGAGAGATGAAAGAAAAACTTTTATGTGGTATAGATGAAGCAGGGCGTGGTCCATTGGCGGGTTCTCTTGTCATGGCTGGAGTAGTGTTGAAAAATCCTGTTGAGGGGTTGATGGATTCTAAGAAGTTGACTGAGAAAAAGCGTGAAGCGCTCTACTTGCTTGTGATTGAAAACTCTGATTATCATATCGTCTCTTTTTCTGCACAAGAGGTGGATGAACTGGGTATCTCCAAGTGTTTGCATCAAGGTTTACAGAGTATTCAGAAACATTTACCTGATGTGGACTATCTTTTCGATGGGAACAGTACTTTTGGTGTTGACAACATTACAACCATGGTTAAAGCAGATGATAAAGTTGTAGAAGTAAGTGCAGCGAGTATCTTGGCTAAAGTGACACGAGACAGAGAGATGATAGAGATGGCTAAAAAGTACCCTAGATATGGATTTGAAAAACATAAAGGGTATGGTACTAAAGTACATATTGAGGCATTAGTAGAACATGGAAGATGTGAGGTTCATCGCTATACCTTTAGGGTTAAAGGCTTAGATGAACCAACACTCTTTTAAAAGAGATTAGAGTGAAGCCCCATTGACTGTTATTTTCCCTTTGTTAAATTCAATCTCATAGATTTTTTTACCCTCTTTTTCAACAGGCGGTAAGAGCATCAATACCATCATCGCTCTTGGTTCTTGTGCAATAAGAGCAAAGAGTTCTGTTGAGACAGAGATGTTTGTCTTGCTGATGAGAGCATTAAGTGCTGCTAATGGATTTTGAGAGACGGCATTGATATCAAATGATTTATCCATTGACAAAGAAGAACTGAGTGTGAACCCATCCATGGTTTTCTCATTTTCTGCTATTGTTTTAACAGAAAAATTTGGAATACTCATGGTGATGCCTTTAGAGAGTATCTTCTGCGTGAGTGCATTAATGGCTTTCTCATCATTAATATCCACGCCTTGAAGTGCTTCGAATGAAACGATGTCAAGATTGTCAATATTGAAATCAAAGAGTATATCATTCATCTTATATTTTTTTTGAGCTTCAGTAAGTTCTATTAGCTCTGTTTTTGTAGTGATAGAACTCTTTAGAAGATCATTTTTGATAGAACTCACAGCATTGACATTCAGATCTTTCATAAGCATTGAGAATTCTGATTCTCCCTGGAGTTCAATCTTTTCAATAGAGTACCCTGACTTAGAGTCATAAGGAGATAGACCGGTGAGTGTGTAGTTGGATGTAAAGTTTGAAAGTTTCATAGTAAGCTCTTTATCTGCCTCTATAGAGAAAAGTTTAAGTGTTTGTCTAACAGTTTTTACCTTTTCATTTTCTATATCTCCTTCAAATTTGAAATCTTGACTAATAAATGTTGTTTTTTCTTCTTCCTCAAATGTTTCATTGATATCTTTTATATGTCCTTTAAAACCTGTGAGCAGTTTGTTAAAGTCAAGATGTACGAGCAGGGTTTTGTCTGCCATCATCTTTTTTATACGTTCAAGTACTGCTTTGTCCTCTTCTTCTATCTCCTGTAGCATGCTTTGGGAAAGTCCTACAGGGTAAATATCTAAAGAAAGCGCACTATAGCTGTCGTTGAGATATTTTGCATCTACACCTATCTTCAACCCTTTAAATGCAAGAATATCTTCCTGCGTTATCTGTGCACCTTGAGAACTTAAGTAGCTGCTGATCTTAGTGGGGTTATCTAAACTAAGTACAAAATGTTCTTCTGTCTCTTTGATCTCTCTATTATTTACCCCAAAACCATTTTGTTCTAAGGTTGTCAACTCGTCATTGACTTGCTTTTTTATCTCTTTGGAAATTTGAGTAGAACCTGCTGTAAAATAATAGATAGCTGCAACTAGTATAAGTCCAATAATACCAAACCCTGATTTCTTCACAGTTATTCCTTTAGTTTGATGATGGATAGAGCACTTTTAGATGCTCCATCTTTTTACCCATATTGAGTAGTGTCATATCGGCAAGGGTAAGTGCCATCATGGCTTCACAGACGACGGAACCTCTAATGGCAACACAAGGATCATGCCGTCCTTTTAAGTTGCATTTTACCTCTTCATCATGTGTGGTAATAGTATCTTGCTCTTGAAAGATAGACGGAGTAGGTTTAAAGTGTGTTTTCACGATGATAGTATCACCATTGCTGATACCGCCTAACATTCCACCGGAGTGATTACTTTTGAAACCGTCCAGGGTGATCTCATCATTATTTTCACTCCCCTTGAGGTGTGTACTTGCTACACCGTCACCTATCTCTACTGCTTTGGCTGCATTGATGCCCATCATCGCTTCAGCTAAAATAGCATCAAGTTTGTAGTAGAGGGGCTCACCTAGACCTATGGGTACACCTGTAGCAGTAGTAAGTACAACCCCACCTACAGAATCATGATTCTCTTTTGCTGTTAAGATAGCAGCTTCTTGTGCTGTTTCCATATTGGGATCAAGCGCATACATTTTAGAACTTTTTGCATGTTCAAAATCTTGTACTTCACCTTTGATACCATCTACTTCACAAAGTCCACTCTGTATAGATACCCCAAGTTCTTTAAGCATCAGTTTTGCTATGGCACCACCTGCAACTCTTGCTGCCGTCTCTCTTGCAGAACTTCGTCCACCTCCACGGTAATCTCTTAGTCCATACTTATGGAAGTAGGTAAAATCAGCATGTCCCGGACGAAAGAGGTCTTTTACGTTATCATAGTCTTTAGACTTTTGGTTAGTATTGAAGATCACCATTGCAATGGGAGTACCGGTACTTAGACCTTCAAAAGTACCAGAGAGGATCTCAAATTTATCATCTTCCTTGCGCCCGGTTTCAAGTTTGCTCTTTCCTGGCTTTCTGCGGTCAAGTTCAGACTGGATGAATGCTTCATCTATATGAAGTCCTGCGGGTACACCATCAAGGATACACCCTAAGGCCTTACCGTGCGATTCACCAAACGTGGTCAGTGTCAGTTTTTTTCCAAAGGTATTCATAACTTTAATGCCTCCAATGCAATTTGTGCTGCTTTTTGCTGTGCTTCTTTTTTACTTTTTCCTCTTGCTGTGGCGATCGTTTTTTCATCCAGTATCACAGCGATCTCAAACTCTTTTTTATGATCTGGTCCGGAAGAACCTAGCATCTCATAAAGGGGAGTGACTCCATGTGTTGCTTGTGTCAACTCTTGAAGGGCGGTTTTGTAATCTTTTGACAAAGATTGCAGGTCTATTTTGGGATGACACTCTTCCAGCAGTTTGACAGAAATTTCTTTTGCTGCAGCTAATCCGGCTTCAAGGTAAATGGCACCGATCACAGCCTCAAAAGCATTAGAGAGTAGAGAAGGCTTGTTTCTCCCGTTGTTATTCTCTTCTGCCATAGAGAGGAAGATATATTCTCCCAGGTTGATCTTTCGTGCTAAAAGTGTAAACCCACTCTCGTTGACAAGAGAAGCACGTATTTTTGAAAGTATGCCCTCATTCGAGTTAGAAAATTTAGAAAAAAGGTACTCACCTACGATAAGGTCAAGTACGGCATCTCCTAAAAACTCAAGCCGCTCATTATTGTAAGGCTTTTTGTCACTTTTGTGTGTCAAAGCCTCAATAATCAATTGCTTGTTCTTAAATGTATAGTTCAGTCGTTTTTCGAGTTGACTGTAATCGTTCATTATTTTGTTCCTTTATTTATTTGGTGTAGGGGTGCACCTATGTGTGTACCCACTTTTTGCTACCATAGGCAGACACATAGGTCTGCCTCTACAAGGTTGCTTTTATTCTTTCAGCTTCATTGCGGGCAAGTTCATCACAACGTTCATTTTCTGGATGTCCGTTGTGTCCCCTGACCCAAGTACCGTGAACATTATGTGGCTTTGCGGCATTGAGATAGGCTTCCCATAAGTCTACATTCTTTACTTTTTTGAAACCTTTTCTTACCCAACCCTCTAGCCATTCATTGATCGCTTTTACTACGTAAGAGCTGTCAGATATCACCTCTACGTCACAAGGTTCTTTGAGGAGTTTGAGCCCCTCGATGACACCTTGAAGTTCCATACGATTGTTAGTGGTATGAATATCACCACCAAAGTATTCTTTACGCTTTCCTTTAAACTCCAGTATGCCGCCATAACCACCTGGTCCCGGGTTACCAAGGCTAGAGCCGTCAGAGTAGAGAGTAATCTGTTTTCGGGCTTGATTTTGCAATTTTTTCCTCAACTTCTACAGAGTTTATCGCCATACAATTTGGACATCGTTTAAAGGAGACAGGGAAACTCTGTTTACATTTTTTACACAGGTATGAAAAAAGCAGATCTCCCTGCTCAAATCCACTCTCTCTTGCGGTAGCCAGCATGTCAAGACTAAAGATACCGCTTTGAACAGTTGGATTTTGCAGATACCCCTTGGCATAGTAGAGCGTGCTTAGCTGCTTATTTGATGTGATTATATCTAAATCGAGTTGTGAATTTGGTAAGAACCAAAGGATATCTATTACCTCTTTAAGACGTTCAGGGTCAATGGCCTTCCATGCCATATTTGTATCTAATTGAAGCATAACACTCACAATGTGTCTGTAGAGTTTAGGCTCTTCTTCTAAAATTTTATTTAGCTTTTTCAACTTTTCTTGAGTAGAAATTGTTTTGTCTGAGCTTACTTCAGATAGTTCAAGAAATTTTGTCAGGGTGTGCGTCTTTTCTCCAAGCATCTCTAACGGTTCTATCACTTCTTTTGCTTTGTCATATTTGTGCATCATCTCATACACGACACCTAGCTCATAAAGCACCTGTACATTGCGGGGTCTTTTGCGTAAGATCTCCGCATAGATAGACCTTGCACGTTCTAAAAAACCTGCATGAAGATAGGTGTTTCCCAGTCTTTCCATCAGTTCCTGTTTGACAAGATCATCGGAGATATTTTTAATGATATAGAGATAGATATTGATAGCCTTATGATACTCTCCTGAATTCTCAAAAGCTTTTGCAAGTAAGGTGAGTGGTTTGAGCATATGGGGTTCAAAGGGCATATCAGTTGTATCAAGAGCACACTCAGAACTGTCAAATTTTTCTAGAAATTTAAGGAGATTTCCTTGCTCTTTTTGTTGCCTGTAAAGTCCCCAGGCATAAGTAACAACGGCAATGATCAAAGAGATGACTACGATCAGTAAAATGCTAAAAAGGGGGTCATTATAAGCAGGTAAGATATTTTCCAAGTTTTGCCTTTGGTTTTATTTGTCTTAGATTATATCAAATTAGATATAATGTTGAAATGATAGATAACGCCTCGATAGAATCTCTAAAAAACAGCATTGATATTGTAGATGTGATAGGTAACTTTATAGAACTGCGTAAAGCAGGGGCGAATTATAAAGCAAACTGTCCGTTTCATGGAGAAAAAACACCCTCTTTTGTCGTAAGTCCAAGTAAACAGATATACCACTGTTTTGGCTGTGGTGTAGGGGGTGACAGCATTAAATTCGTGATGGAACTTGAAAAACTTTCCTATCCGGAAGCCATAGAAAAACTTGCTTCCATGTATAATTTTTCATTGGCATATACCAAAGGCAGCTCTGATTACTCTGATGCCAAACGTGTACTCGAATCCATACAGACCTGGTATGTGAAAAACTTGGAAAATAACCTCACTGCAAAACAGTACCTTTTAGACAGGGGCATCGCCCAAAGTTCCATTGAGCGATTTGGCATAGGCTATGTACCGGAGGGTGCTTCTGTCATAAATTTCTTAAATTCTGCGCTTTTGCCTCTGCCCAAAGCATTAGAGGCAGGTATCATCGCCCAAGGTGAGGGTGGTGGGTATTATGCTCGTTTAGTGGAACGTATTACCTTTCCTATTTTCTCTACGAGTGGTGCTGCAGTGGGGTTTGGAGGACGTACGATCACCAATCACCCTGCGAAGTACATCAACTCACCACAAACAAAACTTTTTAACAAATCACGTCTGCTCTATGGCTATAACTTGGCAAAAGAGAGTATTTATAAAAATAAAAAGCTCATTGTGTGTGAGGGATATCTTGATGTAGTGATGTTCCATCAGGCTGGGTTTACAGAAGCTGTGGCAAGTATGGGTACAGCACTTACTCCTGAACATTTACCCCTGCTTAGAAAGGGTGATCCTAAGATCATCCTAGCTTATGATGGTGATAAAGCGGGAGTAGCTGCGGCACTTAAAGCTGCACAGATGTTATCTGTAGCCAGTTTTGACGGGGGTGTTGTACTTTTTCCTGACGGACAGGATCCTGCAGATCTCATAGCTAAAGGTCAGAGTGAAGCAGTGGCTAAACTCCTTCGTGAAGCCAAACCACTCATCCCTTTTGTGTTAGAGAAGATCATTTATGCCTATGATCTGAATGACCCGCGTGCTAAAGAAGCAGCATTTGGTGCAGCTAAGCAGTTTTTAGAGGGCTTAAGCCAGATCATCAAAGATGCGTACATCCCTATGGCGGCTACACTTTTAGGTGTATCACCTGCACTTTTTGGTGGACAGACACAGCCCAGCAGGGCAAAAGAGAGTTTTAGCCAAAAAAGAGATGATGTGGCACAATTGAGCATTCTCAAAACACTTTTGGAAAAGCCGGACCTCATAGACAGTGTGCTTGATGTGATCGATGTCAATATGTTCGGTGGTTACGCAGGACTTTTTTCTGCACTGATCAATGGAGAGAGTGAACATCCTCATCTTATGGGCTTAGCTGTAGATGAGAGTTTACAGGTAATGAATGAAGAAGAGTTGCAAAATGTACTACGTAATTTCCTCATCAAACATTATGATATAAAACTTAGAAGTATAGTAGCAGATGCAAGTATCCCTTTTGCAAAAAAGAGTTTTCTGATACGTAAGATAAAGACAGATATAATTCCAAGATTAAAACGAGGAGAGTTAGTAGCCTATGACACAAACTGGTAAGAGACGCGCTTTGGCATTGTTTAGTGGAGGGCTTGACAGCATGATCGCTATTAAGCTTATGGTTGATCAAGGTATAGATGTCATCGCTTTACACATCAAGATAGGTTTTGGTGGAACCAAAGATGTAAGTAAGATCATGAAGCAGCGTGCCGAGATGGCAGGTGCAGAGTTCAAGATAGTAGATGTACGAGAAGAGTATATTCAAAATATTCTCTTTGACCCTGTGCACGGCTATGGAAAAAACTTTAATCCCTGCATCGATTGTCACGGGTATATGTTCAAGATAGCCAAAGCGATGATGCCAGAGTTGGGGGCATCGTTCATCTTTACAGGTGAAGTGATAGGCCAACGTCCTATGAGTCAGCGCCATGATGCCATGAAACAGGTAGCCAAGTTGGCAGATGATAAAGAGGAAAAACTCATCGTACGTCCTATGTCTGCGAAGCTTATGGAAAAGACAACACCTGAGCTAGAAGGCTGGATCGATAGAGAAAAATTGCTTGACATTTCCGGACGTAGCCGTGAACGACAGTTGGCACTGGCAGAAGCGTATGGATGGGAAGATTATGAGTCTCCAGGTGGTGGTTGTCTGTTGACAGAGTCTCACTATTCTGATCGTATCAAAGAGTTTATCTCTTTTGATACCTTTGAGGTAGAAGATATAGAGCTACTTAAATTCGGCCGTCATTTTAGGCTTCCTGATGGTGCAAAACTTGCAGTAGGACGTGACAAAGAAGACAATGAAGGTTTGCAAGCCATACAGAGTGATAAGTATGTGACCATTAAATTACCTATAGCAGGTCCTTTTTCTCTTTTGAGTGCAGATGCAAGTAGTGAAGATAAAGCTTTAGCTGCAAAATTGGCCATGACCTATGCAAGAAGTTCAGCAGAGGAAAGCTACGATGTCGAAGTTGGAGATGAAACTGTCAGTGTTTCTCCATTTGCAGAGAAAAAAGAAGCACAACAGTATTTTTTCAATGCTAAATAAATAGAAAATAATTAAAGGAATAAAAATGAGAGCATCTGCAAGACATATATTAGTGAGTGATGAAGCGTTATGTAATGAACTTAAAGAGAAGATAAATTCAGGTGAAATGACTTTTGAAGAAGCAGCAAGAGACAACTCAACGTGTCCATCAGGAGCACAAGGTGGAGATTTAGGAACATTTGGTCAAGGTCAAATGGTACCGGAGTTTGATAAAGTGGTTTTCAATGATGAGGTAGGTGTAGTACATGGTCCTGTGAAAACACAATTTGGTTACCATCTTCTTGAAGTGACAGAACGTTCATAAAAATGATAAGATGGGTATACTTTATCCATCTTATGATAAAATCCACTTCTTCCAACTCATGGGGAATTAGCTCAGCTGGGAGAGCGCTTCGCTGGCAGCGAAGAGGTCGACGGTTCGATCCCGTTATTCTCCACCATTACCATATTTTTTATACTCAATAAAACCTAACTGATCTCTCGCCAATTCTAAAATCAAGTGCTATGACGCCTCAACATAAAGATAACGTTTGATCTTCTTAGTCGGTGTCTTAATAAACGGTTCACGCTGTTCGATCACCTTTCGTATACGTGAAAAAGCAGAAACATTCTCATTGACTTCCAGACGAATCTTTTCAAGTAGATCATCAACTTTTGCATGCATTTTCGTTTCAGATTTTTCACTCACCCCAAGTATTTCATCTAGCTTGTCGTAATCAAGTTGAATACGTGCAGTCAGGGTTCCTTTGTCGTCATAGACGAGTGAATCTGCAACAAATATTTGGGCATTGATAGCTGCTTCGATCTGTTCAGGGTAGATATTCTCACCAGAAGATCCTACGATGATGTTTTTGGCACGTCCACTCATAAAAAAGTATCCATCTTCATCAAGATAACCGATATCTTCAGTGTTAAACCACCCCTTCTCATCGATCACTTCAGCTGTTTTTTCAGGGTCTTTATAATATCCCATCATTACATTGGGACCACGTGCCCAAAGTGTACCGATACCTTCTTCATTTTGATCACGAAGTTCAAGTGCTGCTCCCGGGATCACTGGACCGATGGCTTTTAGTTTTGTTTTACTTGGGTTGGTTCCGGCAAGAAATGGTGCTGTCTCGGTCAGTCCATAACCAATGCAGTAGGGGAATTCAGCTTCACGTAAAAACTTTTCAACAATCGGAGAAAGGCCTGCTCCTCCTACACCAAAGAAACGAATCTTCCCACCAAAAGTCTCTATAAGTTTTTTACCTGCAATTTTATTGAGCTTTTTGCGTACAAAGGGTATAGCATAAAGCATTTTGATCAACAGGTTTTTTTGAAAGTTAGGCAGAATTTTATTTTTATAGATCTTCTCTATGACCAGGGGTACAGTAAGCATAAAGTCAGGCTTTACTGTTGACATGGCCTTGATCAGTATAGTTGGGGTTGGTGGCTTTTGGATGTAGTAAATAGAGGCACCATTGAGGATCGGAACGATCATCCCTACTGTACATTCATAGGTGTGCGCAAGTGGTAAAATAGAGAGAAAGCGGTCTGTTGAAAAGATATCGACAACTTTTTGTGAAGCTGTTGCATCGAATACCAGATTTTTATGGCTGAGCATCACCCCTTTTGAACTTCCTGTGGTACCAGAGGTGTAGATGATGGCGGCAAGATCTTCTTCATCGATAACAGTCTCCTGCTCTCCTTTTTCTTCCTTACCAAATTTTCCCATTGCTTTTGAGAGCTGTTCTCCACCTTTTTTCAATACCTTATTCACAGCAGAAGGTGTTGACAATTTTTTGAGGATATTAAGATTATCAGAGATAACAAGCAGGTTCATGGTAGGGGATTGTGTCTCATCCAGCATCGCTTCAAAGAGCTTTTGTGAGATAAAGGCAGCTTTACACTCTGCATGGATAGCAATATGCATTGCTTCTGAGGTATGAAAATCCGGTAAAATAGGTACGATAACTGCCCCCATCGTTGTCACTGCAAAATAGATTGCACTCCAATTGGGCATATTTTCACTATAGAGTGCAACCCTGTCACCGGGTTTTATTCCGTATGTACGTAACATCTCTTGGAGGATTTCGACATTTTGTGCAAGCTGTGCATAAGTGATGGGCTCACCATCTACAAATTGAACAGCAGGACGATCTGAATAGGTCTTGGTACTGTAGTCAAAGAGTGCTTTAAGTGTGAGTTTGGGTAGTTTTATAAATGGTTTATGCATAGATATTGCCTTTTCCTAATGTGACAATTGCAGATACAATAATATGTACTGAAACGTATAAGGATATAGTAGCAAAAAATGATAAATTTTTGTAGAGTGAAGTTGGTGACCCCAAGGAGACTTGAACTCCTGTAACATGGATGAAAACCATGGATCCTAACCGCTAGACGATGGGGCCAACTAAAATTACCAAAAGATAGGTAAAAGAAAAAACAAGTTAAAATGGTGACCCCAAGGAGACTTGAACTCCTGTAACATGGATGAAAACCATGGATCCT
>CBFCXZ010000022.1:0-36288 GCA_965602275.1 uncultured bacterium
ATACAAATTATTGTTAAAAATCTTCAGAAAAGAACCTCTAAACTAGTCTAGCCCCTAAAATTAATAAAATATTCTAACCTTAAATTAGTTCTTAAATACAATATAGTCGTTATTTGTGAGGTTTTCAATAATGTAGATGGTGCGGATGAGAGGACTCGAACCTCCACGCCGTAAAGCACCAGATCCTAAGTCTGGCGTGTATACCAATTTCACCACATCCGCATGTGATTGTTTTACAAAACAATAAAAAGTAAGTGGTACACCCATTAGGATTCGAACCTAAGACCCTCGCCTTAGAAGGGCGATGCTCTATCCAGCTGAGCTATGAGTGCACAAAAAAATAATAATAAATAATATAACACATATATTAATGGTACGCCTGAGAGGACTCGAACCTCTAACCCTCAGATCCGAAGTCTGATGCTCTATCCAATTGAGCCACAAGCGCTTCTTCATGTTGGGTGGTTACCCTAATAATTACTAATGGGGTGGGCGACGGGACTCGAACCCGCGACAACCAGTACCACAAACTGGCGCTCTACCAACTGAACTACGCCCACCATCTTAAATGATTACTTATTATTAAATGTTAAATATCAAGTGGTCGGAGTGAAAGGACTCGAACCTTCGACCCCCTGGTCCCAAACCAGGTGCGCTACCAGACTGCGCTACACTCCGTTACCTTATAAAAAGGAACGCAATTATAGTCAAAAAGATATTTAATGTCAATAGATATAGTAAAAAAAATAAAAAAAGTCTAATTCTTCCTTAATTCCTCCTGCTTTAGAGGTCATTTAGGCGTTAATGTGTATAATAAATCCATTCTCGCTAGGGGTTACATATTATGGATAGTATATTTGAACAAATCAATAGCATATTGGCTTCTGTCTTCTTTTTCGATATCTTTTTTGGTATGGTTGAGGGTTCAAGTATGCCTTTCATCGTTGCATGGCTTATTGTAGGAGGGGTTTTTCTTACCTTTCGCTTTGGCTTTATCAATGTTCGTATGTTTGCACACTCCTATAAAATTATCACGGGCAAATACAAAACTGCCGACGATGTAGGGGAGATCACTCCATTTCAGTCTTTAACCACCGCCCTCTCCGCTACTGTAGGTTTGGGAAATATCGCTGGGGTAGCTATCGCTATCTCCATAGGTGGACCAGGGGCCACTTTTTGGATGATCCTGGCTGGCTTCTTTGGTATGACACTTAAATTCACCGAAGTAACACTGGCGCAGATCTACCGTGAGAAAAGGCCTGACGGTCGGATCATGGGTGGAGCGATGCAGTATCTCTCCAAAGGATTGGCAGCTAAAGGACATGCAAAACTGGGAGGTGTACTTGCTGCACTCTTTGCTGTCTTAGCCATAGGTGGTTCTTTAGGTGCAGGAAATGCTTTCCAAACTTCTCAAGCAATGGGTGTACTTTCTGAACGTATTCCATTTTTTCAAACCTACCCTATCGTTTTTGGTTTGATCATGGCAACTATCGTTGGTTTTGTGATCATCGGGGGTATTAAACGTATCGCACACACTGCTGAGAAAATCGTACCTGCCATGGTCTTTATCTACCTGCTTGCATCGCTATGGATACTTATGGTCAATGCTTCTGAAGTACCTCAAGCTATCTCAACCATCTTCCATGAAGCCTTTGCTCCAACCGCAGCTGCCGGCGGCATGATAGGGGTTTTGGTACAAGGGTTTAAAAGAGCTGCCTTTTCAAGTGAAGCAGGGATCGGTTCCGCTGCCATCGTACACTCTACCGCAGCTGTTAAATATCCTGTACGTCAAGGGATGGTAGCACTCTATGAGCCTTTTATCGATACCATCGTTATCTGTACTATGACTGCTCTCGTCATCGTCACTACAGGTGTTTACGATCCAGCTGGAGAGTTTGCCAACCTTGTAGCCTCTAAGCAAGGTGCTGCCCTCACTGCAGCTGCCTATGGAACTGTTATCTCTTGGTTCCCTGTTGTTTTGTCATTTTCCATCGTACTCTTTGCTTTTTCTACGATGATCTCATGGTCTTATTATGGAGAACGTTCTTGGACATACCTGTTTGGAGAAAAGTATACCCTTCTGTATAAATTGATATTTATATCCTTTACCGTGATCGCATCTGTTACAAGCGCTTCAGCACTGTTAAATTTTTCAGACTTGCTTATCTTGACCATGGCACTACCTAACCTTATAGGGCTCTATATGTTACAGGGAGATGTCAAAGCAAATTTAAATACCTATATGGCAAAATGGAAAGATGGGGAGTTGGATAGTGAGGCAATACGGAAGTAGACTTCGACAAGCTCAGTCACCGATCTTGTTAAAATAAAAACTAAATTTTAGATAAAATCTTAGTCAATTTAGTTTGCTATAGATTTGGCTGAACGGCGTGAGTAGAGAGAGGGAGCGTACATTAAGTACGTGACTGAGCGAGACGAAGCCGTTCAGCCAAATATGCAGTGAAATAAATTAGACTAAGTCTACGCCTTTTTCACCTTTAGCTAAAGCACCAATAACATAACCATCTGTATTTGCAAGTACTTTATCAACATCTTCAGGCTCTACAACCCATACCATACCTACACCCATATTGAAGGCTCTGTACATCTCTTCTTCATCAACATACTGGCTCATAAATTCAAAGATAGGAAGTACTCTGATAGAATCTTTGTTTACAATGGCTCTCATACCCTCTGGAAGGACTCTAGGAAGGTTTTCTACGATTCCCCCACCTGTGATATGGGCTAAAGCTTTTACATGCTCTTTGTTAGCTTTATACTCTTTCACATAAATACGTGTTGGCTCTAAAAGAGTATCTACAAGTGGCTTGCCTTCAAACTCAGTTTCAAGACTCATACCTAACTTGTCAAAGAAAAGCTTTCTTACAAGTGAATATCCATTTGAATGCACACCTGAACTTGGCATAGCAATGAGGATCTGTCCCTCTTTTACATTTGCTACTGTATCCATCTCAGATCTTTCCGCGATACCTACTGCAAACCCTGCAAGGTCAAAATCATCATCTGAGTACATTCCTGGCATTTCAGCTGTTTCCCCACCAACCAAAGCACACTCTGAACGACGACAACCCTCAGCAATACCTGCAACCACATCTTTTGCATTTTGTGGAAGCAATTTACCTGTTGCATAGTAATCAAGGAAGAACATTGGTGTACCATTGTTACAGATAAGGTCATTCACACACATTGCCACAAGGTCGATACCCACTGTATCAAGCTTACCACTCTCGATAGCAATTCTAAGCTTCGTTCCTACTCCATCTGTAGCAGAAAGGATCACTGGCTCTTTGTATCCCGTTGGGAGCGCATATGCACCCGCAAATGAACCGATGCCTCCTATAACATTTTTATCAAAAGTTGACTTTACATCACTCTTGATCGCTTCAACGAATTCATTACCTGCATCGATATCTACACCGGCATCTTTATATGATATATTTGACATTAACTATTGTCCTTTATTTTATTCTCTTCACAAGGAGGAAAGATCTTTTTTAAGATGATGAGCCCTGGACAAAATCCAGTCATACCTGCTATAACAAGCATAATCATCATAGAAAATTGTATAAGAAATGCCAACTGCAACATCAGTGTATTTCCACCCATTCCTACAGCTGCTAATCCCATCGTTACGCCCAGGATAATAGCTTGGATAATTCTTTGCATTCTTTCAGCACATAACATTTAAATTCCTTGTGAAAATTTTGCTGGTATTATAGCTAAATTTAGCTGTTTAACTTCCGACCCAATTTTGCTTCTACCGAGCCAACTTTTTTACCTAAGCGACCCACCGGACCTTTACGATAATCGATCTTGATAGAACTATACACCCGCTCACAATCCACCTGTAGATCTTCATAAGCCCTGTTGATAACAGCCAACACTTCTTCCACTGTTTCTCCCTCTATGATGGTACCCATAGGTGTGAGCTGATACTCCAATCCGCTTTTATCTACTATATCCAATACTCTTGCGACAAATGCGCTCTTGCTTTGGGTTGCTTCGGTGGGAAACATCGAAAATTCGACCAATGCTGACATGATTATCCTTCTTGTTTTTGATGTTATAACAGATTATAGGTTATAATCCACCATACAAAGGATGAAAATGGTTGAAATGATTGTTGTTGGTGCAGGAGCTGCAGGACTTATTGCTGCTATAACATCTGCCAGAGCAGGGCAAAAAATTACTTTACTTGAACAAAACAACAAGATAGGTAAAAAAATACTTGTCTCTGGTAATGGTAAATGCAACATAGACAACAAATACATCTCCTCAAATCGTTTTCATTCACAAAACCCTACATTTATAGCAGAAGTATTAGAAGGGTATGACTTTGATGTGGTAGAAAAGTTTTTCACATCTATAGGACTTGAACTAGTGGAGGGCAAAGAAGGAAAAATGTTTCCTATGTCCCTACAGGCATCTTCAGTGGTTGAACTTTTAGAGTATGAAGCCAAAAGGGTAGGGGTGCAAATCATTTGTGACTGTACTGTGATTTCCATAAGCAAAGAGGGTGATACTTTTACACTAGAAACTTCACAAGGTTCAAAAACCTGCAAAAAACTACTCTTAGCTTCCGGTTCACCTGCCGCACCACAACTGGGAGGTTCTAACTCGGGGTATGCGTTTGCTACAAAAATGGGACACACCCTCATACCACGCCATCCTTCACTCGTACAGCTTTGCTCAGAAGAGACATGGGTCAAAGCTTGTGCAGGGGTCAAAGTAGCTGGGTTAGCACAACTTTATACCAATGGTGAATACATCACCGAAAAAAAAGGCGATCTCCTCTTTACAAACTATGGCATAAGCGGACTTGCTATACTTGACCTGAGCCGTGAGGTAAGTACCCGACTTGCCAATTTTGACTACTGTGAACTAAACCTTGACCTTATGCCAGAACTCAGCAAAGAGAAGTTTACGAACTTACTTTTAACCCGAATACAAAAAGAGAGCCAAAAACCTATAGGACTATGGCTTCAAGGCGTGATTAATAAAAAGCTCATAAACATCATCTTGGAACAATCAAAATGCAAAGTAACAACTGAGAATGAATTAATCAGAAAAGAGATAGGTAAGCTTGTTTACACCATCAAAAACCTAAAATTAAGCATTAATGACACTAAAGGTTTCAAAGGGGCAGAAGTAGCTACAGGTGGAATAAACACCACAGAAGTAAATCCAAAAACTATGGAATCAAAACTTATACCAAATCTTTTCTTTGCCGGCGAGATACTCGATGTTGATGGAGACAGGGGAGGGTTTAATTTTCATTTTGCTTGGGTTAGTGGATTACGAGTAGCCAGAAATTAGAAATTTTTATAGAAATAGTCTTTTAGTTTACTGTAAATTTTGTCTGATGGAGTGTGTAGAAAGGAAAATATATTCGTCATCCTCGTGCTTGACCCGGGAACCTACAGGCTAGAACTGTTTGTGAATCAGTGGATCCCCGTGTCAAGCACGAGGATGACGTAAAAGTTAAATAGTATTATTTTGCATTTTTCTTATCACGCGCTTGACGCTTACGCACTACCGGATCCAATGACTTCTTACGAATTCTAACAGAAAGAGGCGTAATTTCGATCAACTCATCATCTTCGATCCACTCCATCGCTGACTCAAGTGTGATGAGTCTTGGTGTAACTAATTTAATAGCATCATCTGCACCGGATGTTCTCATGTTAGTCAATTGTTTCCCTTTGAGTGGGTTCACATCTAAGTCACCCGGTCTTGCAGACTCACCGATAACCATCCCTGAGTATACTTTGTCTTGTGGACTGATGAACATAACACCTCTTGACTGGAGGTTGAAGATAGAGAAGGCAACTGCTTCACCGTCATCCATAGAAACCAATGCACCCGGTGTTCTACTTTCAACTGTACCTGAATATGGTCTGTACTCCAAGTAAGAGTGGTTCATAATACCTTCCCCTTTAGTATCCGTCAAGAATTCATTTCTAAACCCGATAAGTCCACGTGCAGGGATCTCAAACTCAAGTCTTACTGTACCGTCAGGCATAGGTGTAAGAGAAGTCATGTTTGCTTTTCTTTTACCTAGTTTCTCGATAGCAACACCTTGGAACTCTTCAGGAACATCTACAACTAGGTGCTCGAATGGCTCCATTTTAACACCATCTTCTTCTTTAGTTACAACTTCCGGACGTGCAAGCATAAACTCGAAACCTTCACGTCTCATGTTCTCTGCCAAAATACCGATCTGAAGCTCACCACGGCCAGAAACTTTGAATGATGCATCACCTTGAGGCTCCATACGCATCGCAATGTTTGTCTCCATCTCTTTTTCAAGTCTCTCAGAAATTTTGTTAGATGTTACGTGTTTACCTTCTTGTCCAGCCAAAGGTCCGTTGTTTACAGACATGATAACTGAAAGCGTAGGCTCTTCAACGTGCATAGGGTCAAGTGCTACTGGATTAACCGGGTCACATACAGAATCACCTACATCGATGTCGTTGAATCCTGCGATCGCCACGATATCACCCGCTTCAGCTTCTTGGATCTCGATACGCTCAAGTCCTTTAAACCCGATAAGTTTAGAGATACGGCTTTTAGATTTAGCTCCACATGCTTTTACAAGAAGATACTCATCACCTTTTTTCACCTTACCGTTAAAGATACGAGTGATACCGATACGACCGACAAAGTTATCAGAGTCAAGTGTAAATACTTGAGCCTGAGTATCGTTATCCGGTGAACCTTGTGGGTATGGTACTTTTGTTAAGATCGCTTCAAAGAGTGGTGTCATATCTTTGTTTTCATCTTCCATTTCCCATTTAGCATAACCGTCTCTAGCCGCTGCATAAAGTACTGGGAATTCAAGTTGCTCTTCGTTTGCATCAAGTGCAACAAGAAGGTCAAATACTTCGTCCATTACTCTGTCCGGATCTGAACCGTCTTTATCGATCTTGTTGATAACAACAACAGGGATAAGCCCAAGTGCGATCGCTTTTTTAAGTACGAACTTTGTTTGAGGCATAACACCTTCTTGTGCATCAACCAAAAGAAGTACACCATCTACCATCTTCAAAACACGCTCAACTTCACCACCAAAATCGGCGTGACCCGGAGTGTCGATGATGTTGATCTTGTGATCACCATACACGATAGCAGTATTTTTAGAAAGAATCGTGATTCCTCTCTCTTTTTCGATAGCATCGCTATCCATAGCTCTCTCTTCTACTTGCTGGTGTGCTTCAAATGTACCAGACTGCTGAAGAAGTTCATCAACAAGTGTTGTTTTACCGTGGTCAACGTGTGCGATAACCGCAATGTTTTTAATCTTTTGCATAAAATGTCCTAAAATGGTTTTATAAACCTATAAATTTTCGCGCATTATACCCAAATTTTCTTCTATAATGAAAATCCATACATTTCATGATAGGTTTTCATTGCATATCTGTCTGTCATCGCGGCAATGTAGTCTGCGATGACACGCTCTTTAGTACGTACTTTAAAAAGCTCTTTTTGGTGGGGAGGGAGTAGGTTTTTGTCTTCCGTAAAAGCTGCATACAGTCCCTGAACACACTGTTTTCCTGCATGCATTTTACGTGCAATTTTTTGATGTTTGTAGAGCTTGCCAAGCAGTAGTTTTTTTAACTTTTTTAGTTGTGTCGCTGTCTCTTTAGAAAAGCCCACAGGCAACTTCTCTTTAGCATTCAAAGTTGCTACAATAGGCAAATCTTCACGATACCTTTTCGCACCCTCTTTTGAATTTTCTATAAAATCTTCCACAAGTAACTTAATAAGTCCTGCAACAAAACGATGTCTATAAAGTTTTTCATCTCTTTTAACACCTTCTTTTTGCACCACTTCATCTACTCTGAGACAAAGTTCATCTTCCAGCAGATCATCAAAAGTGATAAGTCCATATTTGATACCGTCATCAATATCATGAGAAGTATAGGCTATCTCATCTGCATGGTCTACTACCATCGCTTCAAGTGAGGGGTGTTTCTCCAGATCAAAACGTTGATCCAGTCCTTCCAAAAAAGGTTTTTTATAAGGGTATGAGTGTTTCAGCACACCCTCTAAAGTGGCAAAAGTAAGATTCAGTCCATCAAAATCTTTATAACGTTTTTCCAGTTTGGTCAACACTCTAAAGGATTGAAAATTATGTTCAAATCCTAAAGGTCTGCCATCTGCTTTAAGAAGTTTATCGAGTTCATCACCCCCAACATGCCCAAAAGGAGTATGTCCCAAGTCATGAGAAAGTGCAATGACTTCCGCAAGCGTTTCGTTAAGTTCCAACATACGTGAAAGCGTCCGTGCTATCTGGCTCACCTCCAGTGAATGGGTAAGGCGTGTACGGAAGTAGTCTCCCTCATGGTTTAAAAAAACCTGCGTCTTGTACTCTAGCCGTCTAAAAGAGCTACAATGAAGTACCCTGTCTCTGTCTCTGGCATAAGGATCTCGAAAATCCTCCTCGAAAGAAAAAAAACGTTCGTGTGCTTGCATTAGGTACCTTTAATTTATATTGATATAATTGTATCAAAATAATAGAACTCTCTGATTAACCCATTATGAGCACCTTGGATTAATCAGAGAGTTCAATGGAGTGTAACCATGGGAAAAATAGAAATGTACCATATTGAATATGAAAAACCAAAAGTCACACTTTTACAACAGTCTGGACTTGGTGTTGCAGAGATCGCGGCAAGAACTTGTTATGACAGCTTTGAAAACTCTGAGAATGAATGTGTGAAAAATGCAATGCAAAACTTAGATACAGAAGCTATCAACAACATCGATGATTCTGACCTGCTCGCTAACTTGGCATGGGTACATCACCATCACTCTATCATAGAGCATGCAACATTGAGTTTTTTGGTACAGGGTACTTCAAGAGGAGTACTTCAGGAACACGCACGTCATAGACTGCAAGCCATCTCTGTACGAAGTACACGATATACGATGTCATCTGTGATCAATGCCTTTGTTGCTTCATTAGAAAGTAGTGATAGTTTTGCATTCTTTTTAGAAAAAGTTCTTGTACTTAACCTTTTTGTAGTAACTGATGAAAAATACTTGGCCATAGAGATAAAAGCAATGTATGATAAATTACAGTTTCAATATGAAAAAGATAGTGATTTTCTCAAAAGTGCTATAGCAAAATCATCTCTGCCTTTTATAGAAGATTGTAAAGGTGATGCACAAACACTCTTTGAAGCTTTTCAAATGGGAAAGAAAAAAAGAAACGTGGGTGATGGATTTAAACACATCGTTTCAGATAACTGGAAAGTAGATATGGTGGTTACCTTTAACATTCGAAGTCTCAAAAATTATTTTGATCTAAGAGATTCCGGAGCAGCATGGTTCCAGATACAGTGGTTAGCCCAAGCCATGAAAGAAGTTACACCTGTAAAATATTTGAAACTCATCGATAAAAAACATAAAAACGACTAAAGAGAGAATACTTTGCCATATTTAAAAATTTTAACCTTATTCCTATTTTTACAACTTAATCTTTATGCACAAACCCTTTCCATGGAAAACATCAGTAGCAATATCCAAAACTTGCTTCATACACATCTTAAAGGTCAAAACAAAGCCATCGTACAAAATCTTTACGCACAAACAGGTAACAAACCTTTATGGATAGGGACACAAAATGAAGAGAAGATGAGTCAGCTTGTCCGGGCATTTAATGATCCTCTTTTTAACTATAAGAACAAATCTTTTGACCAAAAGTCCATTAAGCGTCTCTTTTTTCTTCTTGACAATGGTGAAATAAGTTCCGGTAAACAAGCTGCTGTGTATGCAAGGCTTGACCTTATGCTTAGTAACTCTTTTGTACGTTTGGTACGCTTCATAGTGCAAGGAGATGTAGATTGGAAATTAGTGCAAAAAAAGTTTAAGGCACTTAAAGAGAGTGATGATGTTAAAGTAAATTGGGAAATGTCATTCAAATCATTTCCAGATCAGAAACAACTCAACTCTGCTGCTGCCAATGGAAATATATATGACTATTTAAGCTCACTACTTCCTATGGAAGAACGGTATAGAAAACTGGTAACTCTTCTAAAAAACTATCGTATGATGGATAAATTTCCAAAGATAAAATATAGTAACACACCATTAAAACTAGGTAACAGTTCATCACGTGTAAAAGAAGTTAAAAAACGACTTCAAATCTCTGGTGATTACCCAAAAACAGCACCTATAAACAGTAAATTTGATGAAACACTTAAACAAGCTGTGATCACTTATCAAAAACGTTATCTTCTTAAAGTAGATGGCACAGTTGATAAAACAATGACCTACTATCTTAACCAGCCGGCAAAGAAAAATATACAAGCTATTATCACCAATTTGGATAAAACAAAACTCTATCCAAAACGCTTTGAAAATGAACATATTATAGTGAATATCCCTGACTTTAACCTGCGTTATTACAGAGATGGCAGTAAGATCATGAAGATGGGGATCGTCATAGGACGCTTAGATAGACCTACACCTCTTTTTCATGATACCATAGAATATATGGTTGTAAATCCTACATGGACGATCCCTGATAATCTCATTAAAAGAGACTTGATCCATGTACTTAGAGATAATCCTATGTACCTGGAAGAAAATAACATTCATGTTTTCTCCGGCAAAAAAGAGATACAAGTTACCCAGGATATGTTAGACCCTTATGAGAAGAGTGAAAAGCGTGTACCTTACCGTTTTGTACAGTTTCCAGGAGACAATAATGCTCTGGGTCGCATTAAATTTATGTTCCCCAATAAATATGCTGTCTATCTTCATGACACAGACAATAAAACACTGTTGACAAGACGTTATAAACTTTACAGTTCAGGATGTATGAGGGTAGATAAACCATTTGAACTTATGGATATACTGCTTGAAAATTCTAAAAAAAGTTATTCTCGTAGTGACATAGAAAAGATCATTGAGACAAATAAACCTAAAACCATCAGATTACGCAGATCTGTTCCTGTGCATATGCTTTATTTTACTGTCTATGAAGAGGATGGATTGGCCTATTTTAAAAATGATGTCTATCTGTATGATAAAATTATTGAAGAGTCAGTTGCCGGCAATAGAAAAGCCACATTTACTATACCTAAAAACCGTATGATCTCCGTAAAGAAAAACGCACAACCTTTATCCAATTAACCTTCTCCTATATATAGATCATTCAATTATTTCTTACGCATTTTCACTCTCTGAAGATGCGTAATGGCAATTGCCATAGCATCTGTAATATCCAAGGGTTTTATCTCTTTTTTTATACCCAGTAATCTTTTCACCATAAATGCCACCTGTTCTTTGGCTGCTTTACCATTTCCTGTCACTGCTTTTTTTACTTGCAAAGGGGTGTATTCGTAAAAATATCCCACCTCTTGGAGTATCTTTAGTGAGAGGGCTCCTCTGAATTGTGCAAGCTTTAAAACGGACTTTGGATTATAGGCAAAAAAGATATCTTCAATGGCTACTTCATCTATCTTATGTGCCTTTAAAATGATGTCTATACCCTCTACAAGCTCTACTATCTGCTCTTGGAGTTCTTTTGTCTTGATTTTAAGCAAACCTGCCTCAACAAGTGAAAACTTTTTTCCATCCCAATGTAGTATACAGTAGCCTAAATTACGGCTTCCAGGGTCTATTCCTAAAATATTCATTCACACCTTTGTTCACATAGTGAATAAAATTATTCAACTCTGTTTAATGCCCCTATTTTAGCTTAAATTGGCTAAAATAGTAGAAGTTATTCACATTAAGGTTTAAACCTTTTCAGTAAATGTGAAAAGTCAAACCCAAATTATGCAATATTGTTTGGATTCAAGGAAAGATACATATGAATATTGGACAAAAAGTACTTTATGAACTTAAAAAAGAGATCAGTGAAACAGAATATGAACGCTATATCAAAAAACTGATCTATGATACAAAACGCTCACGAAGCAATATGGTTTATTTTTCTGCACCCAATATGCTTATAGCAAAATGGATTAAAACCAAATATACCGATAAACTTATACACCTTTTTGAACTTCAGAATGAAGTAAAACCTGAAATAGAAATTACAGTAGGCAAACAAACTAAACAAACCCCTATAGCAGTAAGCAAGCAAAGCAGTGAAAAAAGCACTTCCAAAAGTACCTATTTGAATCCTTCACTTACTTTTGATAGTTTCATCGTAGGGGACTCCAACCAGTTTGCCTACACAACAGCAAAATCCGTAGCCGAAAAACCTGGTAAACAATACAACCCGCTCTTTATCTACGGTGGCGTAGGATTAGGTAAAACACACTTGCTTCAAGCCATAGGTAATTATCATATAGATTTGGGTAAAATAGTTATTTACACTACACTTGAACAATTCATGAACTCATTTACTTCTCATCTGCGTTCCCAAACAATGGATAGATTTAGAGATAAGTTTAGAGAGTGTGATCTGCTACTTATAGATGATATACAATTTTTAAGCCGTAAAGAGCAGACGCAGGAAGAGTTCTTTCACACTTTTAATGAACTCTATAATGCCAATAAACAAATTGTGATCACTTCTGACAGACAACCTAATAAAATAGCTGGATTGGTTGATAGACTTAAAAGTCGATTTGAGTGGGGTCTCATGGCAGATATCCAACCTCCCGGACTTGAAACAAAAATTGCCATTATTCAAAAAAAATGTGAATTGGATGGTATTAAACTTAACCATGAGATCATCAACTTTATCGCTACGCATATGGGTGATAACATACGTGAAATCGAGGGTACAATCATTAAACTCAATGCACTCTCTTCTATGTTAAATCAAGAGATTACTTTAGATTTTGCACAAAATGCTATCAAAGATCAACTCAAAGAGAAAAAAGAGAATATTACCATTGATGATATTGTGAAGATCGTCTCTAAAGAACTTAATATAAAACCTTCAGATATCAAATCAAAAAAACGTACCAAAACTGTCGTAAATGCAAGAAGAACAGCAATCTATTTAGCTCGAAACCTTACACCAAATTCCATGCCTCAAATTGCTTTGTATTTTGGTATGAAAGACCATACTGCTATTTCACATGCAATGAAAAAGATCAATGAGATCATAGACAATGATGAAAATTTTAAAGTCTTATTGGAAGAACTTTCAAACAAAGTCAATACAGATACCCAAAATTCTGATACCTGATTAAAAATGAAATCAAGAATACCTCTAAAAACTTGAATAAAAAAAAGATATAATTTTAGAAGTGAATAAATGTGAATGTTTAAAAAAGTTAAACACTCATAAAAATAACGGTAAGACAGGTGATAAAGTAGTTTTTCACATTTTCATGTCAAACTACTACTACGTACTAAATTATTAAAAATAAGGGGAGTCTATGAAGATAAGAGCAGGAAAACAAATTATAGAGTCAATACTCATCAATCTACAACCTTTTTTAGAAAAAAAAGATGCAAGTCAAATTACATCACATATATTATTTAAATCACAGAATGATAAATGTATTGTTAAAGCAACAGATGGAGAGATAGGTTTAAAAATTGTTACTGATCATATTATGATCGAATCTGAAGGTTCATTTACTGCAAATGGTAAAAAATTACTTGATATCATTCGTATTTTAAAAGATGATGAAATTATTTTGGAACTTTTAGACAATACCCTTATAATTAAACAAAAACACTCTAAATTTAAATTGCCGACATTTGATCCTGACTCTTATCCAAGTTTCCCAACTGCAGAAGATAAACCTCAAATTACTTTGGACTCTTTAAGCCTTATACAAAATCTTAAGAAAATCTCTCCAGCCATAGATACAAACAATCCGAAATTTGAACTTAACGGTGCTCTTATTAATATTAAAAATGATTCAACAGATCTTGTAGGTACTGATACCAGAAGATTAGCCATTGCAACGATTCAAAGTTCAAACAGTGAAGAGCTCTCTTTAATTGTGCCTAAAAAAGCTATTTTAGAAATACAGAAACTTTTTTTAGATCAAATTAATATCTTCTTTGATGAAACAAATCTTATTATTTCAAATGAAAACTATTTTTTCTATACCAGACTTATTAACGGTAAATTCCCCGATTATCAGAGAATAGTACCTTCCTCTGTTAAACATACGATCACTCTTCCTAAAAAAGAGATGTTAGATGCAATTAAAATGATCACTACTATTTCTCAAGAGATTAAAATGACACTACTCTCAGATGCTATTATTTTTAATTCTTTAAGTGCTGATAATGTTGAAGCAAAAACAGAATTAGAATTCAATACAGGTTTAAATGAAAAATTTGAACTCTCTTTTAACAGTAAATATATTTTAGATTTCATTTCACAAATTGATAAGAATGAATTTACTATAGAATTCAATGAACCATCTTTACCGTTTATTGTTAAAGACGATAATTTTATTACGATCATTATGCCAATTGTTGCGTAAATTAAAGGGAAATATTAAATGAGTGAAATTACAGCAAAATATATTTTTGTTACAGGTGGTGTATTAAGTTCACTAGGAAAAGGAATTACAGCAGCAAGTGTAGGAACACTTCTTAAACATACAGGACAACGTGTAGGTGTACTTAAGCTTGATCCTTATATCAATGTTGACCCCGGTACCATGTCACCTCTTGAACATGGAGAAGTTTTTGTAACCAAAGATGGTGCAGAAACAGATCTTGATCTAGGTCACTACGAACGTTTTTTAGATACATCACTTACTCAAAATAACAACTTTACAACAGGACTTGTTTATAAAACAGTGATAGAAAATGAAAGAAAAGGAAAATATCTTGGAAAAACCATTCAAGTTGTTCCTCATATAGTAAATGAAATTAAAGAGAGAATTATAAGAGCGGGTGAAGGAAAAGATATCCTTATTGTTGAACTTGGTGGAACTACAGGAGATATTGAAGGTTTACCATTTCTTGAAACAATCCGACAAATGAAACATGAACTTGGCAAAACAAAAGTAATGAATATACATGTAACACTTTTACCATATATTAAAGCAGCCGGTGAACTTAAAACAAAACCTACCCAACACTCTGTACAAGAGCTTAGACGTATTGGTATTGCTCCTCACATGCTTGTTTTACGAGCTGAAGTACCTGTATCTAGTGAAATTAAACGCAAGATCGCTTATAGCTGTGATGTAGAAGAAGACTCTGTTATTATTGCCGAAGACGCTTCAACCATTTATCAAGTGCCTCTTAACTTTTTAAGACAAGATATGCTTACACCTATTTGTAAACAGTTAGAACTTGAAAATTGTGAACCAAAAATGGACGAATGGAGTGATCTGGTACATAAGATCATCATGCCTAGTGATGAAATGAAGATAGCATTTGTTGGAAAATACTTAGATCTTAAAGAGTCTTACAAATCACTTACAGAAGCACTTATCCATGCTGGTGCACATCTAGACAGTAAAGTGAACATTAAATGGATAGACTCTGAGAAAATAGAAGAAGACGGTGCGCAAAAATTCCTTAACGATTGTGATGGTATTTTGGTTGCAGGTGGCTTTGGTGAACGTGGAATTGAAGGTAAAATTCAAGCTATTCAGTATGCAAGAGAAGAAAAAATTCCTTTCCTTGGTATCTGTCTTGGGATGCAACTTTCTATGGTAGAGTATGCTAGAAATGTATTGAAACTTGAAGATGCCAACTCTGTGGAATTTGATGAAAATACTTCAAATCCACTTATTTATCTTATAGATGAGTTTATAGATGCATCTGGTTCAAAACAAGTAAGAACAAAAACATCTCCAATGGGCGGAACGATGCGTCTTGGTGAGTATGAATGTGAAACAAAAGAGGGTTCGAACCTTAGAGCGGCATATGATGCACCAATGATCTTTGAAAGACATAGACATCGCTATGAAGCTAATCCTAAATACAGAGAAGCACTTGAAGCCAATGGTATGGACATTACAGGTGAGTCACATGGGCTTATAGAAGCTGTTGAAGTAGTGGATCACCCTTGGTTTTTAGGGGTTCAGTTTCACCCGGAATTTACTTCAAGACTTCAAAATGTGAATCCTTCTATTTTGGCATTTGTAAATGCTTCACTTAAACATAAAAAAATAGATGTATAAACCATTAACGTTTACAACGTTAGAAATACTTTTAAATGCACGTTTTAAAGAGGGGTTTCTCTCTTTAAAAGACCTTCCCCAACCTTCTACTTTTAAAGATATGGATAGAGCAACTGTACGTATTGTAAATGCTATAAAAAACAAAGAGAAAATTACTGTCATCGGTGACTATGATGTGGATGGGGTGACTTCTACTACGCTTATGAAACTTTTTTTTGATGAGATCGAGTATCCTGTAGAATGGATCATACCTAATCGTTTTAGAGATGGATATGGACTCTCTGCAAATATCATTCCTCGTATTCTAGGTACAGATCTAGCCATTACAGTAGATAACGGTATCTCAGCAGTCTATGCAGCAAAGCTTTGTAAAGAAGAGGGGATAGATCTCATCATTACAGATCATCACCTTTTGGCATCCCAAGTACCTGAAGCTTATGCCATAATAGATCAGAAACAAGAGGCTTGTGAATTTCCATACTCCGAAGTGTGCGGTGCACAAATTGCCTGGTATCTTATTGCTTCTTTAAAAAATGCTTTAAATGTAAAGATAAACATGATGGAGTATATGGAACTCGTTTCCATTGCTATTATCGCAGATATGATGCCTTTGCAGCATATTAACAGAGCCATGGTCATAGCAGGTACAAAAGCCCTTAGTAAAAGTACAAAACCTGCCATAAAAGCGTATTTGGAACATAGTCAAAAATCAATATTAAATTCAGAAGATATTGCTTTCTTTTTAGCACCCATACTTAACAGTGCAGGTCGAATGGAAGATGCTTCATTTGCGGTAGATTTTTTATCTTCAAAAAATATTTATGATGCAAGAGTAAGATTAGAACGTCTTATTGATTTTAATACAGCTAGAAAAGCTACAGAACAGGATATCACACAAAAAGCAATGCTACAAGTTGATCACAATGATGAAGTGATCATAGTAGTAGGTGAAGAGTGGCATGAAGGAGTCGTGGGTATTGTTGCTGCTAGAGTGGCACGAGCATGCGAAAAACCCTGCATTGTTCTAACCCAAAATGAAGAGGGGTTTTTAAAAGGTAGCGGTAGAAGTTTTGGAGAGTGTGATCTTTTTGGCATTGTAGATGGCTGTAGAGAGCATTTAGAGAAGTTTGGAGGACATCAGGCAGCGATAGGGCTCAGCTTACAAAAAAAGAGCTTGAAAGCTTTTAAAATTCAAGTGCAGAAAAGTTTTGCTGAAGGTGAATATATTAAAGAAATTGTTGATCCAGATATAGTAGGGGATTTACACTTTTCAAATATCTCTTTTGACTTGACTACTTTAGTGAAAAAGTATGAACCTTATGGGCAAGGAAACCCCAGGCCAAAATTCATCTCTACGAATGTAGAAATCCTCCAAGTAGATACTATGGGTAAAGAGGGAGAACATTTACGTTTTTCATTTGTACAAGATGGTATCTTGATGCAAGGTGTGAAGTTTAAGAGTAAAGAAGTGTTCGAAGTAGGTCAAAAGGTGACTCTCACTTATACTGTCAATGAAAATCATTTTAGAGGTAATGTAAATTTACAGTTGATGGTCGATAAAGTGATGGTCTAATTTTGACAAATTTTGACAAAAAGATCCACTTTATATGGAATATTATACATATTATTTATAATTAATATTAGTATGTATAATATTATATAAAACTTATTACACTTTTAAGAAATATTTATATTTATTTATGTAGAATAAACAACTATTAACAATATAAAGGAGTAGTTTTGGATAAAAAAATGCTAAAAGAAGGTATGGACCTTATAGATGCACACTTTAAAAATGAAGGAGTTTCTCGTCGTGATGCGATGAAGATGTTTGGTGCAGGTGGAGCGGCAATGCTTATGGGTAGTGGTGTTGCAACTGAAGCAACTGCAGGAAGTTCTGCGGTTAAAGCAAAGATCTTGATCATTGGTGGTGGATTGGCAGGTATGTCAACAGCAGCACTTTTTACAAATTCTTTGGATAATCCGGATATCACAGTACTTGAGCCAGGAAGTTCAGCTACATCATATCAACCAGGTCAAACATTGGTTGGTGCAGGTATTTGGGATGCAGATGCTGTTGAGTATAAAACAGATGATTTTGTACCAAGTGGTGTGACGCTTATTAAAGAAAAAGCAGTTGAGTTTGATCCTGAAAACAATACAGTAAAAACAAGTGGTGGAAAAACACTTAAATATGACTATATGGTTATTGCTGCAGGTCTTAAACTTGACTATGCACGTATTCAAGGTCTTGGTCTTGAGGGTACGATCACTTCAAGAGGTGATGATTCTGCAGTAAGAAAAGTAATTGGTAAAAATGGAATTACTTCTATCTACTTCGGAAATGGTGCAGTAGATACTTGGACAGAGATGCAAAAATTCATCGCGGATGCAAAGAGCGGTAAAAAAGTAAAAGGTATCTTTACTCACCCTAACACACCGATCAAATGTGGTGGTGCTCCTAAAAAGATCATGTATCTAACAGATGCAAGACTTAGAGAAGCAGGTGCAAGAGACAATGCTGAACTTACATTCTATCCAAACGGTAGTAAAATGTTCGGTGTGAAAGAGTATCATGATGCAATTGTAAATCAATTTGAAGCCAGAGATATGAAATGGAACTACAGACATAATCTTATCGGTGTTGATCCGGTTAAAAAAGTAGCTACATTTAACAGACACTGGAAAGAAAAAGGTCCTTGGGATGAGGATCTTGAAGAGTATTCAATCGTAATGAGAGCTGAAACTGTAGAAAAAGAGTTTGATTTTATGCATATTACGCCACCTATGAAAGCAGCAGAAGAGATCGCAAATTCTCCTGTAGGTTCAGCTAAAGGTTGGGTGCCTGTAAAGAAAGAGACACTTCAGCATGTTAAATATCCTAATGTATATGCATTGGGTGATATCGCTGCTGTACCTATGGGTAAGACAGGTGGATCAGCTAGAAAGCAATATAAAGTTGTAGCAGAAAATATTATCTCTATGATGAATGGCAAAGAGCCTACAGCACAGTATGGTGGATATACAGTTTGTCCATTGATCACTAGTATTGGTACGGTTATGCTTGCAGAGTTCGACTGGAGTAAGAAACCAACTCCTTCATTCCCTCTTGACCCTACACAGGAAAGATGGATCTGGTGGTTGCTTAAAGTTTACGCGCTTAAGCCGATGACACAATACGGTATGCTCTCTGGTAGAGCATAAGCTGATAGAAGATAAAGGAGAAAGAATGAAGAAAACAACAGTAGTACTATTATCAATAGCGACTCTTTTTGGACTAAATGGATGTGGTACAGATACACCAAGTTCATCAGTAGCAAAAACATACAGTAAAACACCGGCAGAAGTATATACACAATCTTGTCATAAATGTCATGGTGAAAAAGCAGAAGGTTTAACCGAGAAAAAAACACCACCTATGAATGATAGACAGGCAGGTGAGTTAGAGCTTGACTTATATGATGTCAAAAATGAGGGTATCAGTATGTCTTCAGGAACTGAGCACGATAAGATGGCACATAATATGCAAAAACTTCTAGAAAAAGGGTTTGACTATGACCCTAAAGCAATGGCTCAATATATAGAGAAGAACTTCTATAAAATGCCAGCTAAAAATGCCCCAACAGCCAAAGATGAGCGTGAGGCTAAAGCCGAGGTAGAAGAGGCAGCATCTAAGGAAGCTTTTAAAGCAAAAGAAGAAGCAGCGGCTTTCAAAGAAAAGGCAGAAGCAGAGGTTGCTGAAACAACACCAGCTCCACATTAAAATGTCACTCAGAGAAGAGTTGCTCTTCTCTGAAACACTCCTCAGAAATAACTACTTAATTTCCTTATAAACAACAGTTTTTATATTAATCTATGTTATTCTTATGAAGATTATAACACTATATTATGGGATAATAAGATGAATAAAAAAGAAGGACATGTATTTGTCTGGCCTATTGGCACTAGAATTATCCATTGGATGATGGCACTCTCTTTTACAACAGCATTTATCACCTCTTTTTATGAACATATGTTACATGATCATGTGGCACTTGGCTTTATCTTTTTAACCATTATTATTTATAGAATCATATGGGGTATTATAGGACCTCAATATGCCACTTTTAATACTTTCAAGCTCAAACCTTCCCAATTAAAACATTATTTTGTTGAAAAAGTACAAAATAGATGGAGAAAGATACCAGCTGGACATAATCCTGCATCGAGTTGGTTTACAGTATGGGCATTGACCGTAGGTACAGTGATCGTAGTATCTGGACTGTTACTCTATGGTATACAGGAGGGAAAAGGGCTTTTTCGTTTTTTAAACAGTGATTATATACAGTATATAGGTATTTTGGCATGGATACATAAGTATGCTTCTTATCTATTTGCTGCCTGGGTTTTTATCCATATCGCAGGTGTTATGGTAGAACAGTTTTGGCATAAAACGGGTATGGTCTTTGCAATGATCACTGGCTATAAAAGAACTGAAGGTGAAGATACTAAAGTTAAACCAATTTTGTCTTTTTTTGCTTACTCAACGATTTTGATAGCAATTGGTACGTATTTTTTCATTGTCAGTAGTAACTATAATTTTTTGACCTTACAAAAATATACCAATATTGATTATGAGGAGATGCATCCTGTTTTCTATAATGAGTGTGGAGACTGTCATAAAGTTTATCCTCCCTATATGCTTCCTAAAAGGTCATGGAAGAAAATAATGGCAGGTCTGGATAACCACCGTGGAGAAGAGATAACAGAAGCCAATATCACCAAATCTCAACAGGCTTCTATCTTAGAGTTTTTAACCCAGAATGCTGCTGAGACAAGTCAACGTGAAGCTGCTGTAAAAGTAATGCACTCTCTTGGGGAAAGACGACCAAAAGCGATTACTAAAACACCATACTGGAGAGAAACACATAAAGATATTCCAAAATCAGTGTATAAACAAAAAAAGATCAAAGATAAGTCAAATTGTATCGCTTGTCACAAAGATTTTGAGCATGGAAATTTGGATGATATGAATATCATTTATCACCCTTGAAACCCAAATTTCCTGTAAATATCCTAAACATAAGCACTAAACGCTATTTTCATAATTCTACTGCATATTTTGGATCAAATATTTATTTGACGAAAAAACTATGCATATTTTTATCTAAAAACATTATTTCTTGATTTAAATCATACTATCATAAGCAAAACTACTATAATATATAACATATGCTTATAAATAGGAGTAATTTACTCCTATTTAAAAAGTGAAACTATTTATATAGAAGGAGGAGTGCTTATGCAAGTTGAAATGTCAAGACGGAAGTTTTTACAAGGAACGGTTGCGATGAGTGTTGCTGGAGGAACAGCAATAAGTGCAACAAATCTTTTTGCAAGCAGTGATGCACATGATAAAAAGCTGACTATTACGACCAAAACAGGTGCAGCCAAAGAGGTTAAGAATATCCCTACACTGTGTGAAATGTGTGTAAATAAGTGTGCGGCTATCGCCAGAGTCGAAGATGGGGTTGTGACTAAACTGGATCCAAACCCTATGTTTCCAAAATCGAAGAATATGTTATGTCCAAGAGGAAATGCAGGGATCCAGGCACTGTATGATCCGGATAGACTTAAGCATCCGATGATCCGTATAGGTGAAAAAGGTGAGGGTAAGTTCAAAAAAGTAACATGGGATGAAGCCTTTAAGTATATTACAGAGAAGACTACAAAGATCCTGGATGAAGAGAAAGATAATCGTTCATCATTCCTTTTCTGTGCAGGTGAGGGTATGGCAGAGCATACATTTAAAACTTTTTATGAAGCATTTGGATCAGCCAACTGGCTCAACCATGCTTCCATCTGTTTGCAGACAGTAGCATCAGGGTATGGTGTAACTATCGGTGCGTATCCACAAGCAGATCTAGATAATGCCGAGTATGTCATTATGGCAGGTGCCAATAGAGCAGAAGCGATTGTTACACCGGACACCATGGATCTTTTCAAAAGAACCAAAGGAAGAGGTGCAAAACTTATCTGTGTTGATCCACGGTTTACCAATACTGCTGCCAAAGCAGACAAATGGTTAGCGATCAATCCAGGGACTGACTTGGCATTTGTTTTAGCATTGACATATGTTGTGTTGAGTGAAGAGCTTTACGATAAAGCATATGTAGAGGCTAATTTTAACGGTTTTGAAGAGTATAAGTCACATGTACTTTCCAATAAATATACACCGGAATGGGCAGGACCTCTTACAAATATCAAAGCGAAAGAAATATATAAGATAGCAAGAGAGTTTATGTCTCACGCTCCTAAAGCAGTCTATTATCCGGGAAGAAGAAGTACTTTTGCACAAAATGACTTCCAACTTCGTCGTGCTATGGCTATCTTCCAAGGTCTTGGAGGCGGGATCGATACAAAAGGTGGATTGATCTTTGGTGATAAAATATCGATTAAAGGGCATGAATCGTTAATACCTATGTATGATAAAGCTAAAGCAAGAGCTGTTACAAAGACTGAAGCTGGATATGATGACTGTGCCGTTGTCTCCGGTGGTGGTTCATGGTTAGGCTGGAGAAACCGATTTTTAGAGGGTAAAATGCCTTATAACGTGCGTGGAATGTTCTGCTATAAACATAACCCGATGATGAATATGCCAAATTCTGCTAAAACAGCCGAAATGCTTAAAAAGATGGAACTTGTTGTATGTATCGATACCATGCCAAGTGATACAGTGATGTATGCTGACGTAGTACTTCCGGAGTGTACGTACTTGGAGCGAACAGACCCTGTGAAAACGTTTGGTGGGGTAGAGCCATCTATTGCACAACGTAATAAGGTTGTGGATCCAATGTATGAGACAAAACCGGTCAATGAGATCTTACGCGGATTGACAGCCCAACTCTCCAGACCACTTTTTGATATTACCAAAAAATATGATGATGAAGTCAAAGATGGTATTGCTGAATCAACGGAAGATGAGTATTATAAAGCAGAGTTTGACATGACTCAGATCTATGCTCATGATCAGGAAGAACTCAATGAACATGCAGTACATGATCATCATGGTGCGGCTGAAGCATTAAAAGAGCATGGGGTGTATTATCCTAAAATGGATACGTATTATAAACAACTCTCTGCCAATGTACATCAGTATTATCCTGAAAAAGAGAAATCATACAGTATTGGTAAGCTTAAAACATCATCAGGAAAACTTGAGTGTAGCCTTAGCTCTATGGCAAAAAAGGGTATTGATGCAATGCCAACATGGAAAGAAGAGTATAACTTCTTGGTACCAGAAGGTAAGTTCAGACTCATCACAGGAAGACATGCCCAGTATACACAGAGTGGGTCATCCAACAATGTTGTGTTAAGAGACTTAATGCCGGAAAATTATATCTGGATCAATAAGCGTGTAGCTAAAGAGCAAGGTATCGCTTTTGGTGATACGGTTGAAGTTAAAAGTAGAACAGGTTCTACGACCATAAAAGCGTATCCAACAGAAAAAATGGCACCGAACCAAGTTTTCTTTATCCATGGTTTTGGTGAAGAGAGTTCTGCGTTGACCTGGGCCTATAAAAATGGTGGTAATGACAACGCAGTCATTGAAGATGTTTTAGAGCCTGTATATGGTGCTGCAGCGATGCATGAAACAAATGTAGAAATAAGGAAGGTGTAATCATGGCAAGATATGGAATGGCTTTAGATTATAAAAATTGTATTAATTGTAAAGCATGTGAAGTCGCCTGTAAAGAAGAGAACGGTGTTCTCATGGGTGCAGATAAACATAGAATTTGGGTTGGTGTAAATGAGATAGAGGGTGAATACCCACTATTGGATATCGTCTCAAACAGTTTTCAACCAAGTCAATGTCAGCATTGTGATGACGCTCCTTGTCAATCGGTTTGTCCGACCAATGCAACGTATTATGATGAAAATGGTGTAGTTCGAGTTAACCCGGACCAATGTATCTTATGTAGTTACTGTATGAATGCCTGTCCTTACGATGCTAGATATGTAGATGACAGAACGATGACCGTAGATAAGTGTAACTTCTGTTCAGATACAAGACTTTCTCGTGGTGAAACAACCACTGCCTGTCAAAATACTTGTCCTACAAAAGTAAGAACTTTTGGTGACTTGGATGACTATGATAGTGAGATCAGTGAACTGCTTAGAACTAGAGAACACTTCTCTCTTAAAGAAAATCTTGGTACTAAACCAAAACTATACTATCTAACATAAGGAGGTTGATATGATTGCAAAAATGAAAGAGTTTATAACAACGATTCCTGTTAATAAGGTAGGAATGAAAGAGTTACTGGGTTTTGAAAAAACACCTAGAAATAATTTGATAGCCGTGCTTACACTAGCATTTATAGCAATGTTTGTTGTAGGGGTTGCCATCTATTTAAGCCAAGGACATCACGCATATAACGTGACAAGAGAACATCCATGGGGACTTCTTATCGCAGTATATATCTTCTTTGTTGTTTCTTCAACAGGGCTCTGTATCATTGGTTCATTGGGTGATGTCTTTGGATTTAAAGACTATATGTTGATCTCAAAGCGGGCTATTTTTGGTTCGATCGTAACCATCCTTGCAGGGTTTGCCGTTATTGCTTTTGAGATAGGACACCCTGTTACGATGCTGATCTACAATGTCTTAACGCCGGGACTTACGAGTGCTATTTGGTGGATGGGTACGCTATATGGTATTTATTTGACATTTATGATCATTGAGTTTGTCTTTTTATTAAAAGGTGATATGAAAAAAGCAAAAATATTTGGACTGACTGGACTCTTAGTAGGGCTTGCAGCACACTCTAACCTTGGGTCTGTATTTGGTTTCCTTAATGCAAGACCGATCTCAAATGGGGTATTTTATCCAACGTACTTCATCTTGACAGCATTTATTACGGGTGTGTTTATTGCCTTTATTATCATGGGGTTCAGATATAAACTTGATTTCCCTGAAAAAGTGAAAACGATGTTGACAGGTTTGGCTAAGATCCAAGCATTGCTTATCTCTATCCTTATCTTCTTTGTTGCTTGGAAAATGCTGACTGATATCTATGGTGGTATGCCAAACCGTGCTGAAGTTGCAGTGCATATCTTGGGTTCATGGACTTTCTGGGCAGAAGTTGCCTTGGCAATGGTGATACCACTTTACCTTATTTTGAAAGATATGGGTAAATCACCGGTTGTGCTTTTCTGGGCATCGATGAGTGGTATGATAGGTATCTTCTTTATGAGATATAATCTTGTACATGATACACAACTCAAACCACTTCAAATGATGAAAAAAGTGGAGTATCAACTTGCACCAGAGTGGATACACTACTTTCCTTCTGCAACTGAGATGATGATCTCATTGGGTGGATTGGGACTGTGTGTTGCGATGTATTATGCAGGAACAAAATTTTTCAATCTTGATGAAGATGCGCATCATTAACAGGTGAGGCTTTGCCTACCTGTTTTTATAAGAGGAGGTACTTTACCACCTCCTTTTTTATGAATACAGCCTAAAAAATCGTAGGCTGTATCTCTTCGTTATTTACTCCACCCTCTTCATTGACTTTAAGTACCGTGTGCCAAAGTTTAGTAGCTATCTCTTGATAACGTTTAGATGTTTCACAATTAGGTGCCAAAACAGTAATAGGCAGACCAGAGTCTCCCCCTTCTCTAATGGCAGGTTCTATAGGTATCTCTCCTAACACTTCAGTATTGTAATTATCAGCCAAAGGCTGGGTCGTGCCTTTTCCAAAGATGTCATACTCTTTACCGCTCTCAGGACAGATAAATCCACTCATATTTTCAACAATTCCTGCGATGGGAACACGAAGTTGTGTGAACATATCCATACTGCGTATCGTATCATCCAGTGCTACTTTTTGAGGGGTAGTGACACATACTCCGGCAGTAACAGGTAAACTCTGTGCAAGGGTCAACTGGGCATCTCCTGTGCCTGGAGGCATATCAAAGAGCAGTACATCTAGTTTATCCCATAAAATGTCTTCGAGCATCTGTTCTATGGCCTGGGTTACCATGGCTCCTTTCCAGATGAGAGATGCCCCTCTCTCGACTAGTGAACCAATAGACATTACTTGGACACCATGTGCCATAATGGGTTTAATGTTTTTGCCTAAGAAAACAGGATGCTCTCCCTCTATGCCCATCATCCTTGGTATATTTGGTCCATAGATATCTACATCAAGAAGTCCTACTCTTTTTCCCTGTTGAGCAAGTGCAATGGCAAGATTGACCGTAGTGGTTGATTTGCCAACACCACCTTTGCCGCTGCTGACCATGACAAAGTTTTGAATGTTTGGTAATACATTTTTACCATAAGAACTAGTTTCTCTGAGCATTTTAGGTTTTGTGATAGAAATATCCACTTGATATTCTCCCAGTACAGAGACACGTTTAGTGATCTCTTCTCGAAGCTGACCTTCTATTTCAGGTGCAGAGGATGGGATATCAAGTTTTATGGCAATGTGATTATCTTTAACAGTGATCTCTTTTACAAAAGAAAAATCAATAATATTTTTTGTAAAACCAGGGTAGATGACTTGTGTGAGCTTTTCTTGTATTTGTTCTTTGTTTATCATGTTGTGTGACCTTTTCTAATTAAGCACATATTATATCTATTGTAAGTATATATTTTATGTATATCTCTATAAAAATTGTATTTATTTTGGTATGATTATGCCATATTTTACAGGAGACATCATTATGAAAAAAGAACTTACTATATTTATCGGTTTATTTTTATTTTTAGCCATAGGTATGCATTTCAAAGAGTGGATGAGCCATCCCATAGATCACGCAATGGCTCTTCCAACAGCAGGAGCTTATGGTATAGGTGCATTTCATCCATTGGTCTTTACAGTAGCTTTATATGTGGTTTTTGTGCTTTTAAGAGGGATTGTTAGATTATTTACAAAATAGTTGTGTAACGCGGGCAAGCCAAAGAGGCATACACTTCGATAAAAACCCACGTTACTATGGTAATAACACTTATTTAGATAGGTAAAACTCTGATGTTCTGATCAAGTTTCTCTTTAAGAACATTCTCAATTGCAAAGAGGGTACCTGTACTCGAAGATGCACAGCCGTTACAAGCACCAAGATATCTGATATAGATATCAATGTTTTCACCGTTCTCTTTGATGTCAAGAATTTCCATATCTCCACCATCCATGATAAGCATTTGACGAATGTTGTCATCAATCACTTTATCCACTGCTTTAATACGTTGAACGATAGTCATTTCAGAAAACTCTGCACCGCCTACACCTGAAGCATCAGCTGCTTTTGCCATCTTTTCTTTTTCATACTCTTCAAGAAGATCAACAAGATAGATATCTTTGGCTTCATGTCCGCCAGGGCGGATACATGATTTACAGAAAGCTCCCGCTTTCGTATAGTCAGCGATCTCTTCTACTGTTGTAAGATCGTTAAGGCGGATCACTTCTTGAAGTGTAGAGAGTGATACACGTGCACATTCACATACGATGATCTCTTCTTCAAAGCTCTCCATATCAACACCCTTGTATTGTGCTGCAGCTTTTTTGATAACATCATAAGCCATAACAGAACAGTGCATTTTTTGAGGTGGAACGGCTGGTGTGTCCGGATTGTCACGCATTGCCATCTCAACATCAATGTTGGTGATCTTTACCGCTTCATCAACTGTTTTACCTTTACAAAGTTCAGCCATAGTATCTGAAGAGGCTATCGCCGTACCGCAACCAAAACTTTTAAATTTTGATAACATGATCACATCACTCTTTGGATGTACAGCCCAGTAAAGTCTTACTGCATCTCCACAACTCTCAGCACCAAAGTCAGCTACGATGAGTCTAGCACCCATTTCATCGGCCTGTTCTTGTGTGATCTCACCCATGTTTTGCGGGTTATTCATTAAATCTGTTACTTTATTGCTATACTCATCCCAGATGGTACCGCCTATTAAACTATCTATTCCCATAATATATCCTTTAAATTCTATCTATTAATGGTGATGAGAGTCTAAACCACTCTCATGACCTTCTGGTGCGTACGCATAAGAACTTGAGATACCTCTAAGTCTTACAACTGCTGCCTGAATTACTTTAAGTGTGTAGTCCAACTCTTCCTGTGTGGTATAACGGCTCAGTGAAAAACGAATAGCTGTATGTGCCAAGTCTTCTGCTGCACCGATGGCTTCCATGACTGAGTTTGCTTCCAAGTCTTCACTTGCACAAGCTGAACCTGTACTCGCACCGATACCTGCACGGTTAAGATCCCATAACATTGATTCACCTTCGATACCTCTAAATGAGATAAGAATGGTGTTTGGTGTTCTTTTAGCTCTAGGTGTGACTACAAAAGTATCTTCGATCTTGAGAAGTTCATCTTCAAATTCATCTCTCATCTCTCTAATTTCTGTCATTTCAAAATCAAGTGCATCTACGGCTTGTTCCATCGCCTTACCCATACCTACGATACCAGCAACATTGAGTGTACCCGAACGGTATCCATTCATTTGTGAACCACCATGAAGTAGAGGCATTAACTCTTTACCCTTTTTCATGTAAAGTGCACCTACACCTTTTGGTCCGTGGAATTTATGGGCAGAAAAGGTAAGATAATCTACATTGAATGACTGTACATCTACGGGTAATTTACCTATGGCCTGTACTGCATCAGTGTGAAAAAGTACTTTATGCTCTTCACAAATGTCACCGATCTCTTCTACAGGAAAAATAGCACCTGTTTCGTTATTTGCCCACATGATAGAAACCAGTGCAGTTTTATCTGTGATATTGTTTCTTACAGTCTCTGCCTCAATGATCCCTTCATGGTTAATAGGAAGATAAGTAACTCTGCAGCCCATACTCTCAAGGAATTTAGCTGTTGCAATGATGGAAGGGTGTTCCACTTCAGAGATCATAATGTGGTTTTTTCTACCGGTAAGAATGTACTCAAAGTAGATACTTTTAAGTACCCAGTTATTACTCTCTGTGGCACAAGAAGTAATGACTACAGAGTCTTCTCTTGGTGAGTGTATACCTGCATAGATCTTCTCCATACCAGCTTTTATACCTGGATGCGTGTCACTTGCAAATGCATGTAATGAGTTTGGATTACCATATTTTTGTACAAAATAAGGTTCCATCTCAGCGAAAACCTGTGGGTCAACAATTGTTGTTGCATTATTGTCTAAATAGACGTTCATATTTTTCCTTTGAAAACGATATTCAATTTTAAATAAGACTAATTTAGTCCTAATTAGTTTTCTGCATATTACGCAGTTATACTTAAACTAACATAAAATACAAAGTTAAAGAGGAGGATTATACTCCGAATTAGATTAAGAGCCCTTGATTTGTATCAATGGAATAAGGGATCATGTACTATGCTATAATAGAATATAGATAACATATGGAAAGGATAAATAATGTTAAAAGTAATAAAAGAACATGGTATTGGTATCGCTATTAAGAGAAATAAGAAAAGACTTTTTATAGAAATCACAATGCTTGGTAAGTTGACGCATAAAGATTATCAGATCTTTGTTCCTATGGTTGATAAAGCTTTAAAAGAGGCAAAAGGAATTGAGGCTGATCTGCTGGTTGATATGAGAGGCTTTAAAGGGTGGGAGTTCATAGCGGCATGGGATGATTTTAAATTTGGTGTCAAACATCGTAATGCTTTTAAGAAGATGGCGATCGTTGGAGATAAAAATTGGGAAGATGCATCTACTGCAATGATGAGTCACTTGATGAGCGGGAAAGCAAAATTCTTTAAAGAGAGAGAAAAAGCTCTCTCATGGTTACTGAAAAAGTAAATTCAAAACAAAGAAGAGCAGCAAGCTGCGAGAGCGCTCTGCTGAAGAGCTAGATATGGACTTTGTTCATATCTAGTCTAAAAATTGGATGGTGTTGGAGTGTTAATAAGATTGTAAAATTCACTTCTTGTACGTTCATCACTCTTGAAAAGTCCTCGAAGTGCTGAACTTACAGTGGTTGAGTTGATCTTTTGTACACCTCTCATCTCCATACACATATGACGTGCATGGACTACAACGGCTACACCTTTAGGTTTAATGGTGCCTAGAATGGCATCAGCTATCTGTTCTGTCATCTGTTCCTGTATCTGCAGACGTCTTGCATAAACATTAACAATGCGAGGGATCTTGGAGAGTCCTACTACTTTGCCATCGGGGATGTATGCCACATGTGCACGTCCGATGATAGGCAGCATATGATGCTCACACATAGAGTAAAATTCGATATCACGAACTAAGACCATCTCATCATTGCTGGTACTAAAAAGTGCTTGATTAAGTATCTCTTCTGGGTCTTGATCATACCCTTCTGTAAGAAATTTCAGTGCTTTAGCTACACGGTTAGGTGTTTTAAGCAGACCTTCTCTTTTTGGATCTTCACCTAAAAGTTCAAGGACTTTGGTTACAGCTTGTTCGAATTCTTCTTCTTTGTTCATTGCGTATCCTGTCTTCCCCGTCATTCTCGGGCTTGACCCGGGAATCTACAAATCATAATTATTTTTGAATCAATAGATCCCCTGTGCCCAACGAAAATGCCCTTGGGGTACAAGCTGAGGATGACGAATGTATTATTTGTCACATTGTAGCTAAAAACAATTTAACTATCTTCTCATCGACTTTGGAGATAGCAAGTTTTTGTATCTCTTCTTGAGAAAAGTAATCCATTTGTTCAGGACTGTTTTCATAATATACATAGATTTTACAGATAAGTTTAAAGTGTGTATATGCATGTATCACTTCCCCTATATATTCAGAAGCACAGAGTGGAACATCAATACTCTCAAATCCCCATAACCCATGTAAAAATTTCCCTTTTCTCTGCATCAGTGAAAGTGTATCATCGTATACATTAACAAGTATGTTTTGTTCCCTTGTGGGAACAACACGCTTCTTTTTTGTAGGGTAAAGGGTAGGTTCATCTTTCCCTTTACAAATATCAGTTAAAGGGCAAACTTCACATTTAGGATTTTTGGGTGAACAGATGGTTGCACCTATATCCATCATCGCTTGGTTGTAGTCAAAAGGGTTTTCTTTGTCCACTACATCATACGCAATCTCCCAAAGATCCTTATCGTTAGGTGTTTTGAGTTTATGTAAACGACAGAGTATACGTTTTACATTGGCTTCCATGATGGGAACAGGTTGATGGTAAGCAAAAGTAGCCACTGCATGTGCAGTGTTTTTACCTATGCCGGGAAGTTTGATTAGTTCGTTTATATCATTTGGCAGTTCATCTACGAGTGTAGCGGTCTTATGTAAGTTTTTAGCACGGTTGTAGTACCCGAGCCCTTCCCACATCTTCAATACATCATCAAGAGGTGCTTTACTTAAATCTTGAAGTGTAGGAAACTTTTCTAAAAAAGGAAAATAGTAACCTTCCAAAACGGTTTTCACTTGTGTCTGCTGTAGCATGACTTCAGAGAGGTAGATATGATAAGGGTCATTGGTAGTACGCCATGGAAGATTTAGCCTTCCGTATTTTTTATACCAGTCTTGGATTTTTTGGTGGATTTTTTGCATGTGGGATTATAGCCTAATGAAAGAGTGAAAACAATCCAAAAAGTATAGGTTGGTGGATGAGGTATATGACCAATGCATACCGACCGAAAAATGCAAGTATTTTATTAGGTGAAGTGTGTGGGCTAAAAAAAGTATTTTGGAGTATTTTGGTATGTAAATTGTAAGAGACAAAGACAATACCTAGCAATACGGCACCAAACCAAGGAAAGAGTCGTACCACATCCTGTGTATAGCCTGGCGGGAGATGTAAAGGGGCTTGTAGTAGAGAAAAGAGCCCATGCATATGCAGCCATCCCATCGCTGAACCAAGGAAGATAACAAGTGCAGTCGAAAGTGCCAGAAGAGGATAAGGTAAAAAGAGTAACCCTAACCAAGAAGCGACTAAAATAAAATGTAAGATACCAAAATAGACCCATGTATGAGGGAATTGTAGGTATGTTACTATACTTACCAAGAGGGAAGCAGCACCTAAAAGCAGGGTACGCTTTTTCATCTTGTACCACTTTATGTTTGGAGTATGTGCTAACTTAAGACTCATCCCCACACTGACTAAAAACATAGAAACAATGACATAACGAGCATAGATCCAAAAAGTGTCATGATCCAGATTGACAAAGATGTAACCAAAGTGTTTGAGATCATAGCCAAAATGATAGGCAATCATCAGTAAAATAGCCCATCCTCTAAAGATGTCAAGACCATTTATTCTATTACTTCTCATTTGTATTCCTCTAAAATATAATTATACTATGGTTTATCTTTTTATGTTTGGATTTTAGCTAAAAAGGAGCAGTGCTTTAGTTAATTATATACTTTAAGACAGCATCAAAAATAGCTGCATATCTAAGTACATTTCGTTTTTTATCAAAATTTAGATAAAATCACGGAATTATATATAAAGGATTGTAGTGAAAGTTACAGTAAAGAAACTAGACGAAGCAAATGTACTCGTAAGTGGTACCATAGAAAAAGGTGTTGTTGAAGCGAACATTGAGAGACTTGCAGTTCAAGCAGGTAAAGAGATGAAGGTAGATGGATTTAGAAAAGGTAAAGTACCTGCACACGTAGTAAAAAAATTACATGGTGATAAACTTATCCAGGATGCTGAAGCAGATGCATTGAGAGATCTTATCGATGCTGGTGTTAAAGAAGCAGGGCTTAATGCTGCAAATGTACTTGGCCAACCTACTTTTAAGAAGTATGACAAAGCGGATAACGGTATCGAAGTAGAAGTAGAGATCTCTACTAGACCTGAATTTAAAGCTGAAGGACATATGGATGTTGTTCCTGCGTTTGATAAACCAACAGCATCAGATGAAGAAGTAGATGCAAAACTTACAGAGATCGCTGCACAGCAAGCACCATTTGAAAAGATAAAAAGAAAAAGAATGGTAAAAGATGGCGACATGACATTGATCGACTTTGAAGGTTTTGTGGACGGTGTTGCATTTGACGGTGGAAAAGCTGAAAAATTCAACCTTAAGATCGGTTCTAACCAATTCATCCCAGGATTTGAAGAGCAGATCATCGGTATGAAGTACGAAGAAGAAAAAACAGTTACAGTTACTTTCCCCGCAGAGTATCAGTCAGCTGATCTTGCAGGCAAAGAAGCAGAGTTTAAAGTAACACTTCATGAAATTCAAGAGCAAGTAACTCCGGAACTTGATGATGAGTTGGCAAAAAAACTTCTTCAAGGTGAAGAGAATGCAACACTTGATATGCTTAAAGAGAAACTGAATGAGCAGATCGTATCTGAGAAAATTGCTAAATTATTTAACGAAGAGTTAAAGCCAAAACTTATTGAAGCATTGGTAGAAAAATTTGATTTTGCACTTCCAAATAATATTGTTGATCAAGAGATCGATGCAAAGATCAATGAAAAAGCAAGAACAATGAGCGAAGAAGAACTGAATGACTTTAAAGAGAACCCTGAGAAAGTGGATGTACTTCGTGATGAGGTAAGAGATGCTGCTGCTGCAAGTGTTAAGGCAACATTTATCGTAGATGCATTGGCTAAAGCAGAAGAAGTAAAAGTAGAAGACCAAGAAGTATCTCAAGCCATCTACTATGAAGCGATGATGAGTGGTCAAGACCCTCAGGAAGTGATCAAATATTACCAAGAGAATAATCTCCTCCCAGCAGTAAAAATGGGTATGATCGAAGATAAGCTCTTTGGTAAAATGCTTGGTTTAAACTAAGAATACAACACTTAGCAAGTAGCAACGAATAGTTGTTGCTTGTTTTGTTAATATTTCTAATGTATATTTGAGTTGATACTAAAATCTATTTAACTATATATTATTAAAGGTATAAAATGAGTTATATTCCATACGTTGTAGAACAAACAGGTAGAGGTGAAAGATCTTACGATATCTATTCACGCCTTCTAAAAGACAGAATCATCATGCTAAGTGGTGAAGTGAACGATCAGGTAGCGTCAACTGTTGTAGCACAGTTACTTTTTCTTGAAGCACAAGATCCGGACAAAGATATCTATTTTTATATCAATTCTCCGGGTGGAGTGATCACTTCTGGGCTTTCAATGTTTGACACGATGAATTACATCAAGCCGGATATTGTAACGATCTGTATCGGTCAAGCGGCTTCAATGGGTGCATTTTTATTGGCTTCCGGAACAAAAGGTAAAAGATACGCACTTCCACATGCTCGTATTATGATCCACCAACCTTCAGGTGGAGCACAAGGGCAGTCAACAGACATTCAGATACAAGCACAAGAGATTCAAAGACTCAAAGATACGCTTAACGAGATATTGGCAGAGAGAACAGGTAAAACTGCGAAGAAGATAGAAAAAGATACGGAGAGAGATAATTTCATGTCTTCAAAAGAAGCTCTTGAATATGGTCTTATCGATAAAGTATTGACTAAAAGTTTCAGCTAGGTTGACTGATGGTTAGAGAGATAGTTGTTTACCCAGATAAAAGATTGAAGCTCATCTCAAAAGAGGTTGAGGTGTTCAATGGTGCCTTGCATGATCTGTTAGATGATATGTATGATACCATGTGTGCAAAAAATGGTGTAGGACTTGCTGCTATTCAAGTAGGTACTGCACAAAGAGTACTCATCATCAATGTTCCATTAGAAGTTGAAGATGGTGCACATGATCAGCCTAAAGAAAATACTTTAGAGATGATCAATCCTGTCATCGTTGAAAAAGAGGGTACTGAAAAATTCCAGGAAGGATGTCTCTCCATCCCTGGTGTCTATGAAGATGTAGAGCGTGCCAAACATGTTAAAGTGGAATATTTTGACAGAGACGGCAACAAGCAAGTCATAGAAGATGATGGCTTTCTTGCCGTTGCTATGCAGCATGAGATAGACCATTTGGATGGTAAGGTGTTTATAGAAAAACTCTCATATATTAAACGAAAAAAATTCGAAAAAGAGTGGAAAAGAAGATTAAAAGAGGCATAAGCAGCGATCTTGCACGAGATATTTGACGACATACTATCAGTATGCCTTACAAATCTCTCGCACAATCTCACTACTTCTGACTCTTTTTCTTTCCTTTTCAAATAACTTTAAACACTTCAAAATCAAAAATATGACAATTTGACATATTTTTAATCCCTTTCCCCTATTTATGTAAAACTGTCACTATGAATGCAAAAACCAATAGTGGTAATCTCCCACCTAAAAGCCAAACTGTAAAAGTAAAAAGTGTCAAACAAAAAGAGAAAAAACAAGCCATTGTAAACAGGCTGACTTGTGCTACCCTTGAAGGGGTGAATGCCAAGGTGATTGAAGTTGAAGCTACGTTTACCAAAGGTTTGCCCGGGTTTTCTGTGGTTGGTCTGGCGAGTAATGATATACAAGAGTCAAAAGAACGTACCAAGTCCGCACTTCTTACCAATGAGTTTGTTTTTCCTCCTTTAAAAATAACGGTTAATCTTTCACCTAGCGATTTGAAAAAGTCGGGGACCCATTTTGACCTATCGTTAGCACTTTTAATTGCACTGAACAAAACAACCATAGACGAAGAGGGACTTTTTGTTTTTGGTGAGTTGGGATTGGATGGAAAGGTAAAGACAAGTTCTATGCTGTTTCCTTTGGTCTTGTCACTTAAAGAACAAGGGCTTATTAAAAGAGCGATTGTGCCTAAAGAGTCTATCACTTATTTGAGTCATATCTCCGGGGTAGATTTTATTGCTGTAGATACCTTAAGCGAAGCGATACAGATACTTAAAAGTAAAAACTTTAAAGCCAATGTGCAGGCATTTTCTTATGAGGCTGAAAGTTTTACATTGCAAGATACCCCATACTATTTTGAACGAAAATACGAAAGTGATTTTTTAGATGTGAAAGGACAGTCCATAGCCAAGAGAGCCTCTCTTATCGCAGCAGCAGGAATGCATAATTTTCTGATGGAAGGAAACCCGGGGTGTGGTAAAAGTATGATAGCCAAACGCATTAAAGATATCTTGCCTCCTCTGTTTGAAGAGGAGATACTCTCCATAGCCAAACATCAGTTTCTAGATGGTGTAACACCAAACTTTGCTGCTTTGCGTCCCATAAGATCTCCTCATCATACGGCAACTTCTGCTTCGATCTTTGGTGGAGGGTCAACGACAGCAAAAATAGGAGAAGTGGCATTGGCACATAAAGGCATTC
>CBFCXZ010000023.1:0-35785 GCA_965602275.1 uncultured bacterium
TCCTTTACCCTAAGAACAGAGAATCAGGATGCCAACTTTGATAATATCAATTATACGACATCAGCAACCACACCTCCACCGACAAACACACCACCTGTAGCCTATGCCGGAGCAGATAAAAGTGTGGAACTCGGACAGACAGTCACTGTTGTAGGAAGCGGAACAGACACAGACGGAACCATTGCATCGTACGAGTGGAAAAAAGGGACTACAGTTGTGGCCACTACAGCGTCATTTAATTATACGCCAACCGCCGTAGGAATTGATACTTTGACACTTACGGTCATGGATGATGATGGAGCAACGGCATCGGATATCATGAATGTGCTGGTCACTGATGCTTCTACTCCCCCTCCTTCCGGAGGAGATTTCTCAAGTGATGACTTCAGCAGCAATACACTCGCTGACTACACCACAAGTGGTAGCGGCTCATGGACCTATGACAGTGCCAACGAACGGGCCAGCGTCACAACAAGCGGAACTACCGGTTTCAGTTTCTCACGTTCGTTTGCTTCTCCGGCAACAGAAGGGACTTTCAGCTTTGATGTCAATCCGGTACAAAAGAACGATGCTACAGGCCTCATCGAACTGCGCCTTGAAGAAAGTGCCAATACCTACTACAGAATCGTCAACAGGGACGGCAGCATAACAGGCGGTATTACCAAATATGTCAATGGTACACGAGTTGATGCAAAATGGTTCAGAACCAACTATGTCCAGGGTGGAAACTATACGGTATCAGTCACTTTCAGTCCAGGCTCAACAACTGTAAATGCATTTGGTCAAACCCTGACCATCAGCACAAACCAAACCTCTATCAATGTCAGCTCCTTTACCCTAAGAACAGAGAATCAGGATGCCAACTTTGATAATATCAATTATAACTAGAGAGATATACCTTCATGGGGATACCTCTCGAAGGTAGAGATTGGTAAAATTCTACAAAAACAAAAAAGAAAAACCTGAATTTAAGCCCAAATCTAGATAAATATCAAATTATCTTTATAAAATATCATATTTTTCCAAATACCATTCAATAGTTTTAACTATCCCACTCTCAAAATTCTCTTCTGCTTTCCATCCAAGTTCGTCTTCCAACTTAGTAGCATCAATAGCATAACGTCTATCATGGCCGGCACGGTCCTCCACATATGTTATTTGCTTAGTATAACTCTCTCCGAAATCTTTCGGACTCAACTTATCGAGTATTTCACAAATTTTGTTGGCAATATAATTATTGTCACGTTCATTACGACCGCCGATATTATATACTTCTCCTCTTCTACCCGTATGATATACAAGATCTATACCCTTACAATGGTCCAAGACATAAAGCCAATCACGAATATTTTTTCCATCTCCATAAAGGGGAATATCTTCACTGTTCAATGCTTTTCTAATAATAGTCGGGATCAGTTTTTCATCATGTTGTTTTGGACCATAATTGTTAGAACAGTTTGTGATAACAGTATTCATTCCGTAAGTATGCAAATAGCTTCTTACAACCATATCACTTGCTGCTTTTGATGCCGAATAGGGAGAATTGGGTGCATAAGGTGTCTTTTCTGTAAAAAGTCCCTCTTTCCCAAGCGTTCCATATACTTCGTCTGTAGAGATATGATGAAAACGTGGAAATTCCCGAGAATATTTTTCCTTATACTTAAATGGCGCATCCATCCAGTACTTATATGCAACATCGATCAGTGTAAATGTACCATTTACATTTGTCTCAATAAATACACCCGGATCTTTAATAGAGTTGTCTACATGACTTTCTGCTGCAAAATGAATTACACCGAATATATCATATTCTGTAAAAATATATTCTACCAATTCACGGTTGCAAATATCACCCTTAATAAATTTATAACGTTCATTCTCTTTTATCTCTTTTAAGTTCTCTATATCACCGGCATAAGTCAATAGATCAAGGTTAATAATATTATAATCCTCATATTTTTCCAAAAAATATGGTACAAAATTAGACCCGATAAATCCAGCACACCCTGTTACTAAAATTGATTTCATTTCTCACCAGCCATTTCAAGCATATACTGACCATACTCTGTCTTTTTCATTGGCTGAGCCAATGCTTTAAGCTGCTCACTTGTGATCCATCCTTTATAAAAAGCAATCTCTTCAATACATGCTACTTTATAACCTTGTCTCTTCTCGATTGTTTGAATATATTGACTGGCATCTGCCAGACTTTCATGCGTTCCTGTATCCAACCAGGCAAATCCACGCCCTAAAACTTCTACCTTTAAATCTCCCCGTTCGAGATAAGCCTGATTAATCGATGTGATTTCAAGTTCACCACGTTGTGATGGCTGGATAGTTTTTGCAATTTCAACTACATCATTATCATAAAAATAGAGTCCGGTTACTGCAAAATTACTTTTTGGATCTTTAGGTTTTTCTTCGATAGAGAGAACATCAAAATCATCGTTAAACTCTACAACCCCAAAACGTTCCGGATCCTTAACTTGATAGCCAAAAACAGTTGCCCCTTTTTCTTGATGTGTCGCACGTTCAAGTCTTGGAGTGAGACCTGAACCAAAAAAGACATTATCTCCCAAAATCAAACAAACACTATCGTCACCAATAAACTCTTCCCCAATAATAAAAGCTTCTGCTAAACCATTCGGAGAGGCTTGAATAGCATAAGAGAATTCCATACCAAGAGGAGAACCATCCCCTAATAGTTCCTCAAATCTTGATATATCTTGTGGTGTAGAAATAATTAATATTTCCCTGATACCCGCCAGCATCAAAACCGATAATGGATAATAGATCATCGGTTTGTCATAGATAGGAAGTAGTTGCTTTGAGATCACTTTTGTTATGGGATGCAGTCTTGTTCCGCTGCCACCAGCTAGTATAATACCTTTCATTTAATCTCCTTATATCTTATAAAATTTTCTATACCATTTTGTAAATTCCGACACGCCTTCATCAAGAAGTGTATCAGGTTTGTAATTAAAGTCTTTCATCAATTCACTTGTGTCAGCATACGTTGATTCTACATCCCCAGGCTGAATGGGAAGCATATTTTTTTCTGCTGTTTTTCCCAGTGCATTTTCAATAGTCTCAATAAACTTCATCAAGTCTACCGGTGCATTATTACCTATATTATAAATACGATAAGGGGCTGATGAGCTTTGAATTTCAGGATCTTCAGGATCCCATGCACTATTTTCAGTAGCAGGGTTGTCTATGACTTTTATCAAACCTTCGACAATATCGTCTATATACGTAAAATCCCGACTCATTTTTCCAAAATTAAATACTTTGATCGGTCTGTCATGCAAAATAGCATCTGTAAATAACATTGGCGCCATATCTGGTCTTCCCCATGGGCCATACACAGTAAAGAACCTTAAGCCTGTTGTTTGTATACTATAAAGATGGCTGTAGGTATGTGCAAGCATTTCATTGGATTTTTTAGTAGCTGCATACACACTCACTTGATGTTCCGTTTTATCAGAGGTTTTAAAAGGTTGAGATTTATTGAGTCCATATACAGAAGAACTGGAGGCATAAGAAAGATTTTTTACATTGTGATGTCTGCACCCCTCAAGAATATTCATAAATCCGACAATATTACTGTCAATATAGGCATGAGGGTTTTCCAAAGAGTAGCGCACTCCTGCTTGTGCTGCAAGATTACATACTGCATCAAATTGTTCAACCTCAAAAAGACTATTCATAGCTTCTTTATTGGCAAGATCGAGTTTAAGAAATTTATGTTTGGGAAACATCGTTGAAGTTATAGGTTTGTTATCTTCTATCTCTTCTTGATCTATGCCTAGTTCTTTAAGGCGACCATACTTAAGATTCACATCATAATAATCATTGATATTATCGATACCAACGACTTCATCTCCCCGTTCAAGCAATTTTTTTGCAAGATGAAAACCTATAAATCCCGCTGTACCGGTTACTAGAATCTTCATCTTTAATCACTTCCAAACAAATCTCTGGTGTAGACTTTGGCCTCTACATCTTTTAGATCTTCCGCGCGTCTGTTGGCCACTATAACATCTGACATATTTTTAAACGCATCTAAATCTCTAATCACCTTTGAATGAAAGAACTCATCATCTTCAAGTGACGGTTCATAGATGACTATTTCAATTCCTTTAGCTTTGATCCTTTTCATAATTCCCTGAATAGAAGAAGCCCTGAAGTTATCTGATCCGCTTTTCATGACGAGTCTATATACACCTACTATTTTTGGATTTTTAGCAATGATACTGTCTGCAATAAAATCTTTTCTGGTACTATTAGCATCAACAATGGCCCCAATAAGGCTACTTGGCACATTTTCATAATTTGCCCGCAGTTGCTTAGTGTCTTTTGGCAGGCAGTAGCCTCCGTATCCAAATGAAGGGTTATTATAATGATTTCCAATTCTTGGATCCAGTCCAACCCCTTCGATGATCTGCTTACTATCAAGATTCTGAGCTTCGGCATAAGAATCCAACTCATTGAAATAGGCAACTCTCATTGCAAGATAGGTATTAGAAAAGAGTTTAACAGCTTCAGCCTCTGTAGAACCGGTAAAAAGCGTATCGATATTTTCCTTGATAGCGCCCTGTGCTAAAAGGCTGGCAAATGTTTTTGCACGCTCTGATTCTTCACCAACAATGATCCGTGATGGATAAAGATTATCATACAGAGCTTTTCCTTCTCGTAAAAACTCTGGTGAGAAGAAAATATTTTTACAATTTAACGCTTCTTTTATATCTTCAGTGTATCCAACAGGTACCGTTGATTTGATAACCATGGTTGCATCAGGATTGATACTCATGACATCTTTGATCACTGATTCTACGGAATTGGTATTAAAATAGTTTGTTACAGGGTCATAATCAGTAGGAGTAGCGATAATAACAAAGTCAGCATTTTCATAGGCCCTATCTTTATCCAATGTTGCTGTAAAATTTAAGACTCTATTTGTAAGATAATCTTCTAATTCTGCATCTTCGATGGGTAATATCTTTTTATTTAGCATCTCGATTTTTTCTGGCATAATATCAAGTGCAACAACTTCATTATGTTGTGCCAAAAGTATTCCGTTTGAAAGACCTACATATCCTGTACCTGCTATAGCTATCTTCATTTTTGATCATTCTTTATATTTGTCACACCACAAAAATCAAATATTTCTTTACCAAAAATACGAAGACCTTTAAACTCATCATGTGCCACTAAAAAGACAATGATATCTGCTTCATTGATAGCCTCTTCATCTGGAACAATATGAAACTCACCTGAGGATTTTAAATTCGGTTCTACCGGAAGTACTTCAAAACCATCTGCGATCAAATGTCTTGTAATATAAATTGCCGGAGATTCTCTAAGGTCATCGATATTTGGTTTAAATGCCAATCCCATACATGCTATCTTAGCTGCCCGTCCATTCTTCTTTTCAAAAACAAGTGAAGCATTTTTTATCTTTTCGATCGACCATTCTGTTTTATAGGTATTCACTTCTCTAGCTGTTCGTATGATCTTCGCATCTTCACCACCTGCATGAACGATAAACCATGGGTCAACTGCAATACAATGCCCTCCTACACCAGCACCTGGTTGCAAGATATTCACACGTGGATGACGATTTGCCAATGAAATCAACTCCCATACATTAATACCGAATTTATCAGATAAGATAGAGAGTTCATTGGCAAATGCAATATTGACATCACGGTAGCTGTTTTCTGTAAGTTTCGCCATCTCTGCTGTTTTCGCATCTGTTTGCAGTACCTTGCCACTTACAAAGGTTTTATAAAAAGCAACTGTCTCCTTAGTTGCTTCTTCATTGATCCCCCCGACAATACGGTCATTTTCTACCAATTCACGCATGATCTGTCCGGGTAATACCCGTTCAGGACAATGTGCTATATGCACTTTAGAAATATCAACTCCCTGCTCTTGTAACACCTGTGCAACTTTCTCTGTCGTACCTACCGGGGAAGTAGATTCCAAAATAACAATATTACCCTCTTTGACATAAGGAGCAATAGATTCTGTTGCTGAAACAACATAATCTACATTTGGAACATACCCCTCATGAAAGGGAGTCGGTACTGCGATGATAAATATATCAGACTCTTTTGGTTTAGTATCAGCAATAAGATTTCCAGAGTTAACTGCGGAACGCACAAAGGTATCCAGGTCAGGCTCTACAATATGGATCTTACCTTGATTAATAGTATCGACTGTACTTTGTACAACATCAACTCCATGTACATGATATTTACGATTTGCCAAAAGTGCGGCTGTTGGAAGCCCTATATATCCTAATCCCATGACACATACTGTTTTACTTTGCATTTTCTTCCTTTATGATATTTACTATTCTTTGACATACTTTTCCATCTCCATATGGATTATGGGCTTGACTCATTTCACCATAGCATACAGTATCTACAAGTAATTTTGTTACTTCGTTTACTATGATGTCAGGATCTGTACCTACAAGCTTGACAGTTCCTGCTTCAAGTGCTTCTGGACGTTCTGTGGTATCACGCATTACAAGTACCGGCTTACCAAGACTCGGTGCTTCCTCCTGGATACCACCACTGTCTGTAAGTATTAAGTAAGTTTTACTCATAAGATAGACAAAAGACTCATACTCTAAAGGTGAAATAAGATAAATATTTTCTATACCTGAAAGAAGCTCTAAAACAGGTTTTTGTACATTAGGATTGAGATGTACAGGATAGACAAAATTTACATCAGGATGCGCTTCAGCCAACGTTTTAATTGCCGAGCACATATCAAGAAAACCCTGTCCAAAATTTTCTCTTCTGTGCCCTGTAATAAGTACAACACGCTGATCATTTCCGAAAGCAGGAAACTCTTTACTAATGGTGTCTGAAAGAAGCAGTTTAAGACTCTCTGTTTGATTGATTTTCTCTAAAACCCAGAAAAGTGCATCAATAACAGTATTCCCTGTAACATATATATCGTCTTCAGGAACATTCTCTTTTAGAAGGTTCTCTTTACTTGTCTGCGTGGGTGTGAAATGATATTTTGTGATCTGTGATGTAAGTTTACGATTAGCTTCTTCCGGCCATGGGCTGTAGATATCTTCTGTACGAAGCCCTGCTTCTACATGTGCCACAGGGATCTTCTGATAAAATGCACTCAATGCTGTAGCAATAGTAGTTGTAGTATCACCATGTACAAAAACTACATCAGGTTTATACTCAGCAAGTACCTCTTTCATCCCTAATAAAATGTTACTTGTGACATCATAGAGATCTTGTCCCGGCTTCATGATATTAAGGTCATAATCAGGAACAATATCAAAAATATCCAATACCTGATCAAGCATCTCTCTATGCTGTGCTGTAACACAGACTTTTGCCTCTATCTCACTGGATTGTTCCTGAAATACTAAAACAAGTGGTGCCATCTTGATAGCTTCAGGTCTCGTTCCAAACACGATTAATACTTTTTTCATATATGAGTCCTAATATTAGAATAGTGTTTGATTTTAATACCATGCAAACTAAATGACCTAGAAAGAATAGCCAACATCTCTATAGATGTTCGTTTGCCTAGGTGTAAAAAGTTTTTATAAAACATTTTGTATTACGTTAACTCCCATTTTTAAGTATAAATTATATCTTAAAAAATATAATAATGAGGTTTGTTGTAAAAGAATAAAAAAGAAGTTGTTTTGATGGGCACTGCCCATCAAAACTATTAATGTAAAAAGTGTCTTACAGTAGTAAAGTAAAGAGAGATACCATGCTCATTTGCTGCTTCGATGACTTCATCATCTCTAATGCTTCCGCCTGGTTCGATGATAGCTTTAACACCAGCTTCAGCAGCCGCATCGATGCTGTCACGGAATGGGAAGAATGCCTCTGATGCCATAGCGGCACCTGTAACATCTATGTCCATCTCTTTGGCTTTTTTAAGGGCACATTGTGCAGCATCTACACGAGATGTCATACCCATACCTACAGCAACCATTGCTGAGTCTTTTACGTAAACTACACAGTTAGATTTCGTAAGACCTGCAACTTTCCATGCGATCTCTAAGTCTTTCATCTCTTGCTCTGAAGCAGTGAGTTCTGACTTTTTATGTGCATTGTGTACTTCATTGTCACAAATACAGTCTGAATTTTGGTAGACAAATCCACCATCTACGTGTTTAAAGTCATGAGTGTCATTTGACATCACAAGTTTTGTACCACCTTGAGCAAAAAGTTTAAGACGTTTTTTCTTCTCAAATACTTCCAGTGCTTCTGGTTCAAAATCTGCTGCCATTACTACTTCCAGAAAAATTTCATTCATCTTCTCTGCAAGCTCTTTAGTGACTACACCATTGACCGCAACAACACCACCAAAAGCAGATACAGGATCACATCTAAGTGCTTCTGTATAGGACTCAATAAGTGAACCTTTAATAGCAAAACCACAAGGGTTACCATGTTTAACAATACACACAGCCTCTTCATCACCGAAACTCGAAGCGATCTTTAGTGCACCGTTTACATCATTAATATTGTTAAAGCTTGCTTCACCTTTTACTTGTTTAAAGTTGTTTGTGAAGTGATTGTCAAACTCATAGAGTGCACCTTTTTGGTGTGGATTCTCTCCGTAACGTGTTTGGAAAGATTTTTTACCTGTGATAAACTGATACTCGCCAAAACCATCGTTAAAACGGCCATTCATGTAGTTTGCAATCATAGAGTCATAGGCTGCTGTATGCTCAAAAGCTTTGATCATAAGGTCTCTTCTGAACTCTAAAGAATCATTCTTGTTTTCCAATGCACCAAGTACATTTTCATAATCATTTACATCTGTTACGATCAGCACATCATTAAAGTTCTTCGCTGCTGAACGTACCATCGTCGGCCCACCGATATCGATGTTTTCAATGATCTCATCAAAGTCTTCTGTTTTCTCTATCGTCTCTTTGAACGGGTAAAGATTTACACACACAAGATCGATACCTTCAACACCAAGCTCTTTGGCTTGTGCCACATGTGCCGCGTCACCTCTTTTATGAAGGATACCACCATGAACATAAGGGTTAAGTGTTTTCACACGCCCTTCAAAACACTCTGGAAACTTTGTCACTTCATCTATTTCGATGACTTTTATACCTGCTGTAGATAGTGCTTTATATGTACCACCTGTTGAGATGATCTCCCAACCTAGTTTCTCTAAACCTCTAGCAAACTCAACTATACCATTCTTATCACTTACACTTAGCAATGCTCTCATATTACTTTAACCTTTTATGGGAATATTAGGGTGATATTATATCGAATCTAACTGATTATGACCCTATTAAGAGTATTAATAGTTTGCTTGGGTAAAATGCAGAAATAAATAGGACAAAATTTGTCTTAAATAAAGGAAAATATATGATTAAAAAAATACTTTTTGGATTCTTGGGTCTTATTATTATCGGCGGTGGAGCTCTTTTCTTCATAAAGGGGAAAGATAATTATGATGCGACTAAGTACAGTGCGAATGTAAGTAATGGATTAAATGCAGGTTCAACTATCAGTTTTACACTCCCTGATCAGTTTGATAAAGCTCATACTTTAAAAGCGGATACAAAAACACTTATCCTGGTATTTGCCAAAGCAACGGGACATACGGTTAAAGAGTTTCTGAAAAAACAAGACAGCGATTACTTAGCAAAAAGAGCTACGCTTTTTGTTGCAGACATCAGCCCTATGCCAACGGTTATCCGTAATACTTTTGCATTACCCGATCTGAAAAAGAGTGCTTATTCAGTACTATTGATCTATGATAAAAACATTGCCAAACAACTTAAAAATGAAAAAGAGGCAGATAAAATTGCTGTAGTTACTTTGGAAAATGGTGTGGTAAAGGCCAGTAAATATATTGACTCTGAAGAAGAGTTAAAAGCTTTACTTAAATAGTTTCAGAGGGTTTTTTAAACCCTCTATATCTGCACTTACAGATCTTGTTCTATCGTTCTTTCAAAAGTTGTAAAGTAGATCTCTTTTACTTTTTCAAGTGAAAGTTCCACATCATTTACTTTGACTGTCTCTCCACCTACTTGACCAAGATTTGTTACTTTTACACCCAAGTCTATTGCCATTCTTACTACAGCTTCCAGATTCTCAGTTGATACTTCTACAAGTGCTCTACTTTGAGTTTCATCAAAGATATCCCTACTCTGCGCTACTTTAATATTGGCATCAATACCTTTGTCAGAGACCGCAGCCATTTTAGAAAGTGCTATGGCAATACCACCGACATTAACATCTTTAGCTGATTTCAATAAACCTTTTTTATTTGCTTCGATCACAAGTTCCCAAAGTCTAAGTTCAGCACTGTAATCAAATGCCGACAGAGAACCTGAAGTTTCCCCATGAAGTGCTTTTACATACAATGATCCACCAAACTCACCTTTCGTATCACCAATAAGAAGGATCTGACTCCCCTCTTCCTGAAATGCAGAAGGAAGTACTTTGTTTTCATCATCATTCAGTCCTACCATCGCTATGGCAGGCGTAGGATATACACTTACACCATTTGTTTCATTATAAAGTGAAACATTTCCAGATACAACTGGTGTATTAAGCTCTAAACATGCTTCTTTAATACCCTCACAAGCTTCAGCAAACTGCCACATCACTTCCGGGTTTTCAGGGTTACCAAAGTTTAGACAATCCGTAATAGAAAGTGGTCTAGCTCCTGACATAGCAACATTACGTCCAGACTCAACGACTGCGAGTGCTGCACCCTTTTTAGGGTCTATGTAACAGTAACGTGGATTACAGTCAGAACTCATCGACAAGGCTTTACCATTCTCTTTGATACGGATACAAGAGGCATCCAAAGACCCGGGTGCTTTTGTTGTATTCGTTTGTACCATTGAGTCATACTGGTTATATACCCAAGCCTTATCTGAAACTTCTATATTTGAAAACAATGTTTCATATGCTTCTTGATCTGCTACAGCTTTATAGCTATCAACATTTTTAGCATTCACTTCATCCAAATATTTAGGACGAGAGACTGGTCTGTCAAGTACAGGTGCTTCTTCACTTACTGGAGCGATAGGCATATCAGCACATTTCTCACCATGCCACATAAGTTCCATACGAGCAGTGTCTGTTACTTCTCCAATAACAGCAACATCCAATTCCCATTTTTCAAAAATATCGATGATTGCTTGTTCTGAACCTTGTTTTGCACAGATAAGCATACGTTCTTGAGACTCTGAAAGCATAAAGTCATACGGTGTCATACCTTCTTCACGTGCTGGTACTCTGTCAAGATGCATGATAAGTCCTGCACCTGTTTTACCTGCCATTTCAAATGCCGAAGAAGTAAGCCCTGCTGCACCCATATCCTGAATACCTACAATGAGGTCTGTTTTAAAAAGTTCCAAACATGCTTCAAGAAGTAGTTTCTCAGTAAATGGATCACCTACCTGTACAGTTGGACGAAGAGACTTAGACTCTTCCGTAAATGAGTCTGAACTCATTACCGCACCACCAAGACCATCACGTCCTGTTTTAGAACCTACATACATTACTGGGTTACCCAAGCCAGATGCAACACCCAAGAAGATCTCGTCTGATTTCACAAGCCCTAATGAAAATGCATTTACAAGGATATTTCCATTGTAACTCTCATCAAAACTTACTTCACCACCGATAGTAGGTACACCCATACAGTTACCGTAAGATCCGATACCATCTACCACCCCACGTACAAGGTGTCTTTGGTATTTGGCGATATCACTGTCACCTTTAACTGTACCAAAACGTAAAGCATTTAAGTTTGCAACTGGTCTTGCACCCATAGTAAAGATATCTCTAAGTATCCCACCTACACCTGTTGCAGCACCTTGAAAAGGCTCAATGAATGAGGGGTGGTTATGACTCTCCATCTTAAAGACAGCAGCCATACCATCACCAATATCGATAACACCAGCATTTTCACCTGGTCCCTGAATGACCCATGGTGCCTCAGTAGGGAAACCTCTTAAGTACTTTGTACTTGACTTGTATGAACAATGTTCTGACCACATCGCAGAGAAGATGCCTATCTCAACGATATTCGGGTGACGACCATCAAGAATATGTAAAATATCTTCATACTCTTCTTTGCTTAGCTTATGGTTCTTTAAAACTTCATCTAGATCTTCTACTGGTTGCGACATAAATGTGTCCTTTTTAGGAGGTAAAATAAGGACATTATTATAGTAAAAAAGTGCTAAATAAGTGATGAAAAGGTAGAATGTTGAATGTTGACTCTCGTTCCCAACGTCCTCGTTGGGAATGCATATATCGCTTTGAATTACTAACAAACTCAAGTTCACCATTTTATGGTGAAAGAAAAAGTCTAATTATCACCTAACGGTGAACTTAAACCGAGGTCTAGTATTAAATTGCCTATGCATTCCCACGCAGGGCATGGGAACGAGAGTAAAATCTAGTGAAATTTTAGGAATAAATATGGAAAAAATATTACAAATGTTACAACTGCAACAACAACTTAATGATGCAACAAATGGTGAAGGTTGGGAAAAGGGAGTAACCAAAAATGGAAAACGTATCGACTGGAAACGTTGTACTTACTTAGAATGTGCAGAACTTATAGAAAGCTACCCTTGGAAACACTGGAAAAACATAGATGCACAACCTGACTATGCAAATATCAAGATAGAAGCTGTAGATATCTGGCACTTTATCATGTCACAAGGACTTGAGGACTACAAGATACAAAATCTTGGAAGCATTGAAGCTTTAGCTACCAGCATCAATGCCCTTCCTAACTTTCAATCATTTGATCAAGAGATCACTCCTACTACTAAAGATTATTATGAACAGATAGCAGTAGCAGAAACGTTGATGAAAACACTATTTTGTGAAACATCTACTGAAAAACTCATGGAGACATTCATCGATGTAGCAATACAATCGGGATTAAACCTTGACACACTTTATAAACTTTACATTGGTAAAAATATTTTAAACAAGTTTAGACAAGATCATGGATATAAAGAGGGTTCATACATTAAAATTTGGAATGGTGAAGAGGATAATGTTACCATGCAACGTGCTTTAGAAGAAAATGAAAATGTAAGCCCAGAAGAACTCTACAAGACACTTGAGAAAGCTTACCCTATAGGGTAAGTTGAAGAGGATATCTAATCTACCATCCTGCTTAGATCTTTCTGTACGATCTTATTACCATATACACTTACTTTAGTTGCGATACGTATATTTTTAGGTGTATCATATCCACATTCTGTTCCACATTTTACGGTACCTATAAGATAATAACTTCCAGATGGCACACCATAGAACGCAAATTTACCATCACTGTTAGCTGCTGTAAATCTTAAATAATTAAAGAGTCTGGAATCCGCTTTTTCCATCTTATATCCGCTAAGATAACTTTCACGAAACCATTGGTCCGAATAACTTGTTGCAGGATTAAGATAAAGTCTGGTTCCTGCGCCCATTATTTTTTTATCATATGCATCTCTTACATAGATACTACCCTTCACTGTACCTTTACCTGTTCTTGCTAAACGATAATATTCAGATGTTGGGAAAGGAATGCGTGCCATCTTTTCAGCATCCATATCTTCAGTGATCATCGTTTCACTTTCGGTTAAGTTTTGATCCAGATCAGAGATATTTATATCATTAACATTTGTCTCTTCTCCCCAGGCATTTAATCCTGATTGTGGAGAAATAGATATTTCTCTCTCTACACATCCTGAAAAGAGTAATAACATAACAGACAGAGTAAAAAGTAATAATGGTTTTTTAGTCATAAAGATTGTTTCCTTGTTTTAGTAAGTGATAATTATACTATATTAACACTTCTTTTTCTTTTTATTTTGACGATTCTCTAAAAACTTTTGCAAAGACCCTTTTGCTTCTTCATCCCCTGAGAAGGCAGCCTTTTGATACCAAAATGCAGCCTTTTGACAGTTTTTTTTAACCATGTTACCTTTTTGATAGCGATAAGCAAGATGACCTTGTGCATCCGCCTCACCCTTTTTTGCAAAATGATGTAGGTTTTTTACTTTTCTCTTTTCTCCACGATAATATTTGATGGTATTAAAAATAAACCAAATGATAAAAAAGAAAAGTCCTATGATGATATAAAGTTCCATATTTTTCATACTTTCCATTTCTACTTCCTATTTGCCTAAACAGAACTCACCAAACATTTTGTCAAGTATTTCTTCACTGTCATAAGGTTTAGAGATAGAAGAGATCGCTTTCACTGCTTCTTGTAAATGATAAGAGAAAAACTCTAACTCACCATCGATCAGCGGAAATTTTGCTTCCTGGATGGCAGATTTTGCCTTGGTCACAGCCCCTATCTGACGTGCTGATATCAGCATAAGTTCATCACCTTCACCTATGCTGTCAAAAAGTGTTTCAAGTCTTTGTGTAAGTTTTACAAAACTTTTTTTAGCACTTACCTGAAGTGGAGAGTACGCTGAAATTTTTTCACTTTCAAAACAGTTATCGAGATCCGTTTTATTGACAGCAACGATACAATGTTTATCTTCTAAAGTATCAATGATAGAAAGTATTTTCCCATCTTCCTGATCAAATTCACGTGAACCGTCAAAAAGTGCAATGATCACATCTGCATCTTCCACGGAACTCAGAGAACGTTCTATACCTATCTTTTCTATGGTGTCTTCTGAGTCACGTATACCTGCAGTATCTACCAGTCTAATGATGTGCGAACCAATACGTACCTGCTCTTCGATCGTATCTCTGGTAGTGCCGGCAATCTCACTTACAATAGCTCTATCGTAAGAGAGCAGAGCATTCAGTAAAGAACTTTTACCTACATTCGGCTTACCTATAATAGCTACTTTAAACCCCTCTATCAGTCCTCTACGACGATGACTTGCATCTACTATTTGTTCTATTTTATCTGTGAGTCCATCAAGTTGACGTACAATATTTTCCATGATGTCATCAGGGATATCTTCTTCTGCATAGTCTATCATCACTTCAGAATATGCCAAAGATTTAAGCAAAGCATCCCTGCTTTCATCTACAAATGTTTTTAGCTCACCCTTCATCTGCTTCGCTAAGATCTTAGCCGCATCTACACTTTTAGCTTCAATAAGTTTAGAGATAGCTTCTGCTTCAGTAAGGTCTATCTTTCCATTGAGAAATGCACGTTTTGAGAACTCTCCAGGTTCTGCCAACCTTACCCCATAGGTAAGGATGGTATCTAGTATCTCTTGTGCAACTATCATCCCACCGTGGCACTGGAACTCTACTATCTCTTCACCTGTAAAACTGTTCGGTGCAGCGAAATAGATCATGATTGCCTGGTCTATGAGGGCATCATCTGTAGTGTAAAGTGAGGTGAGATGTGCATATCTTGGGGTGATCTTTTCTAAATGAGAGATTTTATGAGCAATGCTCAATGCGGCTTCTCCACTTACTCTAATAATAGAGATAGAAGAGACACCATGTGCTGTAGCAATAGCAGCAATACTGTTATGCATGGCTCTTGTTGTTAAATTCGTTTATGACAACAAACTTATTGCCCTCTCTACCTGTTTTTACGGCTACATATTTATTTGGAAAGGCTTCACGCAGTTGTTCCAGTGCAATTTGCACTAAAATACCATCGAGTGAACGCGTTTTACCTCTTCCATGTTTTTCAACATTTTCTATGACAGGCTTAATATAGTTACGTATCATCTCCTGTTGTGAAGTTAGAAACTCTGCAATTTCAAGTTTGATAAATAGTTCATACTTTGTATGCAACCAGTTAAATAACATATAAGAGAGTGCATTATAACGATAACCCTCTTTCCCTATAAGAAGTGCAGCGTCATCACCATCTATAAATATAAGTGCTGTATCATCTCTTACATCTACTTCAACCACATCTATCTCAAAACATGAGTGAGAAAGGAGTTCTTTGAGTTGATCTTCTATCATAAGTGCCAATTCATCATAAGCAACAGTCTCTTCTAAAACTTCTTCTTCACTCTCATCACTTTTAGTTTCAAAGAAGCTATCTAAGACAGTATCTTTTTCACTATGTACTTGTATAGTATCTATCGTATCTGATTCTTCTTTGACTGTCTCTTGTTTAACCGCTGTTAGGATTTCAGAAGCAACACTCTCTTCTTCAGTTATGAGAGGAGTGATATCTTCTTTTTTAATTTTTGCCTTTGTTTTTGCTTCTACTTTTACTTCTTGATTAGAACTGCTTTTACATGCTGCTACAATGATAGCTTTTTTCTTTAAAAAACCTAAAATACCTTTTGAAGGATACTGAACTACTTCATACTCAAGATCAGTAATGGAACATGCCAATTGTGTTGCAGCCTTTTCGTACGCTTCTTCAAGTGTAGGTGCTTCAACCTTTTTCATGACTATTCCTTTTCTTTATGGTGTGCCGCAACAGCTGCCGCTTTATGTCTTGCATATGCATTGTTGATAATATACTGTTGCCCGATAGTAAAGATGTTGTTCACAACCCAGTAAAGTACCAATCCTGATGGGAAAGGCATAATGATGAACATTAAAGCCATGATCACAGGGAACCATTGAAATATCTTCTCTTGCATTGGATCTGTAAAGTTATTTGGTGTGATCTTTTGTTGGAACCACATAGATGCACCCATTAAAACAGGTAAGATATAATAAGGATCTGCTATTGCAAGATTATCGATCCATATAGGTAGCCATGCTGCACCTTGAAGCTCATCTGCATTTAAAAGTACACGGTAAAGTGCAAAGAAAACCGGGATCTGGAGCAACATAGGCAGACAGCCACCCATTGGATTTGCACCGTTTTTCTTGTACATTTCCATCATCTGTGCATTCATTTTTGCAGGATCACCCTTATACTTCTCTTTAAGTTCTTTCATCTTAGGTGCCAAGTCTTTAAGCTTTTGCATAGACATCATCCCTTTATATGAAAGAGGAAAAAGTACAAGTTTTACAAGCAGTGTAAAGAGGATGATCGTCCATCCCCAGTTACCAACTATATTCTGAATCCATAAAAGTACTTTAAAGAAAGGAGTTGAGAGGAACGTGAACCAACCAAACTCTATAGCATCTGTGAGTTCAGGATTGATCGATTTAAGTATTTCATGATCTTTAGGTCCTATATATCCACCAAGATTTAAAGTTTGACTTCCTTCTACAAAGATAAGAGGGTCTCCCTCCCCCTCTTTCAAGATAGAGACATTCATCCCTTTGTCAAAATCATAGAACATGGAAGCAACGTATCTGTCAAACGCTGAAGCGATCTTTGCATTTTTAACTGTCTCATGCCCCTCTGCATCACCATCTTCTATGGTGGTAATAATATCATCAGCACCTTTTACCAAAGCACCTCTTACAAGCATATACATAGAGTCATCTGCCATTGGTCTATGACCTGGAGTCATAAAGTATGCTGCAGCTACTGATGTAGAGACATCAATACTGTATGCACCATTTGGTTGTACTGTGATCTTCTTAGTAATGCTCAGAGATGAAAGCTGTTGAGTCAAGGTAATGGTCTGAGGACCAGAGGTTACATCAACTGTTTTGCTTCCACTGTTTATATACGGTGTCTTAAATGCTTCATCATTCAATTTTACATCAGAAAATCTAACTTCTAAAGGCTTTACTTTATTTCCACCTAATATTTGAAGATTTTTTCCTTCATCATCCCTATACTTCTCTTCTAAAAGCTCAAACTGAGCAACACGACCAAGCTCATCTATACTCATTTTGAAAGTATCAGATGTCACCACAGCAAGCACTGTTGCACTTGATGTAACTACAGGTGCATTGGAGGCTTGTTGCGTTGCTGTTGGTGCCATTGCACTGCTACTTGGTGATGTTGTAGTAGCTGTAGGTGTTTGATGTGTTGTAGCAGTATTAGTCTTTGCTGTTTGTTCTACATTTTGTACTGCTTGTTGTTGGGGAAAAAAATAACCGTAGCCTACAAATACAAAGAAAGAGAGCACGAGTGCGAGAATAAGTCGTTTATTTAAATCTTGTTGTTCCAAAATTATACCTTTTGTTATATATCGTCGATAGTATAGTGTTATATGTGTTAAATTGTGCTAAGAAAAGCTCTAATTTTTAGAGGTCTTTAGCTAATGCAGCGCACTTTTTAAGTGCATGAAGATATGATTTACGAATCTCTAAAAAACTTTCGGTTAAAAGAGCTGGTTTTGCAACCAAGACATAAGACCCTTCTGATAAAAGGTCAATATTTTCGATGAAATGTGCTCTAAGCAAACGCTTTGCTCTATTTCGGTGAACTGCATTTCCTATTTTTTTACTGGCTACAAAACCTACTTTATACTCTAAGCCCTTTTTATAGAAAAGTACAAAATAAGGTGTATGCCATGTTTTAGAGGAGCGATGATACACTCCGTTGAACTCTTTACTGGTTTTTATCCTAGTAAAATGTTTTATAGAACTGATGGCTTTATACCACTAGTCTTTTATACTGCTAATCTTTTTCTACCTTTAGCTCTTCTTGCAGAGATCACTTTTCTACCATTTTTAGTTTTCATTCTTGTTCTAAATCCGTGTGTTCTTTTTCTTGGTGTGTTATGGGGTTGAAATGTTCTTTTCATTTTGGATTATCCTTAATCTGTTTTACCTACATATTTGTAAGGTATTATTTGGACGCGATTTTACCTTAATGTGGCTTAAACCATACTAATGAAGCGTTTTAAAAACAATCTCACCCTGGAAGCGTTTTAAAAACAATCTCACCCTGTTTCTTTTCTTGTTTTGATTTTATAAATGTTTCGATAAGTTTAAAAATCACATATTTTATATTATATGTTGTTGTTCTTACTTCTAGTTCTGTACAATAGATATCTTCACCTTTATTCAATATCATACTACGAAGCACTCTATCTGCAAAATGATATCCTCCATCTATTTTAGTATCTTGACAAATAATAGTATACAAAGAGGCTTCTTCATCAATCTCAAACAATATATCCGTATTACGTTTCTCTTTTATCAATAATGTTTTCACATCTATATTTTGTGCTGTTACCAACATGACAACAAAAGACCGTTCCTCTCTACGATCCATAAGATAATACATAATATCAATTGTAGTTGAAAGTTTATCCAACATTTTAGCTGCCAATGATATATCGCTTCCATTAAATCTTATATGATCTCTTTGCATTTCATTTTCTCTTACTTCCACAGTGTACCCCTCTTAAAAAAATTTGTACTCTATTCTTAAACAAAATTATATCAAAATATTTTAGTTTCTGTTGCTATAATTTCTTATGAATCACATAAATAGAAAAAAACTACCATCTCCTTGTTGGTTACTTGAAGAAACTTTACTTAAAAAAAACCTTGATCAACTAAATGAGATAAAGAACCGGACTGGTGCAAAAGTTCTCCTGGCACTCAAAGGCTATGCTTTATGGAAAAGTTTTCCACTGATCAAACCTTATCTTAATGGTTGTTGTGCCAGCGGTCTGCATGAAGCAAAACTTGCCCATGAGACATTTTCCAAAGAAGTGCATACTTACTCCCCTGCTTTTAAAGAAGAAGAGCTTAAAGAGATAGCACAGATATCCCATCACTTGGTTTTCAACTCACCTGCACAATTTAAACGATTTGCAACACAGGCTAAAAATATCAATCCAAATCTCTCCCTTGGATTACGTTTAAATCCTGAGTATTCAGAGTCACCTAAAGAGATATATAACCCTTGTGGACTCAATTCCAGGCTAGGCACAACCTTAGCCAATCTTGATGAATCTGTTTTAGAACAATGTGACGGCTTACATTTTCATGCACTGTGTGAGCAGGACAGTGATGCGCTTGAAAATGTGCTTAAAAATTTTGAAGATAAATTTGCACCATATATTCCTCAAATGAAATGGATCAACTTCGGTGGAGGGCACCATATTACCCGAAAAGGGTATGATATAGAGAAACTTATTACCCTTATTAATAACTTCAAGGAGAGATATGATGTAGAAGTCTATCTTGAACCTGGTGAAGCCATAGGATGGGAAACAGGTACGTTGATCACCACAGTACTTGACATTGTACATAATGGCATAGATATTGTCATTCTAGACTCTTCAGCAGAAGCCCACATGCCTGACACTATCATCATGCCTTATCGTGCAGAAGTACGTGGTGCGGGTAAAGCAGGAGAAAAGGCTTATACCTATCGTCTTGCGGGAAATACTTGTTTAGCTGGAGACATCATGGGTGACTATAGTTTTGATGCTCCATTGCATATAGGAGACAAGATAATCTTCGAAGACCAAATGCACTACACTATGGTCAAAGCCACTACTTTTAACGGTATTAAACTTCCCAGTATCGCCATAGAAAAAGAGAATGGAGATATAGAAATAGTAAGAGAATTCGGATATGAAGATTTTAAAGAGAGACTCTCTTAAGGGGGATCTCTTAAGGACTTCTCTAAAATCTACTTTCCAAATATAATATCTTCAGACTTAAAATCTCTCTTATAAACAATATCATAAGCATTTGACTCTTCATCGGCACTTAGAACACTTTCCAAACGAGGACCGTGTTGATATTTAACTCTTACCTGTGGAATTTCATCCTTAACATAAATAAACGTGATTTTATCTGTAAGTTTTTTACCCACTTCTACACTACCACTAGAGCCAATTGCAAGATGGTCAAGTTTTATACCCATATCTGAAAGAGCCGACTTGGCCATAGCCCCTCCCATCATTCTCATCATGTCTTCCCCACTGTTTGTCCCAGCACCCTCTTCAGAATCAAATAAAATAATAGAGAGTATTTGCTCTTTATTCAGACTAGGTATAGAAGAGAAAGTAATATTTGGCGTAGCTGGTGTACCTGAAATACCAATAGTTATAAGATGGTTTAAAGACTTATATTGGACACTGATATCTAGAAGAGGTTTATTTGGATTACCTGTGAAATATATATTACTTTTATCCAGTATGAACTTTTTACCTTCAAAAGTATAACTACCACCTTTAAGTATAATGACTTCACCCAAAACCATTAGTTCACCATGTTCACCTTTGTGAACATCTAAATCAACTTTTGCCTGAATATCTATAGGACCTTGTTTGTAGATAAGCGGCTTTTTTGTTGTAACATCTATAAGCATACTAAGATTATCCATAAACGGACTTGCTTCCTCTTTTTTTATATCTTGAACAATAATAATATCACTATCTGAGGGGTACGTTTTTGCACCTAGATCATAATGTATATCCCCTCCTAATAGTACAACCTTACCTTTTACAGATGTTTTTTCTCCATTTAGAACTGTTTTAATATTAATAGCAGAATCAAGTTCTATCATCTTGTGTGCAATATGTAAAGTTGTTGCATCCGTAGAGACATCTCCTTTTTTTGTTTTTATATTATAGGTTCCCACTACTTTAAGTTGGTCATTGAGCCAAAGTTCTGAAATTTCAATATTGTTGTCTTTTATATTCACAACAGAAGGTTTTGTAGAGAAAATTTTCATTTCATCATAAGTTACAGCATATGATTTTAGTTGAACTTTTGACTTATCTGCACTTACAACTAATTTCACATCATTTACAACATATGCTGTTTTACGATCTGCATGATAAATGATTTTTGGAGAAGAGAGAGAAAGATTTGCCTGCTCTAATTTCATAACATCAACAGATAAGTTCAGCGCACCTTCAATAGGGGGTAAACCTTCTAAAGTATAGAAAGATTGTACAGATGACATTAGAGACTTTATAGAGTTAACATTACTGTTTATAGTAATGTTTTCTTCTGCAATTCCTGTTACATTAGTAACTAAGCCTGCAAGTCTGATCGTACCATCTACTTGTCCATTATCTAATATATATTTAATATCGGAAGATAGTTCTTTAGATTTTAATTTTAGAGTTGCATCTTTTTCAGCTAAATCCACATTTATCACAAGTGGATTAATGGCATTCCATTTAACATTATTGTCAAAATTTTTCAAAAGAGAATTTGTTGGTATATTACTTGTGACTTTAGCCTGCAGTGTTTCTCCATAAACAATATCTGCATCCAAATTAGTAATATTAGAAGTAATTTTTGCTTTGGCTTTAATAGGAATAATTTTTTCAAAGTCCAAAGGTACATCTATCACTGCATTCACTTTTGTACCATTTAATTCAGGAGGCAATGCTACCATTTTATCTATCAAAAGTGCTTTTGTAGTCTCTATATGCAGTTCACCCTTTTTTAAATCAGAAGAGTTAAAACTTCCCTTTAAGCCATCAGATAAAATATCTGTTTTAACACTTTTCAGATCACCGGAATATTTAATATTCAGATTTTGTAACGGTTTTGTTAACTTCGCATCAATACCGATCAATTCTTTTGCTTTGATCTCCCCTGTGTAACTCATATTTTTATCCATAACAAACTGATTGCCAATAGAAATGTCTTTTGCGTATGGCGTTGTTATCATTATTTTAGTGTCGGCTACGAGAGTATTGCCTTTAATAGTATAGACCACATGACTCAGAAGACTGTCAATATCAACATTAAACGCTGCACTTGTGTTATCATCTGTTTGATTTGTATCTGATTTTTGTGTAATCAAGACTTGTTTAGCTTTAGCCTTTATATCTGCTACAACCTGCTCCCCGGAAGCCTTAAAATCAATCTTGATATCACCAATAGCCTCTTTACGTATAGGTAATTTATAGAGTTCAAACAACTCTTGATTTGGGGTAAGAGTTATGCCTCCCAGAAGTTGATTATCTTTAATCTTTCCATTATGTTTAAAGTTTGTAAGATTAGTTGCAGCATCTAGATTTATATCACCATTTTCTACCACAAGCTTAGAGACATTAAATTTAATATCTTTAGCATCAAGTACCAATTTGAGAATATGAACAGGATCATATGTAGCAGGAAGAAGATCGGTATGGAGCTTTTTAATTACAACATATTGAGGGATAAGATTATTGGTTTTTTGTCTCTGTTTCCTATTATTATCTTCAACTGCTGTCACAGTTTCACTACTGCTATTATTATCACTCATATTACCATCAGGAGTAAAAAGAGCTTGCAGTGCAAGCGTATCAACATTTTTCAAATTTATATTTTCAAGCGTAACTATATCTTTTTTCATATTCCCTGTAACATCTACATGAGTTACATTACTATCAAACACAAAAGAGAAATTACCTATGGCTATGCTATTCTTAGAATTTGACATGATTTTTGAAATATCCGCATTAAGTTCACTAAGTTTAACTTCTACTTTCTCTATCTTTGCAGATCTATACTCTCTTGGTTTTACAGAAACTACAAACTTATCTAATTTAACTTCTGTAGGGATAAGAGGATCAAGTGGTTCTTTTGTATCATTCTGTGTAGTTTTACTTCTCTCTTCTTTTGCACTATTTACCTCTTTTGCTAAAAACATTGTCTCTAAAGAAACTGTATCTACATTTTTCAAAAGAAGTTTATTTATCTCTAACTTGCCATCATCAAGAGATGCTTCGAGTAAAACATTCGTTATATTTGTATCTACTTTTAGCATAAGATGGTCAATGTCTATCTCATCACTCGCATACTCAACATCTTCTACATCTAAAAGCGTTTTAGAAATGAGAATTCCCTGTTCTTCAAAAGGATTAACACTTACATGTACTTTATCTACAAGCACAACTAAAGGAAAAGGCTCTGAACTACTGTTATCATCACTTGGGAAAGAAGCAATTAACGCTTTAAGAACATCGACATCTAAAGCTTCTACACTTATCTCATTGATCGCTACTCTTTTATATAAGATTTTAGAAGGATTCCATGAAAATGTTATATTTTTTGTAAGCGTTTTATCATCAAACTTAAGTCCACTTATGTTTACACCCGTAAAAACATTACCCGTTATGTCATCATAAGAGATTTTATAATCCGGTGCAAAAACATCTGCTGCTTTTTTAATGACAAAAGATGAATTTGCAGCGAAAACTATTGATAAAATCAATACTACGAACAATATAAGGAAGCTATAAAATATTTTCTTCAAAATGATTGTCCTATCTGGAATGATATTCCATACTGAGAAGGGTCAGCAACATTCATACCAACATCCAATTTAAATGGACCTATAGGAGTCATATATCGTACACCTACACCCGCTGAAGTTATTATCTCTCCTGAAAAATCATAAGCATCTGCAGTCAACATTGTATTATCGGTAAAAACTGCTCCATATACATCACCCCAAATAGGATAATTAGCTTCCAAGGTGAGGTTTGCCCAAGTTGCTGCACCATATATTGTGTCCTCTGTAGGAGATATGATCACACCCAATTCTCTAAATCCATATGCACGGTTCGAGAAGGATCCACCAGCGAAGAAATATTTTGATTCAGGAAGACTTTTCTTTGTTTCCTCATCGACAACACCTACTTTTCCTACGGCTGCCAGTGTAAGATCTCCAAATGTATGAATGAATCTACCTTCCAGCAATGCTTTGTAATATATACTGGATTCTTCATTATCTGAAAGTCCGGTTTCAACATATGCAGATAAATAATACCCATATTTAGGATTTAATTTAGAATCTCTGGCATCATAAGTAAAATCTACATACGGATAAGTAAGTATAAATGTTCCTTCATTCACAGCTTGTCCCAGTTCTTCTCCCGGATCAAAATTATCTAAAGCAGTAATTATAATATTTTCAAGTGCAAGTCCCACTCTTAATTTAGTTCTTTTAGTTTCGTGTTCCAGATATGTTCTGAAAAATGCCTTTTCTTCCTGGAATCCATCATATTCCAAGTTTGTATATCCTAACTTTGCACCTATACCTACATAATAATCAGAAATATTAAAAAGAACCGTTCTATAAAAACTTAAAATTGCTAACTGTTCTAACTGTGACCAAGCCAATTGAAGCTTTAATTTCTGAGCATCACCAAGAAAATTATGTTTAGTGATTGAACTATCTACTCGTGCACCTACATAAGTATCAAAACCAGCACCTGCTTCAAAATGGTATGGTCTTTCCATCTCTTTGACTATTATATCAACAGGTACAACATTATAAAATTTTCTATCTACTCCAATAAGTACTGAATCAAAAGATTGAAGTCCATAAAGTGCATCAGACGTATCTTTTACCAATTGAGTACTAAATCTTTCACCCTCTTCTGCCCTCACTCGTGATTTAACAACATCTTCATCAATTGTTTCCAAACCGCTAACTGTAACTTTTCCAAAGGTACACACGCCACCCTTTTTTAACGTATAGCAAAGATCAACAATATGCTTATCCAGATCAACATATGCTTTACTGTCAAGTTCATAAGAGCAATAACCATCTTTGAGTAACTGAGCAACAATTTTACTTTTTATAGATATAAATTTTTTAGCTTGGAAAATTTCATCCTTTTCGAATGAGATCAATGATGAAACATTATAATCACTAGAGATATTTATATCCCTGACTTTTACAGGTTCGTTTTCTGTAATATCAACTGTAACTGTTGTATTCGTCTCTTTAATGGTAAAGTTAGCATCATAAAAACCTTCAGAATCATAAAAAGATCTTAATGAAGCATATACAGTAGGTAATAATTTATCTTTAATACGAGAAACATCGTCTTTCCAGAATTGAAACATACTCTTATGGTCAACACCTAAAGCATCATACATTTCAGACTCATCAAAGTATTCTTCACCATGAATATGAATGATATGAGTAGGCAAGACTATCTCTTTTTCATCATCCCCAAAGAGTGATGCACAAAGAGATGTAGACCATAGCAATAATAAAACAAATATGCTTTTTTTATACATTATTTAAACTTCCCCCGAAAAGTTCTATTTTATCTAAACCAGACTAAAATATTCTTATTAATGCAATAACAGATCTTCTACACTCTGAAGCGGATCTTTCCCTTTTTCTATCATTGCATAGACTTCTTGTGCAATGGGTAGATAGATCTCTTTCTCTTTGGCTATTTTATGTAATGCTTTAGCAGTAGGAACTCCCTCAGCTACTTCACCTAACTCTTGAAGTATCTCATCCATATTTTTTCCTTTTGCTAAACCTAAACCTACTCGATAATTTCGTGAAAGTGTAGAGCTCGCAGTAAGAAAAAGGTCACCTGCTCCACCTAAAGAGAGAAAGGTTTCTGTTTTTGCACCAAATGCTTCTCCAAAACGTGTCATCTCTACCAAACCTCTTGAGATAAGTGCTGCTCTGGCATTATTACCCAGTCCTAGTCCATCACAGACACCACCAGCTATGGCAATGACATTCTTATAGGCACCTGAGACTTCTGCTCCTACCACATCATCACTTATATAACCTTTGATGAAATCAGGAAGATGGTCTGCATAGGTTTGCGCTAATTGGGCATTTGTAGAACTTATCATGAGTGCTGTTGGAAGAGATCTTTGGACTTCTGCAGCAAAAGAGGGTCCTGAGATAAATGCTAATCTTTCATTTGGCACGAACTCACCATAAATATCATTAAGAAAAGCTCCGGTTGAAGTCTCGATACCTTTGGCAGCAACTAATATCTTCTGTCCTCTGTCTTCAAAATTCTTTTCCATCCACTCTCGTGCAAATTGCGCAGGAATGGCCATCACCATATACTCTCTACTCAGTGCTTCCTCCAGGGAGACAAAATTTTCTATCTCTCTTACTGTACGGGAATGGATCACCACATCATTATTTTGACTATAAGCATGATACAATGCCTGTCCCCATTTTCCTGCTCCAATTACTGCAATTTTCATTAAGATTTCCTCTCTTCAGTACTGTTTTCAATCATCTCCACAAAGAGGTTTGCACTCTCTTCATACATATCAAATATTTTGTGTACACCGGCCAATATAAGCTTTCTATTATCCTCTTTAGTATCTGAGAGTGCAACAACCTCTCCTGCAAATCCATTGGATTTGAGTGAAATACTATGATATACATTCAGTGCTTCATTATTCATAGCACACACTACCATATCTTCTTTATGGAGCGCAATTCCATCTAGATATTTGCTCTGTTCAAAATCTACAAGATATACTTCATTAAAGCCATCATCCACTGCCTTTTGATGGTACTCTTCACTGTTTTCATAAATAGTAACAGATTCACCTTCATTTTTAAGTATTCTGCACAGCTGTTGACTTTTATGCGTATAACCAAAAAAAACAACCTTACCTTTTTCTTCACTATGAGTTTTTACATAGTGTAAAGCTTTACCATCAACTACAGAGTAAGGCTCGATCACTTCATCCACACCACTAGCCCTATATTGAGATAACAAATGAGCATTGTTCATCCTGGAAAAAACCACACAATCTCTATAAATACTTTTTGCATTTAAAATAAAATAGATATTGTCTATATCACTGCTTGTAAGTGTGAGCATCGCTAAAATATTATCTTTTTTATACAGCTCTTTAATGAGCTTTGCACTGGAACCATCAGCCTTAATAACGCTATAGCCATCATTCAATGCCAGAGTTGCTTGTTCCTCATTATTTTCAATAATTACAGGCTCAAATCTTTTATCTGCTCTCAGCTTTCTTGCTACGGTTATACTTAAATGGCCATAACCAATGATGACTACTACATTTCGCATCTTATGTACATGATTCATACTATCTGAGTTACGCAGTTCATCAAATCTTTCAGAAAAAGCAGAAACCATCACAGAGGTTACAAATGAGATCATCGCAATACCAAAGACTATACCAAACATTGAGATGATCTTACCTAAGTCTGTTACCGGAGAGATATCACCATATCCAACCGTTGACACCGTTACTAATGCCCAGTATATCGCATCCAGATAAGAATGAAGCTCTTCATTGATACCAAACTCCAAAGCATAAAAGAGTGTACCGAATGAAAAAACGATCCCAAAGAGCAAATAGCCCAAAAAGATAAATTCAAATCGTTTCTTTATCAGTGCTTTAAAGAGGCTTGACGTACCATGCATGTAATGATAGAGTTTAAAGAGCCGTATGATCCTGAACTTTGGAAATATAGCAATAAGATCGATGAGTGCTGGAAGAGAAAGCATATATTGAAGTTTATATTTTAGAAGAAACCAATAATATTTTGATCTTTTCTCATCGCTTTGTTTATCTGCTGCAACAACATACTTGTGTATATCATGGCTTATCCATAATCTAAGAAGATACTCCAGTGCAAAAATGGTTGTTACCAAGTAAAGATCAAGATCAATAAGCCATCCAGGTATCTCTGTAGTCTTACTTGCGATCAATATAGTAATAGAACTTATGATCAAAAAGATCATAAAATAATCAAAATATTTTTTATAAGGGTAGTTTACATCTTCAAGGAGTGATCTAAAGAAAGATTTTGTTTTTTGATATCGTGAAGAGTTATCGATCATCTGAGAGAGCTTTAGTATAAAGTTATGCATCTGATTAATACCCTCCTACCTCATCATTCTCGGGCTTGACCCGGGAACCTAGAAGTCTATATTCATATTAAATTTATGGATCCCCGTGTGCCCGTAGGAAATGCCCTTGGGGTGCAAGCACGAGGATGACGTGTATACCTACCCTAATCTCTGCTTTAACAACTCATTTACTTTACCAGGGTTTGCAGACCCTTTACTCGCCTTCATAGTCTGTCCTACAAAGAAACCAAAGAGTTTGTCTTTACCAGACTTATACTGCTCTACCTTATCTTGATTGTTCGCAAGAATTTCATCGATAATAGCTAAAATAGCACCATCATCACTAACTTGAGCAAGTCCAAGCTCATCGATGAGTGCATCAATGTCACGACTCTCATTTTCCATCATATGGTCAAGTAACTCTTTTCCACCTTTTCCAGAGATAGTACTGTCAGCAATTTTAGCAACAAGTGTTCCCAATGCTTTGGCATCTACAGGAGAAGTTTCCATAGAAAGCCCTGCTTTATTCAGACGACCAAGAAGTTCAGAAGTAAGCCATGTAACGGCAGTTTTAGCCACAGCTCCATTTTCTAACATCTCTTCAAAGTAATATGCCATCTCTTTATCTGAAGTGATCACATGGGCATCATCTGATTTAATGCCAAGTTCTTCCACATAACGTTTCACTTTTGCATCTGGCAATTCCGGCATAATTTTTGCCTCTGCTATCATTTCATCTGTAACGATAAGTGGACGCAAGTCAGGATCCGGGAAATAACGATAGTCTGCTGCTTCCTCTTTCCCTCTCATTGACTTAGTAACACCCTCAGCCACATTCCAAAGTCTGGTCTCTTGGTGGACCTCTTGCTTATAGACACCATCTTCATAAGCTTCTGTTTGTCTTTGTACCTCATAGGCGATAGCAGCAGCAACAAATCTAAATGAATTGATGTTTTTTATCTCTACCCTGGTACCATACTCCTCTTGTCCTTTTGGTCTTATGGAGACATTCACATCACATCTAAACGAACCCTCTTGCATATTTGCATCACTTATGTCGAGATAACGTACCGTAGAGTGAAGCTTTTTCAAGTATGCTACCGCTTCATCAGAGTTTCTCATATCTGGATCAGATACGATCTCAAGCAGTGGTGTACCCGCACGGTTCAAGTCCACTTTAGAGTGGTTTCCCTCATGCATATTTTTCCCTGCATCTGCCTCAAGATGTGCCTGTGTCATACCGATACGTTTTTGTGTGCCATCTTTAAGGTCTATAAATACTTCACCTTTTTGGACTATAGCTTTGGTAAGCTGTGTGATCTGATACGCTGAAGGACTGTCTGGGTAAAAGTAACTCTTTCTATCGAAATTGGAGACATGGTTAACATTTGCATTGATCGCATATCCAAGCCTCATTGCTTTGATAGCTGCTTCTTTATTGACTACAGGTAAGGCTCCAGGAAGCGCTAAACATGTGGGACAGGTATTTTTATTTTGATGTTCTGCGAAAGAGGTGGGACAAGAGCAAAAGAGTTTTGTTTTAGTGTTAAGTTGAACATGAACTTCAAGACCGATGACGGTTTCAAACATGGTTGTTTTCCTTGTAAAATAATTAGATAGATTATAGCGTTTTGGTTATTTAAGAGAGTTTATCTCAAATTATACAATGGAATATTCTAAATAGGATTATTGCCTTATGATCCGTACATCACCAAAGAAAATCAAATCTTTTAAAACAGCTTTCTCCACTAAGCCCTCTTCACCTATCCTCACTTCCAATTCACCTTTTTCACTATTATAGAGTTTGCGATGCATCACAACTTTACTAAACCAGTCTCCTTTTTTACCTTCACCCACAAAAATTTTCATCTGTTTTAAAGAATTTTCTGAAGGTATAATAACATCAACTCGTCCGTTTTTACGGTCTTCACCCACCACAGAAAATCTATAGTTTTTACTTTTATGTTTGTTTTTTATATGTTTAGGCAAATTCAAAAAAAGTGTCATCAGATCATCTATACCATAATAACCAAGTGTTACTTTTTCATTTGTGATCTTTTTACCTTTTTCCCACTTTATATACTGCCGTGTAACCTTCTTTCTTCTATGTTTTACAGTATAGATCGTCGTGCTTGTATAGTCTCCATATGACTTGATCATCTGATACATGTCTGTCATTAGTAAACCATTGACTATATGTCCTTTGGAGATATGCCGTTCTTGGAGGTTGTCTGTCACTATTTTGGCGATGGCTCCCACAGCAGATACATTAGCATCCAGGGTGTAAAATTTATGATCAGCAGTAAGTGTAGCATGCACCCTGGCCACTTCACCTACAATGCCAAACTTAACACTATAATCTACCTCTATATTTTTTGCATTTAAGACAAGTGTATAAAAGATAAAAATAAAACTGATTTGTAATATTCTGCTAGCCATAAGCATTATCTATCGTTTTACTCTTTTTTTGTTGATTCATTTTTGGCAAGGAGTTGCTGAAGTAATTTTGTTTGTTTTTTAAGTTCTAAATGATTCTCTTTGTTGGTGATAATATGTTCAAGTAAAAGGACAGCTACCAAGCCTGGTAATGCACCGACAAATGCAAAAACAATAGCAAAAAAGAAGCTGTTATGATAATAAGAGAGAAAAGACGCAACAGTACCGATGAGCACAGCAGCCCATGCGACACCTAAAAGAAAGTTGACCACAAAACCCAAAGATCTATCTTCTAGTCTCATAGTCTAACCTATACGCAAAATAGTTCTTAATGATTTTCTTCTAGTGCTATGGCACCTGCAAGATAAACATAAGTAAGGATCATAAAAACAAAGGTTTGCAAAAATGCCATAAAGGTAAGAAGTACAAGTGGCGTGATAGGTATTATCCATGGTGTTAACATTAAAAGAACCCATAAGAACAAGTCATCACCCTTAATGTTACCAAAAAGTCTGAATGAGAGTGAAATAATACGAGATACATGAGAAACAATCTCAATAGGATACATTAAAAGTGACATTGCAAATTTTGCTATTGGATTCATTTCTCCAAGGTGTACAAAGTTTTTGAAGTAAGTAAAAGCACCCTGCTTTTTAATACCTTCATAATTGTAGTACAAGAATACAATAAGCGCTAAAGTCAGTGTAACATTAATGTTCGATGTTGGAGATTCAAATCCAGGGATAATACCAATAAGGTTGTTCACAAGCACAAATAAACCAAGTGCCGCAATTAAAGGTAAATACTTACGTGCATGCTCTTCACCTATAACATCTTTACCCATAGCAATGACGCCACCAAGGAACGCTTCCATAACGTTTTGTGTACCTGTTGGTACTGCTCTAAGGCTTTTAGTAGCCATTTTTGCAATAAGTAATATAATAATTGCTGTCAAAATTAAGTGCGAAACAAATAACATTTGTCCATGTCCAAATATTGCGCCTAGATAAGTAAATATACCTTCCATAAAACATCCTCTTGTTATAATTTGCTTGTATTATATATAAAAAGTACTAAATACTCGGTTAAAAATAGACTATTTTAATCAGAATATTTACTTATATTTCTATTAATTTTTCCTGCCCTAAACGATAGAGTGCAAAATCATATTTTATCGGGTCACTGCTGTCAAAACTTCGTAAAGTATTTGTAAGTTCAATACTCGCTTTCATATCATAACTTTTACGCTTGAGCAGACCCAGTTTTCGAGACACTTTAAAAGTATGTGTATCCAATGGCATAAGCAGATCTTTTTTATTCATCTTGCTCCATAAGCCCATATCAAGATCATCTTTGCGTACCATCCAACGCAGATACATCATATAGCGCTTGTAGGTTCCTGCACTGCTTACTTTCTTAGGTACAGACCCGATAAGAAAGTCATATCCTTGTGTCGTATGAGGATAGGCAGCTCTTAAGGTATCTATAAAATGCCATAACCCATCCAAGATATTATGCTCTTTTTTATACCCTTTATAAAAGATATCTTCAATGCTATCTACTTCTTTCAATCGTTTCAACGCAATGAACACGGCTATCACATCTTCAGGTTTTTGAAAACGATAGTAATGTGAAGAGAATTCTTTTATGATCATCTCTTCACTGGCATTAAGCAATGAAAAGTTTAAACTATCCAGAAATTTAACGATAAGCCCAGCATTACCATAAGCAAACAAGGCACAGATCAGAGCAATAGATTCATCTTGATATTTTGATGCAATGAGAAGTGGATCTGGTTTTTCGTAGGAGAGTTCTGTAGTGTTATTTCTCTCTTGGACTTCTTTATCTAAGAGGGTTTTAATATCTTTTAAATTCATGATTATTCCGTAGGGTGCATTTTTAACGCACCACATAATAAAACCTGCATAAAATCAACTTTCGTCGAAAGGCTCAAAATATTATGACATATTCAAGGTGCGTTAGCAAACGCACCCTACATCAAAACGTAAAATGTTCACCCAGATAATGTTTTCTTACATTCTCATCATTTGCGATCTCATCACTTGTTCCACTTGCAAGCATCTCTCCAGACCTCATCACATACGCTCTATCGCAGATACCCAGTGTTTCACGTACATTATGATCAGTGATCAGAATACCCATATCCAGATCTACAAGTTGTTTGATAATGTTTTGAATATCAAGAACTGCAATAGGATCAACCCCGGCAAAAGGTTCATCAAGAAGTAAGAATTTTGGTTCACCTACCAATGCTCTGGCTATCTCAACCCTTCTTCTCTCTCCACCACTCAGACGTATCCCTTGACGGTTACGTATAGGTTCGATATTGAAGATCTCAAGCAGTTTTTCTATACGTGGAGAAACCGTCTCTTCTGGTAAATTTAAAGCTTCAGCTGCGATGAGAAGGTTCTCTTCAACTGTAAGATCTTTAAAGATGCTTGACTCTTGAGGCAAATACCCTATACCCATCTGTGCACGTGTACTTAAAGGCAGTTGGGTAATATTTTTACCATCTAAAAAAACTTCTCCACTTGTTGCACCGGTCAAACCACACACCATATAAAATGATGTTGTTTTACCTGCACCATTGGGTCCCAAAAGTCCAACAATCTCTTTGCTCTTAACTGAAAGAGAGATATCATGTACGATTTTAGTCTTTTTAATGGTTTTAGAAAGGTTTTTAGCTTCAAGTGTGTGCATTATATCGCTATCCTATAGATTCTACTATTTTCTTTGGGTTCTATATCTATGGTGACAACATTATAGCCTACACCTTCTAAAAAGGCTTTAAGTGCATCAGACCCCCACTCTACCATATGCCAACCTTCTTTTTCAAACTCTTCAAAGAGTCCCAACTGCATGAATTCTTCATGGTCTAAACGATAAAGGTCATAATGATACAGCCCTTCACCATAACAATGCTGCAAAGAAAAAGTAGGTGACGTGACTTCTCCTTCTATACCTTTTGCTTTAGCTATGGCTTGGGTCAGTGTGGTTTTCCCCGCGGCTAGATCCCCTCGCAGAAATACAATAGCATTTGGAGGGAGTGTTTCATCTAGGTATGTAACTACTTTATCTAATTCTGATAGTGAAGCTGTTATTTCCATATTTATCCCTCGTAGGGTGCGTTAGCAAACGCACCCTACGTTAATTTGTTGCTTACATCTGCCATCAAAGCCAAATGCTCTCTAGCTTTTCCACTATCAAGTCCACTCTCTGCCATCTCTATGGCTTCTTGTATATCTCTTACATTTCCATCTACAAAAAGTGCAAATGCAGCGTTCAGCACAACAATGTCTCTTTTTGCACCACGTTCTTCTCCAGAAAAAATATCTCTACTGATCTGTGCATTGAAAGTAGCATCTCCGCCAAGTATCGCCTCTTTGGGGGCTTGTTTAAATCCAAAGGCAGTAGGGTTGATCTCACCTTCAGAGATACGCCCTGCTTCCACATAAGCAAAAGAGGTGTTGCACGCAAGAGAGATCTCATCCATACCATCTTGACTACTCACGACATAGGCACGTTTTGTATCCAGTTCAAGCAGTGCTTCTGCCATACGTTTAATGTAAGAGGGGTCAAAGACACCTAAAAGGTATTTTTTTGCACCTGCAGGGTTTGTAAGTGGTCCCAATATATTAAATATAGTTCTATGATCGATAGATTTTCGTATAGGCATGATGTGTTTCATTGCAGGATGATGGTTCATCGCAAATATAAAACAAAAACCTGTCTCTTCAAGCATCTTCATTTGGTTTTCAACTGAAAGATTGAGGTTTATACCTAATGCTTCAAGCACATCTGCAGAACCGGAGTTAGAGGTGATACTTCTGTTACCATGTTTAGCCACTACACATCCAAGAGAAGCCAGTAAAAGTGAAACCGTTGTAGAGATGTTAAAGCTTCCACTCTTGTCTCCACCCGTACCCACTACATCTATAGCTTTTTCCTGAAATTCGGCAGAGAGAGGAAGTTTAACAGAGTGTTCACGCATAACAGCGGCAGCAGCAGCGATATCACTGCCACTCTCACCTTTTTCATAAAGGTCTATAAGAAAAGTACGAGCTTGGGCTTCACTCATCTCATTGTTAAATAGTTTTTCAAATTGCTCTTTTATATTCATAGTCTATTTCACTTTTTATAATTATGGTCGGTAAACCGACCCTACATCATACTTTAATTATCGTAGGGTCGGTTTACCGACCAACAAATTAAAGCTCCTTAACATACTCTTCTTTTTGACTCTTAGGTATGGTCTTTGTCGTAGGGATCTGCAGAACCTCATAAGACTTTGCACCTTTAAGATATTCTATCGTAACCTTATCACCTATAGCAACATTTTTAGAAGCTTTAGCTTTCAACCCATTTACCAGAACCACACCACTTTTGAGCATATCAGTAGCAATGGTACGTCTTTTAACCACATTGACCGCACTAAGCCATTTATCTACACGCATTACTCTACCTCTTTTATTAAATAATGTCGTTGTGAACGCCCTTGAAAGCAAAGCGATTCGAGAGCAACGACGATTTTTGCTACTTTTTTTTAAAAAAGTAGATAGAACACTTTGCATCGTTTACAAAACTGTTATTGCTTAAACATCTCTTCTGCCAACTTGGCTTCCATGACACCTTTCATAGTAAGCTGTTCATTAGAGATATATTGTTCGTTTTGAAGCATCTTAAAAACTTTTTTACACTCTTTCATGTCAAACATACCCGTTTCAACAAGCATGTTTTGTACATCTTTAAGTGTTTCATCTGCTTCTTTTTTCATGAGTGCCAAAAGGCACACACGTTCAACTACATTTTCATCATTCATATATTGCCTTATGTGGTGGGGAAAACCACCCGACGGTGACATTAATTAATATCATTTATGGTGGGGTTTGCGACCCCAAAAAACCAAATATTTAAGATACGCGGGTTAATAAA
>CBFCXZ010000024.1:0-35478 GCA_965602275.1 uncultured bacterium
AGCGCTACCCTTACAAGGTAGATGTCACAAGTTCGAGTCTTGTAGCGACCACCATGTACATTTAAGTTAATTAAAGTACAATTCTTTTCAACCATTCAATTGGTCTTAGGTGCGGTGGTAGTTCAGTTGGTTAGAATACCTGCCTGTCACGCAGGGGGTCGCGAGTTCGAGTCTCGTCCACCGCGCCACTTTTACTTTAAACCATCACATTTCAGATTATCTACATTATCACACTAACAAAATCTACTTTGGATGAAGATATAGATTAAGGTTACAACTAACAGATAAAAATTGATCGCCCATTCTAATTACTTAAAGATCCACCAAAGATATATTTGACACCCTTGCCTTTTGTCGCGATTCCATGCTTAGAAAGTTCATCGCTGATAGCTTTACATACCTCGATCTTTTTATATCCAGCATTGTTGATCTTAACTGTTATGCTAGCAGGATCATCTATGCGTGCAAAAACGATACAATTTTTATTTTCTACCATATACCTGCTCTTTTTCTGTTTCTTCTTATTGCTTAGATCAACATTGGTCATTTCCTGCCATGTTCCAAAATCACCTTTGGCTGCATAATAAGCACCAACATCTTTTATTGCCTGTTTGACATTATTAATTCCTACCGATACCATAGCATCATCCCGAGTGGCTGCAAGCTTAACTACCGCCACACTTGCCAAAATACCGATAATTACAATTACAAAAACGAGTTCCACCATTGTAAACGCATGTCTATAGTTTTTCATAATACTTCCCATCTTTATAAATAAGCATGAATTATTCCATACTACACAAATATCTTTCACCAACTTCTAAAACTTACTACAATAAATATATTGTATTATATTTATTTATAAATTTCAATAGTAATAAGTTAAAGTTCACTGATAAGTGCTTAAGATGTATGATATATTTATCTAGCGATGGATTAGGAGTTTTATATAAGCTTTACTTGAAGTAGGCATTACTACGGAAACCGTAGTAATAAGAGAGAAAATTAATCTCTAAGTCTGATCCGCACAGATTCCTCATGCGCAGTCAACCCTTCAGTGTTAGCAATCATTGCACAAGCCCCACCTATCTCTTTCATGCCCTCTTTACTCATAGAGATAATAGAAGACTTCTTCAAAAAGTTCTCCACAGAAAGTGGTGAATAGAATTTCGCTGTTCCCCCTGTAGGGAGTGTATGATTAGGTCCTGCTACATAGTCACCTATAGGTTCTGGTGTGTTTTCACCTAAGAAGATAGCACCTGCATGTTTGATGCTGTCTAGTAGACTCATAGGGTCTTTAGTGATAACCTCTAAGTGTTCCGGTGCTATCTCGTTCATGAGGGCTATGGCTTCATCCATATCTTTTGTAACGATTATAGCACCTCTCTCTTCTATAGACTTTCGAGCTATCTCTTCACGTGAGAGCGTACCTAGGAACTCTTCTACTTTATCACTCACTCTATTAGCTAACTCTTCATCTGTAGTGATGAGTATAGAACTTGCCATCTCGTCATGTTCAGCTTGTGAGAGTAAGTCAATAGCCACGTAGTCTTCTCTTGCAGTCTCATCTGCCAAGATACCTATCTCAGATGGCCCAGCGATCATATCTATGTTTACTTCACCATAGACTAACTTTTTAGCCGTAGCAACGAAGATATTTCCCGGCCCAGTAATGACATCTACTTTAGGAATGGTCTCAGTTCCGTATGCCATCGCACCTATAGCAGAAGCACCACCTACCTTAAAAACTTGTGTTACTTTACAGAGGTGACACGCAGCAAGAAGAAGCTCATTGAGCTCATTATCTGGTGCCGGTGTACATACGACTATCTCTTCCACCCCTGCTACTTGTGCAGGAATAACATTCATCAGAAGTGAGCTTGGATAGGCTGCTTTTCCACCAGGGATGTAAAGTCCAGCTCTATCTACTGCTGTCACTTTTTGTCCAAGTATGGTTCCGTTGGCTTCTTTGTCCATCCAAGTTTTTGGCATAAGTTTTTGGTGGTAGTTTTCTATACGATCATAGGCTAAGTGTAGTGCATCACGAAGTACAGGATCTATGTTGTCATAAGCTTTAGCCATATCATCAGTTGACACTAAAAGTGCATCATCACTCTTGGGTTCCCATCTGTCAAATTTTGCTATCTGTGCTTTAAGAGCAGTGTTACCCTCAGTTTGTATCTCTTTAAGAAGTCCGGATACGATGCTTGTTACACCCTCTATATCCATCTTACCACGTTGAAGTAATTCATTAAAATTTGCTTCAAAACTTTCATCACTACTGTAAAAAACTTTCACACTAATTCCTTGTTTATATCTTTATATTTACGTTCATATCTCGGGAGCATACTCTCATTACCCAATACACCACCTTGATGAATGTACAATGTAGGCTTAGAGAAAACCTCAGGATGAGCCAATAATACTCGCCATCCCAATGGGTCATAAAGGAGGTCAAACTCCACTCCCGTTTGTTGTTGTAATTTTAGCCAAACTTTATAGTTTTCTTTATAAAGTTTTCCAAAATGGTGTTTTTTCTCCAAAGTCAATATCATCGGATGATATTTCACTTCTGTTTCCAACTCTAAAAACTGCTTTTTTAGATAGGAGTCATCACCAACGCAAGGTGTTGTATATACGCTATTCAAAGGAAGATGTTTTTGTAAAAACAGTGCTGTTGTACCTGTACCTGATGGTAGAAAAATATTTAACTTTTTTATACCTTGTTCTTTTTGCCATTGAATAATTTCTTCAACCAAAAGTTTGATTCCATATTCAGCCTCTTTCTGTCGTCCACCCTCTTCTATAAAAAGAACTTCTTTAGGGTAGCCATAAGAGACTACCCCTACCTGTTCAATGATTTTCATACCGTTACCTATGGCACCTTTATAGTTCCCATGAGGGTTCTCTTTCAAATATTCTGCTATATGATCTACATAATACGTAAATTCCCACCCTCTCATCTTCGCTAAAACAGAAAGTGAATACATAGCATTTGACTGAGCAGAACCATAAGAAACTATTTTTTTAATATGAGGGAAATCATTTTGAAGAAAATAATAAAGTTTACGTGCTTTATTTCCAGAAAAATCTGGATGAAGTAGATCATCTCTTTTTAAAAAAAATTGTTGATTTTCAAATATGATAGATTGTACAGGAGAGGGATTAAGAATCATAAAAACTTTACTTTCGATAATGTCACGGCGAACACCCTTGTAAGCGAAGCGATTTGAGAGCCGTGACGATTTTTTGCTTCGTTTTTTAAAAAAAATGAAGAGAGAAGCACGCCACAGTTAAGATAAGAGGAAGTTAATTACGCCCAACACAATTAAGGTCGTCAAACGCCTGCTCAAGTCTAGATATCATAGACTCTTCACCTGCACGAAGCCACTTACGCGGATCGTAGTAACTCTTGTTTGGCTTGTCTTCACCCTCTGGGTTACCGATCTGTCCTTGCAAATAGTCATGATGATACTTTGCATACGCTCTGACACCATCCCAATATGCCCATTGGGTATCTGTATCGATATTCATTTTAACTACGCCATAACCGATTGCTTCACGAATATCTGAAAGTTCAGAACCAGAACCACCATGGAAAACAAAATCTACAGGCTTTTTAGCTGTACCAAACTTCTCTTCTATAAACGCTTGCGAGTTATCAAGGATCTTTGGTGTAAGAACAACATTGCCTGGTTTATACACACCATGCACATTTCCAAAAGAAGCAGCGACAGTAAATTTGTCAGAAATCTTTGAAAGTTCTTCGTAAGCATACGCTACCTCTTCAGGTTGCGTATAAAGAAGCGCATTATCTATCTCAGTGTTATCAACACCATCTTCTTCACCACCCGTTACACCAAGTTCTATCTCCAATGTCATACCCATTTTAGACATGCGTTCCAAGTAAGTTTTACATGTAGCGATATTTTCTTCGATAGGCTCTTCAGAAAGGTCGATCATATGTGAAGAGAACAGAGGAATACCATACGCTTTAAAATGTTCTTCACTTGCATCTAACAATGCATCGATCCAAGGAAGAAGTTTTCTTGCAGCATGGTCTGTATGAAGTACTACTGGTACACCATAGGCTTTTGCTACAGTATGTACATGCTTTGCACCGGAGATAGTACCCAAAATGGCAGCTTCGTCTGAAGGCAAACCTTTACCCGCATAGTATGCTCCACCACCGTTAGAAAATTGAACGACGATAGGTGAATTTACATTTTTAGCTGATTCAAGTACTGCATTGATAGAAGACGTACTTACTACATTAACAGCAGGAAGAGCAAAACCTTCATCTTTTGCAACTTTGAACATATTTTGAAGATCATCACCTGTAACAACACCCGCGTTAACTACATCTAATACTTTTATAGACATTTAGAACTTCCTTTTCTATGGGATTATTTTAATTTTATCTTTGCATTCTTCATCAATTCTTTAACCACTTTTTCTTGTTTAAGCTGCATTATAATATTGTTTTTAACAGCTTCAAATGCTGGGATCTGTTGTGTACTTTTTGCTGCCTTTGCCGCTTCTATCATCTTATCATATGCTGTTTTAGCCTCATCATCAGATACACCGACACCTGACATTTTTTTCTGCATCCAGAAACCGGCAATTGCTGCTTCTTTCTCTTTAGCTGTTAAACCTTTTTCTGCTGCTACAGCTGCCAATTTTTTTGGTGCCATCATTTCAATCAATTGTTTTTTAGCATCTTCTGGAAGTGTTGCCCAGGTCTTTTGACCTTTTGTAAGTATATTAAGTGCTTTATCTGCTTCTGCCACAGTAATTTCCATGCCATTTACTGTACCTGCTATAGCTGCAGGTGACTTAGCTTCTGCAGCCACGTAACCTGTAGTAAGTATGAATGCCAATCCTAATGTTGTTAGAGTTTTTATCATTTGTATCTTGTCCTTTTTTACAATTATTTTGAGGTATTTTACCAAATATTTAACAATGACTGATTAATAGATTTGTTTACTGTACTTTTATCTCTACATCTTTCATTAAACTGCCTACCATCTGTTTGTCTTTCATCTGAAGTTTCATTTTATCTTTAACAGTTTCAAATGCAGGAATATTTGCTGTGGCATTATTCTCTTCTGCCCGTTGTTTTAACTGATCATATACTTTTTTCACCTGCTCATCAGTGATCTTGATCTTTAATACTTCTTTTTGCATCCACAAACGTGAATATACAGCCTCTTTCTCTTCTACTGATAACTCTTTTTGAGCACTATCCAATGCAAGTACAGGCAGTGCCATTTCTTGAATAAGTCTTAAACGTTGTTTCTTAGGTAAATGGTCAAAGTTTGACATTTTTCCTTGTGTTCTCTTTTTAAGATGAGCATCTGCTTCTTTTTTAAGAATTTTATGCCCATTTACTGTGGCAACTACTGCTTTGCTGGATCTTGTTTTTATCTCCTGTTGTGCAGGTTTGGCTTTTCCATTTATGCTAAGGTTACTTAAGTTCACCATCGATGGTGATGTATCTTTTTCATTTAACATATTCGTCAAAGAATTTTTTAATGCATCAGCAGAGACCGAGTTAACCAATAAGCCCAAAGACAAACTCAAAACAACTAAATATTTTTTCATTAGATTTCCCCCATTTTAATTACTAAAAGATTACTTTTTAGTTGCATTTACTTCTTTTGAAGGATCAACGATCTTTGCTTTGCTTTTAAGCTCTTTAGCCACTTCCGTTATCTTTGCAGAGAATTGCTTTTGCTTAAGTGATAGGATGATCTTCTCTTTAACTTGTTCATAAGGTGTTGGCTTTGCTTCTGCTTTATTTTCAAGATAAATTACATGATAACCAAACTGTGTTTTCACTGGTTTAGTTGTCATTTGTCCAATTTCAAGTGCCCAAACTGCTTTTGAAAATTCTGGAACCATTTGTCCTTTGCTGAAATTTCCGAGATCTCCACCTTTTGGACCTGAAGGACCTGTAGATTTTGCTTTTGCCAACTCAATGAACTTCTCTTGAAGTGCTTTATCTTTAAGAGGTACAAGTGTATCAATGATCTCTTGTGCTTCTTTCTCTTCTTTTACCAAAATATGTCTTGCGTGTACAGAAGCTCCCTGCATGAATTTTTTAGCATTTTTATCATAAAATTCTTTTGCTTCACTGTCACTGACTATAGCATTATCCATTTGCATTTTCATCCACATGTTTACAAGAAGTTCTTCTTTGATCTTTGCCATGTTTCGTATAAAATCCGGTTTTTTATCAACACCCTCTTGCTTAGCGAACTCTGTAAAAAGTGCTTTTTCAACAAGTCTCTCTTTTATCATATTTTGTTGCGCTTGATCTAACTGAGAAAAATGTGCATTCGGTGAAGATGCATTTACAAATGTTTCTGCATCCTGTTTTGTGATATTTTTACCGTTAACAGTCACAAGTATATCTGATGCAACTACAGATGTTGCCATGACTGCAACAGCCAGTAGTGAAGTTTTTGCTAGTTTTAACATTATTATTAGTCCTTAATTGTATAAATTTAAGAAGAATTATATCCCTATTGGGTAAATCATTGATTAATCAGAAACCTTCCAAATCATTTTACTTACTTAAAATAGGTTATATCTAGCAGCTTCTATGGTATTATTTTAGTCTTACTTAGATTTAGAAAGAGGTATCAAAGCATGGCCATAGTAAAAAAAGCAACCAAAAAAGAGATCGAAGAGATCAAAGCACTTTTTTTAAAGCATTACCCAGACTCAGTGACTGAACTTGAATACCAAAATCTTTATGAACTGCTTATCTCTGTAATGCTCTCTGCACAGTGTACAGATAAACGTGTCAATGTCATCACTCCTGCTCTTTTCGAAGCCTATCCTGATCCTGTCTCACTTGCCAATGCTGATCTGGATGAAGTAAAAAGCCACATCAACACCTGTTCTTTTTTCAATAACAAAGCCAAAAACCTCATTAAGATGGCACAAAGTGTCGTAGAAAATTATGAAAATGAGATACCACTCGAACGTGATGAACTTGTCAAGCTTGCCGGAGTGGGGCAAAAAACAGCCAATGTTGTGATGATAGAATATGCCGGAGCAAACCTTATGGCTGTAGATACGCATGTCTATAGAGTTGCTCATAGACTTGGGCTTAGCGATGCTAAAACTGCTGTGAAATGTGAAGAGGAGTTAAGTAAAAAATTTAAAACAGACCTGCACCTGCTCCATCAAGCGATGGTTCTTTTTGGTAGGTACAGATGTAAAGCTTTGAAGCCTGAATGTGATGGGTGTTTTATGGCTGAACATTGTAAAACTGCACAGACATTTAAGGTATAAATCTTATTTCTTTTAGGTTAATAAATTTGCTTTAAATCTAAACTGTCGCAGCGTTCCCTCTCTACTTTTTAGAAAAGTAGAACAAAATCGTCGTGGCTCTCGAATCGCTTCGCTTTCAAGGGCGTTCACCACGACATTGTTTTTTATTAATGATGGGCTATCGCCACGTACATATTATTCATAAAAGTATTATTTTTACTTCAATTTACATTCTTTTAATCACACGTAGTGTGTCTGTTGCTACGAACGCCCTTGAGAGCAAATCGATTCGAGAGTAGCAACGATTTTTTGCTTCGTTTTTTCTAAAAAAATGAAGAGAGAAGCACGCCTCAATCAAAATAAGAGGAAATCTTATCCATTAAAACTCAGTACAAACCTTTTAAGGTTTAATAGGAAAGACTCACTTTTCATCATGCGTTCGTCTATGATAACGTTCAACTATCTCCGGGTCATGATGAAGATTGATCTTGGCATCCTTTTTACCCTCATACGGTATTTGCGCAAGTGCGTAACGTATAGACTCTAATCTGGCTCTTTTCTTATCATTACTGTCGACGATGATCCACGGTGCGTATCCAGTATGTGAACGGCTGAACATCTCTTCTTTGTAGTAAGTGACCTTATCCCACATCTCTTGTGCTTTCTGATCCACTGGACTCAGTTTCCAATGCTTAAGAGGATTACTCATACGCTCTTTAAATCTTTTTTGTTGATTTTCTTTTGTGATAGAGAACCAGAATTTAATTAAGATAATACCATCATCAATGATCGAATGTTCGATCTCAGGTACCTGTTTCATAAACTTTTCATACTGCTCAGGGGTACAGAAATCAAAAACCGGTTCTACGATGGCACGGTTATACCAGCTTCTATCAAAAAATGTGATCTCACCCGGATTTGGCAAGTGTTGGAAATATCGTTGGAAGTAAAACTGTCCTGTCTCCACTTCTGTTGGTTTCTGTAAAGCAACTACTCTGAATTTTCTAGGATTGAGGTATTGTGTAAAACGTTTGATCGCTCCACCTTTTCCTGCAGCATCACGCCCTTCAAAGATGATCATAACACGTTTGTTGTTATCATAAACCCAGTTTTGTAGTTTAATAAGCTCTACCTGTAGCTCTTTTAATTCATTTTCATATTCAACATTACGTGTAATCTTGGCAAGTCTTTTCTTATTCATCAGTTGAGACAGACCACTTTTGGTTTTTAATAGATGAAAATTCTGCTCAAGTTCTTTAAGGATCTTTTTTGATCTTTTATCCTCTACATTCTTATTTAAATACTCTATATCCTGAAATATTGTTTTCATTTTACCCCTTCATTTTAGGCATTTTTTGCCATTGGTATTTTTAAAGCTTACTCCTATCTGACTTACCATGAAATTATAAAAATTATTTGTAAAAACTATTTGTAAATGTGTAACAAAAATACACATATACTATGATACTAAACTTTATTAATGATCCTTTGAAGCACATCAAATGTTTTCTCTACAGAATCCAATTTTACTTTCTCTCTTGTAGAGTGAGGATAACGTATCGTTGGTCCAATAGAAGCGAGTTTTATTTGAGGATATTTCTCCCCTATGACACCACACTCCAGTCCCGCATGTATCGCCGTCATTTTAGTTGTACCAAACACAGATTTCATCTCTTCGCTTACCAGGTTCGTAAAGTCACTTATATCCAGTTTCCATGCAGGGTATTTATCTTCCAACTCTACATCAAAGCCATAATTTTCAAAAAACGATACTGTCTCACTGGATAACAATTCTAACTTCTCAGCACCCATAGCTCTTGCACTTGTTTCTATGGTGAGTCCACCTTTTTCATCTGCAGCAATGATAGCAAGGTTGATACTCACATCAGGGATACCCAACTCCTCATTTTGTGCTCTTACACCATGTTCAAACGCATAGATCATATCAATCACTTTATCACCCTCACCCAGCACCAAAGGCTGTTCACTGAGTTTCCTTACCTGAACTATATCTGTACTCTCTAAAGCTCTTTGGCTATAGACAATAGCCACTGCATTTGCAGGGATAGAGTTCCGACGCTCTCCTCCATAGATGCTTGCTAATTGTGTGATATTGTGTGTATGTAGATACGCACCTAACTCTTTAATAGCAGAAGGGATACCTTTATCTATATCTACACCAGAGTGTCCACCCACAAGTCCTTTCACTCCAACTTCATAACAGTCACCTTTAGCATCCACATAGCTATCATGTTTTACCGCAGTGATATCTACACCACCTGCGCACCCTATATACACTTCTGCTTCATCTTCACTGTCAAGATTTAACATATACTTACTCATCAGATCAAAAGCCACTTCATTTGCACCGATAAGTCCTATCTCTTCATCTGAAGTAAGCAAAAACTCCAGCTCTTGCCCCTCATCCATCAGTCTCATCATCATAGCGATCGCCATACCGTTATCTGCACCCAAAGAGGAGTCTTTAGCTTTCATCCAGCCATCCTCTTCATAGGTTTCTACCGTGGGTGCTTTACCCATACAGACCATATCATAATGAGCTTGCAGGCAAAGTGTTGGTGTTCCTTTAGATATCAAAATATTCTTTACTTCATCCACATCTACACTATAATCTCTCTCTTTGGCAAAATCTACTAAAAAGTCTAAAAGCTTATCAGCTTCTTTACTGCAATGTGGGATTTGTGTGATGGTTTTAAAATGATCTATTATAACTGACATTAATTTCCTTTTTTATTCCATTAATAATGTCACTGCGAATACCCTTGTAAGCGAAGCGATTTGAGAGCAGTGACGCTTTTTGTGCCCCAAGGGCACTTCCGTTGGGCGCCTACTATTTTCTAAAAAAGTAGAAATAGAACTTAAAACTTATAAAGAAGTATAGTACAATCACACAAAAACTAGGATTTAATATGTGCCTCATCGTCACCATCATTATGCTTGTACTCTCCATCCAAAATCTTATGCAGCACCAATGGCTTGTGGGTATCGTACAACTCATCATAGCCCTTGGATTTTTACTGCTGCTCATACGTAACATCAGAAAAGCAAGATGTGATAAAAATGGTGGTTGTGAGAATGGGTGTTATATTACCGATTGGTTAAGTAATCTAGTTAAAAAGAAGGAAAAGTAATGGAACATTTTTTTACCTGCCCCTACTGCTGGGAACGAATCTCTATGATACTGGATAGTTCTGAAGAGTCTAGTGATTACATTGAAGACTGTGAAGTGTGTTGTCGTCCTATTGAACTGATATTTAGATTTTCAGGAGATGATCTGGTAAGTTTTGAAGCTAGAAGAATGGAGGGGATTTAACCATACTTTCCATCCCACTAATTACACGTAGTGTATCTTGTCATCTCGAACACCCTTGAAAGCGAAGCGATTTGAGAGAGATGACGATTTTTTGCTTCGTTTTTTCTAAAAAAATGAAGAGAGAAACAATGCCTCAATATGGAATGAGAGGAAATCGTAAAAAATTAACTTTCTATAAATTCAAATCTAGAAATTAAATTTCCATCAACCTCTACCTTCTCCACAAACATCTCATAAGGACGTACCCATATCCCCTCTTCACCATAAAGTGCTTTATAGACCACCATCCACTCTTCAGTCTCAGAGTGCCTGGCGGTGGTTAGTACTTCATAAAGATTCCCTTTATAGTGTTTATAGATTCCTTCTTGCAGTTTCATACTAGAATTTTTTACCTACATAAAAATCATACACCCAGGCAGCCACAGCATTAAGCTCTTCTTCACTCAATTTTCCTTTCAGTGAAGGCATCAGATCAAATTTTTCAAGTGCCATTGCCTGACACATACTTTTATCCATGTGTGGATAGATGACATAATCTTTGATAAATGCAATGACCACAGCTCTATGTATCTCATCATCAATATCTTCAACGATCTTTATATTATTTTTAAGTTGTCCTGAAACCTCCACCATAGGCGGTGCTTTAAGCGTTTTAAAGACCTTTTTAGTCTCTTCGGCTGTAATCATCTTAATGTGGCAAGAGGCACAGGCTTTATCAAATACCTTTTCCCCATCCACTTTTTGTTCTGCACCCATGAGAGACACTGCACCTATTAACAGTGTTAACCATAACTTCTTCATTCTTACTCCTATTACATATTTTTATAGTATTTTATCATAAAATATCTATTCAGTCACCCAAAAAGTATTTTGATGTACAATAATTCAACATATAAAGGAGTTTGTATGCCAAAAAATATTTTTAATTGTCCACTTCCTGATGAAAAAGGTTATTTCGGAGAGTATGGAGGGTCTTTTATCCCTCCTGAGCTTCAAACTATTATGGATGAGATCACTGCTTCCTATGAAGAGATCCGACAGGAACCTGAATTTTTAGAAGAACTTTCCAGTCTCTATCAACACTATGTAGGTCGTCCAAGCCCTATCTTTCATGCGAAACACCTCTCAGAGAAATACGGTGCAGATATTTATCTTAAAAGAGAAGACCTTAACCATACCGGTGCCCATAAGATAAACCACTGTTTAGGGGAAGCACTACTAGCCCAAAAGATGGGTAAAAAGAAGCTCATTGCTGAGACTGGTGCCGGACAACATGGTGTGGCACTTGCTACTGCTGCTGCTTTAGTAGGACTGGAGTGTGACATTTACATGGGTGAAGTTGATATGGCAAAAGAACATCCAAATGTAGTACGTATGCATATACTGGGTGCAAATGTCATCCCTGCAACACATGGTCGTCGTACGCTTAAAGAGGCTGTTGATACTGCTTTTGAAAACTACATGAAAGACCCTGTCACACAGTTTTATGCCATCGGTTCCGTAGTAGGACCTCACCCTTTCCCTAAGATGGTAAGAGATTTTCAATCCATCGTAGGGGTAGAAGCCAAAGAGCAGTTCCAACAAATGACAGGTAAGCTACCTGATAATCTTGTTGCCTGTGTAGGTGGTGGTTCTAATGCATTGGGACTTTTTACCGCTTTTATGGATGATAAGAGTGTAACTATGCATGGTGTAGAACCGGCAGGAAGAAGCCTTGACATACCAGGGGAACATGCTGCGACTATGACCAAAGGAAAACCAGGGGTCATGCATGGCTTTAAATCATATATGCTTCAAGATGATCAAGGTGAACCACAAGAAGTTTATTCTGTTGCATCTGGACTTGACTACCCTTCTGTTGGACCACAACACGCTTATCTCAAAGACCTTGGACGTGTAAACTATGCTTCTATCACTGATAAAGAAGCGATAGAAGCATTTTTTGAACTCTCCAGAGAAGAAGGAATCATTCCAGCTATTGAGTCGGCACATGCGGTTGCTTATGCACTAAAATTGGCAAAAGAACCAAATATTGGTACTATTCTTATTAACCTCTCAGGACGTGGGGACAAAGATATTGACTTCGTGGTTGAAAATTATGGAAAAGAGTACGGTATTAATTAATCACGCAAAGCGTGCCTGTCATCTCGAACGACCTTGTAAGCGAAGCGGTTCGAGAGAGATGACGATTTTTTTGTTTCATTTTTTTCTAAAAAAAATGAAAGGGAAACAACGCCACAGTTAAAAGAATAGGTAACACAAAAAGTAAATAAATACAATGGAGTAGATCATGAAAAAATGGAGTCTAAATTTTAGAATTTGGCACTGGATACACGCTATAGTAGTTTTAGGACTGCTTGGCACAGTGTTTTTACGAAAAACTTTTTTAAGCTGGAGAACGAACTCTGAACTTCTCACACAAAAACTCTCAGAAATCAACCTGGAAGTTACAGCTGAACAGGCAAAAGTCCTGGCAAAAGCTATTAGAGCTCCGATGTGGGAGTGGCATATCATTTTAGGATATGCCTTGGCTGCATTATTAGTTTGGAGGATCATACTCTTTTTTACAGAAAGTGGAAAACAAAACTACCAAAATCTGGGTAAAGAGACGTTTCATAAAAAGATGGTAAAACTGGGATATGTCGGTATCTATGGTATTCTACTTTTTATGGCTGTAAGTGGGTTGGTGATCCATTTTTATGAAGCACTTAGTCTTACTAAAGATGGAGCCCATGACATCAAAGAGATACATGAACTTGTTTTTAATGCTATTCTTATCTTTGTACCTCTGCATATCATCGGTATTTTTGTTGCTGAAAATCAAGATGAAAAAGGGATCCTCTCAGATATGGTTAATGGCGGGAAAAAATAAACTAGATAAATTTAAACTAGAAATTGGAGATTAATTAGTTATGAGAATTCTTATTGTTGGGGGCGGTATCGCTTCAGTGTATACTGCCAATAAAATAAAAGAGTTAAGTCCTCAGAGTGAGGTTGTCATTGTTTCCGATGAATCTTACATGCCCTATGATAGGATACATCTATGTCGATTGGTTAACAAAAGTACACCATTAAGTGATATTACATTAGAACTGAATCCTGAAGTGGTCGTTGAACTTAATTGTAAGATCAATGCCATTGATACAGAATCGAAACGGGTGATCAGTGAACATGCTATATTTAAATATGATAAACTTATTATTGCTACAGGGTCAAAACCAAGAACTCTTTTTAATATCGATCATCTAAAAAATGCTTCTACGTTCAGAAGTGCGGATGACAGTTATAAGATTATGCATGAAATTAAGAATAAAAATGTTGTGATCGTTGGTGTTGGTCCTATTGGATTAGAGCTTCTTGATACCCTTATTGGGATGAAAGAACCAAAATCAATCACCCTAATAAGCAGAAATGATCGTTTGTTGTATGATGACACTATAGATCACAATAGTGTGGCATTAATGAAAAAGGCTTTTTGTAAAGATAGCCGAGTCCAAATATTGTTTAATGATGCTATTGTTGATAAAGAAATTGTAGATGATCGAGTGATTAAAGTCATTACAAAACAAAGCACGATTGAAGACCCTTTTATCATTTTTGGTGTGGGAATCATGCCCAATATCGATTTTGCAAAAGAGATGCTTGATACAGATAAAGGGGTATTGGTTAATGACTTTATGCAATCTTCAGATCCTCATATTTATGTGGTTGGTGAAGCAGCACAGTTAAGCAGTAGTGGTTTTATTGCAGGACATATAAAATCATGTACCGATCAAGCGGATATTGCTATTGCCTCTATATTAAAACAAGATACAGAGCCTTATGTAAGAGATACCGCTATTAATGCTTTAAAAGTGGGTTCATTCATGTTAAATGATGTCACTTCCCCCTTCTTTGATCCAAAAGATAAATTAAATGAAACCATATTGATAGGTTCCCAGGAGGAAAATAGAATCGATCAATATATCATCAATGAAGATAAGTTGGTAAGGTTTATTGGTATTAATACCAATATTGATCTTTTACATTTATCTCAAATGATGCAAAAACAAGAGACTATAGACCCCTCTTATTTTTATCAAAATCGTCTTGTGAGTGAACGAGGACATTTGGTCTGTAGTTGTGAAGGGAGTTATGAACTTGATCTAATCGATATGATCAAAGAGAATGCCGTGACCGCATTTTCTGAATTAAAGCCTTTTACCAATGCCGGACGGGTATGTGGTCGTTGTAAAATGATGATCTCTGATCTGATTTCGCAAACACCTGTAGACCCTATGGAAGCCAAACGCTTAAGAGAAGAGCGTCAGAAAAAAGAAAAAGAGGCAGAGTATGCCAAAATTCAAGCTCGCATCCAAAAATACAATACCCTACATCCACACAACGAGATAAGCACAGGCAACCTTGAGAGTGCATTAGAAATTTTTGATAAAAACAGAGAGTTTAATAAATGGGTCTCGATGTTAACCGCTGATCTAAAGTTACATCCAGACTATGAACCCTTAGTCAAGGAAGGAGTGGAACATCTCAATAAAGTCCCTATTATTTGGTTAGAATTATCCGATTGTTCCGGTAATTCAGAAGGCTTTATTAAAAATGTAAATCCCAGTGTAGAAGATCTGATCTTAGATTATATCTCTTTGGATTATCATGAACTTCTCATGGCAGCTTCTGGAGACAATTCTGAAAATGCACTCAATTCTGTGATAGAGAATGATCAGTATATTCTCATGGTAGAGGGTGCGATACCTTTAGGATTGGAAGGTAACTTCTTACGTATTGGATCCAAAGGTGAGACGGGTGTAGATCTACTCAAACGGGTAGCCAAGGATGCGATGGCTGTATTTGCTATTGGCAGTTGCGCCTTAGATGGTGGTGTGGTGGCAGCAGCGCCTAATCCTACCGGTGCGGTAGGTGTAAGCGAAGCTTTAGGACGGGATGATATTATTAATCTTCCCGGGTGTCCGGTGAACCCTATTAATATAGTAGGTACCCTGCTCCACTTTTTAATGTTTGATGAACTGCCAAAACTGGATGCTAAAAATCGTCCAGAGTGGGCATACAGTTACCGCATACATGATAATTGTGAACGTCGTGGCCATTATGATATGGATGAGTTTGTTGAAGAGTGGGGTGATGAGGGTGCCAAGAAAGGATGGTGTCTGTTTCATATGGGCTGTAAAGGACCTTACGCAGATCTTAATTGCCCATTGGTTAAGTTCAACGAAGGGACAAGTTGGCCGGTTCAGGCGGGACATGGATGTATCGCCTGTGGTGAAGGTAAAATTGCTTTTGATAAATATGCTAATCATCGTCGTATAGAGGAAGAAGAAAATGAATCGTAAAAAAATAGTTATTGACCCCATTACAAGAATCGAAGGTCATCTAAGAATTGAAGTGGAGGTTGATGAAGATAATGTGGTAAAAGAAGCATGGGCTTCGGGGCAACTGTTTCGTGGTATTGAAACCATTTTAAAAGGGCGTGATCCTAGAGATGCAGGATTGATCGCCCAACGAATTTGTGGAGTGTGTACCAATGTGCATTACCGCGCATCCATTAGCGCAGTTGAAAATGCCTATAAGATCACACCTGTAGATAATGCAGAAATCATTCGTAACTTAACCACACTCAGTCTCTTTGTACAAGATCATGTAATACATTACTACCACTTGCACTCTTTGGATTTTGTAGATGTTACCGGAGCGATCAAAGCTGATATCTCTAAAGCCGTAGAGGTTGCCAAAATATTTTCCGATAGCCCATTTAAATGTTCAGCAAGTCATTTGGAAGGGATTCAAGAGAAACTTAAAAAGTTCATCTCTGCTGGAAGACTAGGCCTGTTTGCAAATGGATATTGGGGGCATGAAGCATATAAACTCTCTCCTGAAGAGAATTTGATTCATATGAATCACTATTTTGAAGCGCTGGAAATTCAGCGAGAACTGGGTAAAGCCATAGCTATATTTGCAGGTAAGACACCACACCCTCAAAACCTGGTAGTAGGTGGAGTGACCTCTGTAGCAGATATGCTTAATCCAGACAGACTCAACCAATTTATGTTTATTATGAAAGAGGTAAGAGCATTTATAAAAAAAGCCTATCTTCCTGATATTCATATGGTAACCAAAGCGTATTTGGATGATATGAAACAAGGAGCGGGAAGAGGACTTGGAAACTTTTTTGCAAGTGGGGGTTACCAGTTTGGAAAACAGCAGATGTTATTTGAATCAGGTGTTATTTTTGATCATCTCTTTGATGTGTTAGAGCCTTTTGATCAGGAGCATATAACAGAACATGTCAATCGTTCGTGGTATGATGGAAATGAAGTTAACCCTTATGCGAGTGAAACAGAACCTTTTTACACTGATCTGAATGAGGATGGAAGCCTCAAGACAGAAGGCAAATACTCTTGGGTGAAGTCACCACGCTACAAGGGCAAAGCAATGGAGGTTGGCCCACTTGCCCGAATGATGGTGGGATATCTTAAAGATTCACCTATTATTAAACCGGTAATGCAACAATGGATGGATCAGTACAAGTTAGAACTCATCGATTTTTCAACTACCATGGGTCGAACCGTTACAAGAGCCATAGAAGCTGAGATCTGCAATGAGTATATTTTTGATTTTATAAGTGATTTGATCGAAAATATCAAATATTACAATGAAGAAACATGGACAAAATATCAATTTGAAGATTTACCGAAATCTTCAAGAGGAAGTGGTATTTATGAAGTACCAAGAGGTGTTTTAGCCCATTTTATAGATATAAAAGAAGCAAAAATTGCCAACTATCAAGTCATAGCCCCAACCACATGGAACGCTTCACCACGTGACGATACACAAAGAGGGCCTTATGAAGAATCGATGATAGGGCTAAAACTCAATGATCCGAACAATCCTTTAGAGGTATTGCGTGTAGTGCATTCCTTTGACCCCTGTTTGGCCTGTGCAGTACATGTCATGGATATGAAAGGCAAAACAATAGCTAAATATAAAGTAAATAGCATGTGTAGCATATAAATAAAGAGCTGTATGATAAAAACTTTTGATATACTTCCACCAATAGAAACCACTGAATAATCCTAGGTATTCAGAGGGTTCTTTATTTTAAAATGGGCATATATAATGATACAACTCACAAATATAACTAAAAGCTTCGGCGGACAAACACTTTTTCGCGATCTCAACCTCAAAGTTACTTCCAATCAAAAAATCGGTCTCATAGGACGTAATGGTACAGGAAAGTCTACTCTCTTTAAGATCATTTTGGATGAAGAGAGTCATGATGAAGGAGATGTAAGCATCCCAAAGAACTACCGTATAGGTACACTCCGTCAGCATCTTGAATTTACCAAGCCAACGGTACATGAGGAGTGTGCACAGATACTCCCTGAAGATGAACAATATAACTTCTATAAGATAGAGAAGATCCTCTTTGGACTTGGATTTACAGCTGAAGACCTGGAAAAAGATCCTCTTAGCTTTTCGGGTGGATACCAGATACGTATCAACCTGGCTAAACTCCTTGCTACAGAACCAAATATGCTGCTGCTGGATGAGCCTACCAACTACCTGGATATCCTTTCTCTTCGTTGGCTTAAACAGTTCATCCGTGAGTTTGATGGTGAAGTCATACTCATCACCCACGACCGTGAGTTTATGGATGCTGTGACTACCCATACTATGGGTATACAACGTAAAGGTCTTTTCATGGTACAGGGCGGTACAAAAAAGTACTATGATACCTTGGCCTTACAAGATGAAACCTATGAAAAGACAAAACTCAACCAGGACAAAAAAAGAAAAGAACTTGAAGAGTTCATTGCTCGTAACAAAGCCAGAGCTTCTACAGCTGCACTTGCACAATCTAAAGTGAAGATATTGGAAAAGATGGATGAGATGGAGGACTTAGAGAGTGAGGCTTCTCTCTCTTTTAAATTTAACTACAACGAGACTCCTGCCAAAGTACTGTTTCGTGCAGAAGATCTTGGGTTTGGATATGATGAGAACAACCCTCTTTTTCAGAACCTCACTTTTGCACTTGAAAATGGAAAATGTCTAGCCATTATCGGGAAAAATGGTAAAGGGAAATCAACTCTACTTAACTACATAGCAGGAGAGTTACCAAAACAACAGGGGGAACTCTCTTTTCACCCTTCTACAACTATGGCACATTTTGGACAAACCAACATTGAAAGGCTCAATACTAAAAACACCATCATAGATGAGATCTCTTCAGTTGATAAAAAGATAGGCTTCGCAGAAGTACGCGCTATCTGTGGAACAATGATGTTTTCAGGTGAACTTGCAGATAAGAAGATAGAAGTCCTTTCAGGGGGAGAGAGAAGCCGTGTCATGCTAGGAAAGATCATCGGAACCCCTGCAAACCTTTTGTTACTGGATGAGCCTACCAACCACCTAGATATGCAATCTATAGACTCACTTTGTGATGCTATAGAGTCTTTCCCAGGCTCCACCATCATGGTTACTCACTCTGAGATGCTACTACGTAAACTTGCAACTTCACTTATCATCTTCCATAAGGGAACTGCTGAGTATTTTGAGGGTACCTATGATGACTTTTTAGAGAAGATAGGCTGGGAAGAGGAAGAAGGTGCAGTCAAACCTAAAAAGACCAAACCTAAACTAGACAAAAAAGAACGTAAAAAACGCAGAACAGCCATCATCCAGGAAAAAGCCAAAGAAGCTGGTCCATACAGGAAAGAGTTAGCCTTTTTTGAAAGCAAAATAGAAGAACTCGAAGCACTGGAAGAGACACTTAACACAGCACTTACTCAAGCATCTAACAGTGGCGATAACTCTGCAATGATGGAACACTCAAAATCCCTTGGAGAGACACAAAAAGAGATAGGGATTTTATTTGAACGACTTGAAGTGGCAAGTGAAATAATGGATGAAATAAATGCTAAGTATGAGGTAAAATTGGCAGAACTGGAATAGTAGGTTTAATTTAAATAAACCTACTGATACTGTCACTGGGTAACTTGATCAATCCATTTCAGATTCTAATCTTTTTAGTGCTTTCTTTAAAGCCTTTTTCTTTGTTTTTCCAAATGCCCTGATAGTACCTTTGGTTCTACATACTTCTACATAAAACATTTTTTTGAAATCATAAACAAGAACTCTAAAGATATCAAATTTTTCCTTGATCACAGGCAACTTTGGAAAGTCATCTGTAGTTGCAATATGAAAGTCCATAACTACATTCCTTTAGTAATATTTTATTACTATTATATATATAAAAAATATATTTGTCAATAGTTGGATAATTTCATAGATAATCCAGGTAAGAAGCAAAGATTGATGTGTTTTTCGTTATATATACATAAAATTATAATTTGGAATAAGCTATGACAACATTAGAACAACTAGAAACAAAACATAAGACAAATTTCCCAAAGCTCTATAAAACGCTTTTTGGAGCCGATATGCTCAACTGGATGAGAGGCTTTGAACTCCCATTGGCAGAAGGTAAAACATGGGCAGATGATGTCTACCCTACACTTAAAGAAAATCCACCTCTACTTTTACATTCAGGCGGTACAGACTTTGAACTTCTCACTACAGACGAAATGCTTAACTTCGAATTCCCAGAACTATGGGACACAGAAAAACACCACTTCATTCCTTTTGCTAAAACAGCAGAAGGTAACATCTATGCTTTCTACAAGAACATAGAAGTTGAGGGTGAAAACCCCGTAGTACTCATATGGGATGACATGGATGAAACAGAGGTCATCGCTAAAAACTTTGAAGACTTCATCTTTAGAAAAATGTTAGAAGCCACTGATGACATAGACAAAGAAGATCTCGATGCCGACTATGGAGAAGATGGCATAGAAGCCTATAGAATAGACTTACTTGCAGATCTAAATAGTATCACTCCATATATCAAAAAAGAGTATGTAACTGTTCTAAATAATATCTATACTGCTGAAGTAATGGATATGCTATTTTCTCATGGCTTTAAAAGTGAAAAACGTTTAAATGAGATTATCAAAGAGATGCTAGATTTTGAGTATTTGGATGATGTGATCGAACATGAGGTTTAAAAAAAATCTCCATTAATCACAAAAAGTATGCGTTCCCACGTACAACGTGGTAACGAGTTAAAAAAGCTAAAACTGAGTTTTAATATCTATTTCTTATTCCCACTTCTCTGTTAAGTTCTTATAAAAATTAACATACTCCGTGTCACCCTCATCTCTAGCTTTCATCGCAGATCTTGGGTGCTCTACAAGCTGACCGGTTATCATGTATGGGATGCTGTATCCCCAATCCAACTCTTTCTCCAAAGGAACTATAAACTTCTCTATAAACTCAAGAACGGGCAGCTGTTTGTATTTTGGATTTTTCAAGAAACCAATAAGAAGCTCCATAGGGCAGTTCCCTGCTCCTCTTCCCAACCCAGAGATAGTACAGTCCAAGAAGCTCGTGCCATACATCATCGCCTCTATAGTATTTGCATATGCTAACTGTATGTTGTTATGGGCATGAATCCCTACTTGTTTACCACTAGCTTCTGCTACATCGAGGTATTTCCCGGTTAGCTTCTTGATCTGCTCAGGATAAAACGATCCAAAAGTATCAGCAATATAAATAACGTCAACATTTGTCTTAGCAAGCACCTCAAGCACCTCATCTAGCTCATCGTTAAATGACTTGGCAATCGCCATAACATTTACGGTGGTCTCATACCCTTTAGCATGAGCCTCTTCTATAAGCTCTATGGCTTCGGGTATCTGATGGATATAGGTTGCTATCCTGATCATATCGACCACAGACTCCTCTTTGGGCAGAAGCTCCTCTTTTACGGTTCTTCCTATGTCAGACATTACCGCTATCTTCATATCTGTATCATTGTTGCCAACGATCCGTCTGATATCCTCCTCTTTAGAAAAGTTCCAAGCACCAAACTCCTCTTCACTCATAAGAGTCGGAGAGTTATTTTTCCCTATCTCCATATAGTCAACACCCGCTGCAACACAGGTATCATATACACCTTTTACAAACTCGTCTGTAAAGTGATAGTTGTTCACCAAACCACCATCTCTAATGGTACAATCAAAAACTTTTATATCTTCTCTGGCAAGAAGCATAGATCCATGTTTTTCTAGCATGAATTATCCTTGTATGATTAAATTACAAAAATAATATCGTGTTACTGTTTGTTTTTGAATTAAAAGCATGACAATTTGACAGATTTTTGAGTAAATGCATAGAAGTTCCCTTGGTTCAGCCTCTCCTGAGGTGGAACCAAAGAAAACGTAGGGTGTGTTTGCCAACACACCATTAATAATATTCGCATAAAAAAATATATCCACTGAAAGGCTTAACCAAACCATTCATATTAAAGGTGCGTTAGCAAACGCACCCTACATCAATCACACGAAGTGTGCCTTGTCATGGCGAACGCCCTTGAAAGCGAAGCGATTCGAGAGCCATGACGATTTTTTGCTTCGTTTTTTCTAAAAAAATGAAGAGAGTAACAAGATCACAAGTTAAATAATAGGAATTTTAAAAATAAATTGAAATATGCATTACCACGTACAACATGGTAACGAGTTAACTATTCCTTTTTCTTAAATAGTAGTTGAAATATAAAGGAAACAAAAAATCCTACAATAATCCACGGTACAATAAATAATGGTGCCCAACTAAAAAATTCATCACAATTTGCACCTAACCAACAAGGCATCCAATATAATATATTAGTTACAATAAAAGCAATAATCATACTATATATAACTCTATCAAGATTATTTGTGGCATGAACAAAATAGGTAGAAATAAGAGATATTACACCTACTACAAATCCTCCAGACCATAGTGTTAAAGAATTTAAAATTTCCAACAAAAAATTTTCCTTTTATTCAGATGCAATGCTATACTACACCGAATAATAAGTAGCATTCCGATGATGCACCACCAATGCCGTAGTACTCTGCTCCGGATGTATCTGGAAAGTCTCAGAGAGTTCAATCCCAAACTCTTCAGGCTTTAACATATCAAACAACTCACGACTAGCTTCTAAGTCCGGACAAGCAGGATAACCAAACGAATATCTAGCCCCCTGATAACGGTTCATACGTACATCACGCAGGGTATGTCCCTCATCTTCAGAAGCAATGTTTAAATCCAAACGGATTTGTTTATGCACCACTTCTGCTAAAGCTTCTGCCAGCTCCACAGAAAGACCATGCACCATGTTATATTCCAGGTATTTACCTGCATCATAGAGCTCTTTTTCATATGCTGCGAACTTTGGTCCGGCACTGACACAGGTAAGGGCTATGACATCGTGTCTGTCATGTCTGTAGAAGTCACTGAGTGCTCTGTGTGGTTTTCTGCCTTGTCTTGGGAAAGAGAATTTTGTCACAGCTCTGCCGATGACTTTGTTTAAAGGTTCTCGGTTTGCGTTAGCATCTACATTCCACCCTTCACTCTCATCAAATAAAAACAACTCCTGATCATCACTCCTACAAGGGTAGTAACCGTAGATGATGGTAGGTTCAAACAGCTCTTTTTCTATAAACTCTTTTTTCAAACGTTCAAAGGCAGGATAGACAGTCTCATCTATGAGCTTTTTATACTCCTCCTTATCCATACCTTTGCTTTTGTAACCCCAGTGCATCTTGAAAACTGAACGTGTGTTGATCCACTCATAGATCATATCTATGTCAAGATCTTCTTTTTGAAGTACTCTTCTACCCCAAAACGGTGGTGTTGGTATCTCTACAGAACGGTCTGGCATCTTTATCTCTGCAAAAGGAGGAATGATGACCTCTTTTTTAACCTTCTCTTCACGTTCTACCATATCGCCTGCCATACGGGTGTCAAGCCCCACAGAATTGTCTTCATTATATTTTTCAATCCTACTCATAGCGATAACACCATCAAAAGCATCACGACAGTAAAAAATGGGACCTTTATAGATAGGACGGCAGAAGTCATCTACGAATGAACGTGTAAGTGCCGCACCACCAAGTAACACAGGTATTTCCATACCCATCTCAGCCATGGCTTCAAGATTGTCTTTCATGACGGCTGTTGACTTTACAAGTAAACCGCTCATACCTATGGCTTGTACATTATGCTCTTTATGTGCCTCGAGATACGTTTCAAGGTGTGTTTTTATACCTACATTTATGACTTTAAAACCATTGTTTGAAAGTATGATATCCACAAGGTTTTTGCCCACATCATGTACATCACCTTTGACTGTACCTATGACCAGTGTTGTCTCTGTTTCTTTTTCTTGTTTGGTTAGGTATGGATTCAAGTAATCCACCGTCGTTTTCATGGTCTCTGCGGATTGCAATACAAATGGCAACTGCATTTGTCCCGAACCAAAGAGTTCCCCTACCACTTTCATGGCATCTATCAGAATTTCATTCACAATTCTGTCGGCTTCTATCTCATGCCGTGCCTCTTCGACCAAGGGGATCATTCGCTCTTTATCACCATCTAGTAGAAGTTTTGAAATCTTCTCTTCATTGCTCATTGCTTCATATTCTTCATCGTTGCTGTCATCATCTATCACCGCATCAGAGAAGTATTCTATGAATTTAAAAAGCGACTGATCATCAGGGTTAAAGAGTAACTCTTCACAAATCTCACGGTCTGCATCACTCATCTTAGCCAATGGCACAATGTGTTTAACATTGATGATAACAGAAGTCATACCAGCTTCTAAACAATGGTGTAAAAACACTGAGTTCAAATAGCGTCTGGCATTGATAGCCAGACCAAATGAGATGTTTGAAAGCCCAAGTGTTGAACCTACTTCAGGATGTCTTTTATGTAACTCTCTTATGGCTTCTAAGGTTTGTATGGCTGCATCTCTGTACTCTAAGTCACCCGACCCAACCGTAAAGGTCAACATATCAAAAATAAGGTTTCGAGGATCTATACCATGACGATTCACCGCCAGATCATAAATGCGCTCTGCCTGTGCTAACTTTGTTTCTGTAGTTTTTGCCATCCCCACTTCATCAATGGTTAAACATACTAAAGCCGTTCCGTACTTTTTTGCCAATTGACAAATCGCATCTAGTTTCTCTTCACCATCTTCAAGATTCACCGAGTTGATGATGGGCTTTCCACCTATGCACTTCAAGCCCTCTTCCATCGTATTTACACGTGTAGCATCCGGCATAAGTGGAAGAGGGATCTTTTGATTGTAAAGCTCCATCACTGCTGCCATATCTTTAGCCCCGTCACGCCCTGCAAACTCAACATTCACATCTAAACAATGTGCCCCATCTCTTACTTGTGCCTGTCCTACAGTAAGTGTACCTTCATAGTCACTGGCAATAATGAGTTCTCTAAATGCTTTAGAACCCGTTGAATTAGAACGCTCCCCTATGAGCAGTGGTGCAGGCTCTTGGAAAAGTTCAGTCGTGTTAAAAAGTGAAGCGATACTTGGTTCTATGCTACCCGTAGGTTTCTTAGGCTGTATCACTTCAACGGCTTTTTTAAGTGCCTGTATGTGTTGCGGTGTAGTACCGCAACATCCACCCAAGAAACTTACCCCATCAAAGGTCGTAAATTCAAGTTGCTTTTCAGTAAATTCATCTGGCCCCATCGGGTAATATGTATACCCTCCACGGTTTTGAGGAAGCCCGGCATTGGCATGAACTGAGATAGGTATATCACAAAGTTCAGAGAGTGTCTTGAGATGTTTTTTAACCTGATCAGGCCCTGTACCACAATTGAAACCAAGAGATAAAATATCGAACGGTTCCAAGATAGTTACGATCGTTGTCGCATCCGTACCTATGAGCATAGAACCACTGAGTTCAATAGTCACAGAAACCATAATAGGAAGCTTCACTTCTCTCTCTTCATTTGCTGCTTCACAAGCATGGAGTGCTGCTTTAATTTGAAGTGGATCTTGACACGTTTCCAAAAGGAAAACATCACAACCACCATCGATCAACCCCAATGCACAAAGTTTATACCCCTCATACATCTCATCATAATGAATATGTCCCAAAGAGGGGAGTTTTGTCCCTGGCCCTATAGAACCCAGTACAAATCTTGGTGACGCTTCCGTACCATACTCCTCACAAATCTCTTTAACAAGCACTGCACCTTTTTTAGAAAGCTCATATGCACGTTCACCCATCTGATACTCATCAAGTACCCACGGCATCGTTCCAAAGGTATTGGTCTTTATAAGGTCTGCACCTGCCATCGCATAACGTTTATGAATACGTTTAATAATATCGGGTGCGGAATGGTTTAAGAGTTCATTACAGCCCTCTTGGTCTACACCTTTATCATCTATCCAAGCTTCGCTTGGCACTTCAAGGTCTTGTATCTGTGTACCCATGGCACCATCGATGACTAAAATACGTTGTTCCAGTAGTGATTTTATCGTTTCAGTGATAGACAAAAAACTTCCTTTGAGGCACCTCTAAGAGCCCTTATTATAATAATTCCGTATTGTAACGAAAATATTATAATGATATAAGCTTTCGCTGGTATTATATTAAAAAAGATAAATCCTAAAGGATAAATAAAATGAGTCAAATCATTAAAAATATTATTACTGGTAAATCCATCACAAAACCTGAACCTGTGGATATAGAGATCCCATTTGATGGTGGAGTAATGATCACAGAGACAGATACTGCAGGTATCATCACTTATGCCAATCGTAAGTTCAGAGAGATGACAGGCTATTCAAAAGAAGAACTCATCGGTTCACCTCACAGTATCAATAGACACCCTGATATGCCTAAAGCTGCATTCAAAGGAATGTGGGAGACTATAAAAGGTGGAAACTATTGGGAAGGTCTTGTTAAAAATATGAATAATGAGGGGAAATATTATCTTGTTGAAGTTTGGATAAAACCAAAATTTGATGATGATAATAACATAGTTGGATATATAGCAGGAAGAAAAATCCCTGATAGAGAGCGAATGGATGCGGCATTAAAACTATATAAAGAGATGAGAGCTGCTGAATAAGCAGCATCTCTTCACTCTTTTAAAGACTTTTTTTATTAAAGACTTTTTTTGGCTTCTTGTAAAGCAGAAATTACATCATCTATATTCGCTTTAGGGATATGCACTTTCCAATCTGGTTCTTCTGCCCCAGCTTGAAGCGAAATACCTATACTAGCCACACTCTCACTATTTGGTCCATAAGGTTGTTCTACTGTTGTAATAGAAATTCTTCCATCTTTTGTACCACTCAAAGTTAACTCATCAATTTTCGTTACTGTTCCGCTCATAATAATTCCTTTATAGTTTAATATACAAAATAATTATATCACAATTCTTTACTATTACTTGCGTTTTAATAGTTTTGCCATCTTAACTTGCATACGCAACCATACTTTATGGTCAATAGCAGGAAAACCTGCATAAGTCTTACCACCTTCAAGTGATTTTGTTACACCGGTTCTTGCAGCCAGTGTTGTAAATGCACCAATTTCTAAATGTCCGGCTGTTGCACTCTGTCCACCCATAATAACATTACGTCCAAGAATTGTAGAACCTGCCAATCCTGATTGTGATACAAAGAGTGAATGTTCTCCAACATCACAATTGTGTCCGATCTGTATAAGATTATCAAGTTTTACACCTCTGCGTATATAGGTTGTTCCAAATACAGCTCTGTCTATGGTACAGTTGGAACCTATTTCAACATCATCTTCAATTACAGTATTGCCGTTTTGGTATATTTTTATATGTTCACCCTGTTTTGTATGTGCAAAACCATAGCCATCACAACCGATCACCGTACCACTATGAATGATACATTCTGCACCAATTTCAGTATGATGATACAGTGTCACATTGGGGTGTAACAAAGTGCCTGAACCAACAGTCACATTGTCACCTATATAACACCCTGCCAAGATAGTCACATTGTCACCAAGTGTGACATTTTTACCAAAACGCACTCTTTTGTCTATGTCACACCCCTCACCCATTTCCGGATGCCCACCTTTACTCTCCAGTTTATGTGCGAAGAACTTAGAAGCCAATGCTAATTTTAAGTAAGGCTCATCTGTGATAAGTGCTACTGTAGTAGAAGGCAATAAATCTGCATACTTCTCTTCTATAAGTACTGCAGCAGCTTTTGTTTGAGGAAGTTGATCCAGGTATTTTTCTGAATTAAAAAAACTAATTTGTGTAGAGCTGGCTTCACTGAGAGTATGTATACCATTGATATCTATATCAGTACCTTGAAAATTTAAACCAATATTTTGTGTGATTTCTGAGAGTTTGTAAGTCATGATGAGAATCCTTTTTATAAAGTCATTCTCGTTCCCATGCTCTGCGTGGGAATGCATACTTCAGTTATGAATTGAAAGCAAATATCTCTTACTTTTACAAAGTGATATATGCATTCCCACGGAAACCGTGGGAACGAGTTTTTACTGTTTCTTAACGCTCGATAGCCACAACACCACCACGAACAACCTCAATAGGATTATATCTCTGTGCTGCTTCTAAAAAGTGCTGTACACGTTTTGGCTCATCTGCAACCATACCAATAACCATATTTGGTCCTACGTTTGCTATACCACCATTGTATGCCATACAAAGTACTTGAATGTCACTCAAACTCTCTTCAACAGGGAACTTCACAAGCACCATTTCTTTTTCAACCATCTCTTCATGTTCAATGACCTTATAGACAGGGATGAGCTTATGAAGCTGTTTAGTAATTTGCTCCATCACCTTAGCATCACCCTTAGTAGCGATAGTGATATGTGACATATCACTCTCTGGGATAGGTGCTACAGTAAGAGACTCGATGTTGTACCCACGACCTGCAAAAAGTGCAGTCACACGTGCAAGAACCGAACTTTCATTCATTACGATAACAGAAATAACTCTTCTTTCCTTTTTCATTATTTCTCCTCCTTCTGTGGCAACATCATATTAAAGAGTGCTCCGCCTGCTGGTACCATTGGAAGTACATCTTCAAAACGGTTTGTTTGTACATTCATAAAGCAAACCTTGTCTTGTTCGATGGCATCTTTAAGTGCCGCGTCAAACTCGGCTTTAGTCGTAACATCATACCCGATACCTCCACACGCTTCAGCCAATGCTTTAAAGTTTGGCTGAAAACTTAAATCAGTCTCAGAGTAACGCTTCTCATAAAAGAACGTTTGCCATTGTCTTACCATTCCTAAGAAATGGTTATTTAAAATAACATTGATGACTGGTATTTTATACTCAGCTGCAGTTACAAGTTCTTGCATGTTCATCAAGATAGAACCATCACCTGTGATGTTAATAACCGTCTTGTCAGGGAATGCTCTTTTAGCTCCAAGTGCTGCAGGGAAACCAAAGCCCATTGTACCAAGCCCACCAGAGTTTATCCATTGACGTGGTCTGTCAAATGGATAGTGCTGCGCTGCCCACATTTGGTGTTGTCCAACATCAGAAGTGATGATGGCATCTTCACCTACAAGCTCACCCAAACGCTCAATAGCCCACTGTGGCTTGATGACATCATCAGAGTCTACATAAGACTGAGGATGAAGTTCATCATAACGATTAAGTATCTCTCTCCATGCATGATAACGGTCTGTGTCTATGTCATCAATTTGCTCTAACATTTTTGTAACAACTTCTGTTACATCGCCTACGATAGGATAATCCACATCTACAAGTTTACCAATGTTCGCTGCATCAATATCTACATGGATGATATCTGCATATTTTGCAAACTCTGAAAGTTTACCTGTTACCCTGTCATCAAATCTGGCACCAAGTGAAATAACCAAATCCGTCTCAGACATCGCCATGTTTGATGCATAGTTACCATGCATACCCAACATACCAAGAAGCAATGGATTTTTCGCACCCAATACCCCTCTTGCCATCAATGTTTCAACCGCAGGTATCTGTGTTTTTTCTGCTAACTCACGTACAAGATCAGAAGCATTGGAAAGCACAACTCCACCACCGATATAAAGTAAAGGTTTCTTTGCAGACTTGATCGCTTCAACCGCTTTCTCTATCTGTCTTTTATTCCCTTTGTAGGTTGGCTTATAACTAGGGATATCTACAGAGTCAGGATAGACAAACTCACCGATGTCCACTGTGATGTCTTTAGGTACATCAACAAGCACCGGTCCTGGTCTACCGCTTCTTGCGATATAGAATGCTTCTTTCAAAATACGTGGAAGTTCTTCAAGCGTACGTACCAAAAAGTTATGCTTTGTACATGGTCTTGAAATACCCACTGCATCTATCTCTTGGAAACCATCTGTTCCGATAAGTGCCAAAGGTACCTGTCCGGAGATGACAACCATAGGGATAGAGTCCATGTAGGCTGTTGCAAGCCCGGTAACAGCGTTCGTAAACCCTGGTCCGCTGGTTACCATAGCAACACCAACTTCACCTGTGGCTCTTGCATATCCATCTGCTGCATGAACAGAAGCTTGTTCGTGACGGTTCAAGATATGCTCGAACCCTTCTTGTTTGTAAATTTCATCATAAACGTGCATGATAGCGCCACCAGGGTAACCAAATACGGTCTTAACACCCTCAGCGATTATCGCTTCACATACCATTTGTGCACCACTCATCTGCATGGTTTACACTCCATAATTTTTTCTGATTATAGCAAAATATTATTAGAGGTGACACTTATTGAAAGTTAAATCAGACAAATATACTCTTTTTTCTTGATTGAAATCATGAAAAAGTAACACTTTTTTGACTATACTATTTCTATGAATTTGGATTTTACACAAGCGATAGAGATCGCAAAAAACATTTACTGGATCGGTATGTATCTTGAGAATGACCCTTTTCAATGTCATCCTTACTTCATAGAAAATGGCAACGAATCTATTTTAGTTGACCCGGGTTCTATGCTGGAGTTTGATGCAGTAGTCAAAAAAGTAAACTCTATCTCCTCTATGAGTCATATAAAATACATCATATTACACCATCAAGACCCTGACTTGGCAGCCTCTGTACCTGAGATGGAAAAGCTTATTGATCGTAATGATCTTCTTATTATCACCCATAGCCGCATGGTACCTCTTGTAAAACATTATATGATCAAGTCTGACTATTATGAGATAGATAAACATCAATATAAACTTGATAGCAATGACTTACATTTGGAGTTTTTAACCACACCGTACTGTCACTCTCCCGGAGCATTTGTTACGTATGAACCTTCGACAAAAACACTCTTTTCCGGTGATATATTTGGAGGCATTGAAGAGTCTTGGGAATTTTATGCAGGGGATGATTATTTTGAAAAAGCAAAGGAGTTTCATGCAGAATATATGCCAAGTAGAGATATCTTTAACTATGCCCTCTCAAAGATTGAAACCCTCGATATAAACCTCATCGCACCACAACATGGTTCTATCATTGAGAAAGAGAGAATTGCTCCACTTATCACACAGATGAAAGCACTTGAATGTGGTCTTTACATTGAAGAGGGCTATCGTGATGAACTTATCGATACCATTGAAGCACTAAAAGAGAAAGACCTTGCTCTTTTAGCATCACTGAATGAACTCAAAAAGAAAGAGGAACTTCTTTTTCAAAAAGCCAAGATGGCAGATATGGGAGAGATGATAGGGAACATCGCCCATCAGTGGCGTCAACCTTTGGCAGTGAACAATACACTCATCTCTATTTTAAAAGAGAAAAATGAAAGAGAAACCCTACAGGCTGATGAACTTTCCCAAAAGCTAGGAGAGATGGAAAACAGTATCCAATACATGTCACGTACTATAGATGATTTTATGCATTTTTACCATCCTAATAAAGAAAAAATAACTTTTTCCGTTTCCAAGGTAGTTGAGCATGCATTAGAGATCACCCGTCCGATGCTAAATAAAGCAAATATTGAGATCTGTTTCGAAAGTAGTGATGGATTTTATATCAATGGCTATATGAATGAGTACATGCAGGTACTTATCTCCATTTTAACCAATGCCAAAGACACCTTAATACACAGAGAAGTAAAAAATGCGTATATCCAAATAGATCTATTTGAAACAGATGATAGTGTTGTACTGAAGATCAGGGATAATGCAGGAGGGATAAAAAAAGAGTATATGCATCGTATTTTTGACCCCTATTTCACAACAAAACACAAATCCATGGGAACAGGATTAGGTCTTTACATCTCTAAAATGATCATCGAAAAAAACATGAATGGGATTTTAAGTGTAGAAAATGCCAAAGAGGGTGCAGTATTTAGTATAACAATGGAGAAAGCAAATGAGTAGTGCAAAAATAAGTGATATATCTATCTTGATCGCAGAAGATGAGAAGCAACTTTTAAACTCTATGGTAGAGTATTTGGAGCTCTTTTTTGAAAATGTATATACAGCAGAAGATGGCTTATCAGCCTATGAGATCTATGAAAAGCAGAAGCCTGATATCATCATTGCAGATATTCATATGCCTCGTCTTGATGGTCTCGCTATGATAGAAAAGATCCGCAAAAAAGACTTGCAAACAAAGATCATCATCACCTCAGCACACTCCGAAAAAGAGAAGCTGATGCAAGCTATAGAGTTACACTTGGTAAAGTATCTGGTAAAACCTGTCCAAAGCGATAAACTCAAAGAGATTCTTCTCTCTCTTGTTGATGAACTACGACAAAAGAGAGATCGTATCTATCTCAAAGAATCATTTTATTGGGACAAGACAAAGAAGAGATTGTTTCATGATGAAGATGAGATAGCATTAAAGCCAAAAGAGCAAAAAGTACTTGAACTACTCTGTTCCCGCACCAACCAAAGTATTTCAGCTATTGATATCTATAACTATCTTTATGAAGACCAGCCGGAACGTGATTTCTCTTCAGATGCCATCACTTCTCTTATGAAACGTATCCGACAAAAACTTCCAAAAGAGACCATAAAAAGTAGTTATGGGGTAGGTTATATCTTACAAACAAAATAAAAATAAATTTTTTTTGAGTTTGACAAACTTTGACAAACTCTTTGTATATACTTTCATCAAGAGGTGAAAAGGAAGTACATTCCCCCCTTGTAATGTACTTAAAAGGAAGACACCTCTAAATTACTACACTAACTAAAGGGTATTTCCTGTTACCCGTGAATCATAGGCAGTTTCTGTATGTCTTACTTCTTTTTTTGAGCTGGTTAGTGTAGCGATAAACATTCCTCCAAAGCCACACCCTCACGAAGCCCATCATCTATCACTACGCATGCATCAAATTCTACTATGGAGTAAAGTTGTTTAAAGATAAGTATCCCTGCAGCTATGAGGTCTGAACGTCCTGTTCCTACTGCCACTTCTCTCTCTTCAAAAGGTAAAGAGAGTAACCTTTTTAAATAAAAATCCAACTCTTTCATTTCCAAAGAAGTGCCATTGATCTTTTTCGCATCATACGTAGCATACGTTTGTCCCAGTTTCATAGCAGCAACTGTAGTGGGTGTCCCTGCTGTAGCCACAAACGAATTCACTTTTCCTTTGCTGCCATACATTTCAGCACAAAACATTTGTATCTCTAACATCTCTCTAGGAAGTGCCTTTTGGATACTATCAAGTGTTTCATAACTCTGGGCAATAGTCACTATGCCTACAGGAAAACTTTTAGATATGACTTCGTTTTTATAATGGAATATAAGTTCTGTTGAGCCTCCACCTATGTCAACAAGGACAAAAGAGTCTGAAGCATATTGTAATTTTGCAAGTCTGTGTTTGACAGCTAACAATGTGAGTCTTGCTTCTTCATCTCCTGAGATAATTTCAAATACGACACCTGTCTCTTTTTTGATCTGCAAGAGTGTTTCATCACTATTTTTTGCTCTGCGTACAGCTTCTGTAGTAACTGCTTTAACTGTGTCAGAAGTAAAATCTATCTTTTCTTTTGCTTCTTTAATGGCTGAGATGACCCTGGCAGTGGCTTCACCATTTATCAAACCATACTGCGCCAAACCATCTGCTGTTTTTACTATTTTTTCATACTCATTTGTAATCTTCATATTTTTACAGTCAATTTGTACTACACGTAAAGTATTTGAACCCAAATCAATAGCTATCATTTTTCACTGCTCCCTGCTACTTCCTATCTGCTCACTGATCAGTGCTCTTCTTTAAAAGAGAACCCACCCTCTTTTAGTTGTTCTCTTATTTGAATCTGATGCTCTTCACCTTTAGTCTCCAGTGCCACAGTAACGTGTGCATCTCCAAACTCCAGATCTGTGGACGTTCTGTCATAGCCTATCTGCACGATATTCGCTCCTACATCTGTAAGTATCTGTGTAAACGATTGCAAAGCACCTGGTTTGTCTATGAGGGTGACTAAAAGTTTCATTTTACGTGCAGACTTCATGAGACCTTTTTCAATAATGAGCGAGAGCATCGTTACATCGATGTTCCCACCACTCAATACAATAGCTACTTTTGAACCTTTAGGCAGATCTATTTTCCCATGTATAAGAGCAGCTACACCTACAGCACCTGCACCCTCAACTAAAACTTTTTGTCTTTCCAACAAGAAAAGGATCGCAGAAGCTATCTCATCTTCACACACACTTTCAAAAACATCTACATTCTTTAAAATATACTCCAAAGTAATAGATGATGTATCGCGTACGGCAATACCATCTGCTATGGTTCTTACACTCAAAGTATCAAGTGCCCTCTTCGCCTCAAAAGAGTTTTTCATCGCTGGAGCACCCTGGGCTGAAACAGCTATGATCTTTGTTTGAGGGTGCATCGCTTTGCTGGCCACAGATATACCGGAGATGAGTCCACCTCCACCAACGGGAACAACTATCGCATCAAGATCCTCTACTTCTTCAAACATTTCAATGGCCACTGTACCTTGTCCCGCCATTACCTCTTCATCTGTAAAAGGATGTACAAAGTTATAATTATTTTCTTTTGCAAATGTTACAGCATATGCATAGGCTTCATCATAATTGCCACCATGAAGGATGACTGTTGCACCAAACTCTTTTACGCCAAGTACCTTGGTCAAAGGTGTAGACTCCGGCATCACAATGGTTGCATCCAAACCAAAATGTTTTGCTGAAAATGCCACTCCTTGTGCATGGTTCCCCGCAGAGGCAGCAACCACACCGCCCTTCTCTCCACTCTCAACCAGAGAAGCTATTTTATTAAAAGCCCCTCGGAGTTTAAACGCCCCTGTGCGTTGAAGGTTCTCTTTTTTAAGATAGACTTCATACCCACTCATCTGGCTTAAAATAGGTGCATAAGAAAATGGTGTACGATGGACTACACCCGATACTCTCTCATAAGCTTTTTTTATACTGTTTAAGTCTAACATTATCTTTCCTAGGTAATAATTGGTGAAAGTATAGCAAAATAAAGGATACATTATGGAATGTGAAATGCCATTAGTTAATAGTAACCCTGAAGAGATGAAAGAAATTTTTGAGAGCGTGAAGACTATCGCGATACTCGGTCTCTCTCCTAATGAGAGTAAAGCAAGCAACATGGTTGCAAAATATCTTCAAAATGCCGGCTATAAGATCGTACCTGTATACCCTAAAGAAGATGAGATACTAGGTGAAAAAGTGTATCGTTCACTTGCAGAGATCCCTTTTGAGATCGATATGGTTGATATCTTTAGAAAACCAAATGCATTTGATGCTGTGGCTGATGCTTGCATCGAAAGAGGAGATGTCAAAGTCTTTTGGGGACAATTGGGTCTGGTAAACAATGCCGCAGCACAAAAAGCCAAAGATGCAGGTATGAAAGTTGTACAGAATTATTGTACTAAACTTGAACATAAGGCATTGATGTAACTTATGTCGCAAATCAATCATGTTGAAAACCTTATAAAATTATATATTGAGCCACTTGCAGATTCCTATAAAAAGTTG
>CBFCXZ010000025.1:0-34265 GCA_965602275.1 uncultured bacterium
TTATGAGGAATTAGCCACTTTGCGATGTTTAATTTGCAAGTGGCTCAATATATAACTTTATAAGGTTTCATCTCCCTTTTATCCGCGTCTAACTAAAAGATACATTTACTGTTTTTTTGTTTTTTTGATAACCTGATAAGCTTGGTTTATCTCCTGCATTTTAGCAGTTGCTTCTTCTATGTATGATTCATCTTTATCTTGTGATTTTATGATATCGGGATGGTATTTTCGAACAAGCTTTCTGTGGCTCTTCTTAATAGTATTCATATCATCACCTTCATTGACACCTAAAATCTTACAAGCTTCTCCAAGACTCATTGTTTGCTGTTTATTTTTCATCATGTTTTCAAACTTATTTAGCATATCATCATATTCATTAGGGGCAATATTTAATTCATGTACAATTTCGCGTAAAACCTTATCTTCATCAGAACAAATTCCACTGTCTACAAATGCAAGTTGGATTAAAAACTCTACAAATTGTTTGCGTTTTAGCCTGCTACGACCCAGTAGTTTATTTAAAGATTGTGCTACCTCTTTTGTGTCATCATCTCGCTCTTTTTCTTCATTAAAAATCTCTTTTAGAATATTCCTTGTTTTATCTCTCTGTATAAATATTCCAGATATATCATCAAACATAATAGCGATAAGTTGTGCTTCTAATTCACTTACTCTTCCATCTGCTTTTGCAACTTTTGCAACAAGTGCAATAAAAAGTCCCAACTCACTTTCTCTAAATAACTCTTTAGAACTAGATAACATATTTAATTTTTTTCTAGCATAAACTTTATATAGTTTAAATGCTACATATAAAGAAGCTATAATTGAAAGTGTTACCCATATATTTACAATAAAGATGTAATACAATAGCACTAAGGTTATTGCTAAATATATCAATTTTTTAAATTTAATCATTCTTTGTCCATTTATAATACGTTTTATCAATTTTGGCACATTTTACTGTATATTTATTAAATCAATATTTACTGGAATTAGGAATAATAGTGGAATAACTTCAATTCAGTAGACACTTTTGTATTATACTTTTTTTGAAACCTTATAAAATATATAATTTTATAAGGTTTTCATTCCTTAACTTTTCCATTTTGTATTACATAAGATTCTGACATATTCACCGCATGATAAATGGTGGTGCCATACTTTTTGCTATAGTATAGTAACAGAAGTTTTTGCTGAGTGGGTTCTATGGAGGGGGTGAACCAGCCGTTGTTGCTTAAGACTATCATGTTTTTTGGCTTGCCTTCATAAAGCTTTTCGCTTGTGGCTTCAAAGCAGATGGCATTTCTGTAAGTGTTTTCATCTATTTTGTAATCTATAACATCTTTACTTGCCTTATAATCTACGGCACCATCATAAAAAACTTTATTGACCCAGTCACTTAAAAAGTCAGGCAGGGGATTACTCTCTCCAAAAGGGACAAGAACGACTTTGTTGGCTACAGAGATTTTCCCATTGGTGAAGATATAGGTAGAGTTTCGCGGTGTTTTGCCATCCCAGTAAAGTCCACCCGTAACGATGGAGATCTGTTTGGCTCTTTCTTGAAGTTTGTCTATGAGCTCTTGTGAACGGTTCAGGAACACAGGGAAGACAGACTCTGGTAAGATAACGAGTGTTTTGTTTGCGTCTATGGCTTGATCTATGCTTTTAAAAAGCGCATCAAATTGTGCAGGCTGGAGCGATGCTTTCCATTTGTCTTCAACGGAGATGTGGGTAGTCACTATCTGTATGGTGCCAGGTATAGTCGAAGTGGCAATAGTTGTCGGTTGATAGGCTAGAAGTACTAAAAAAAGATAGAGAAATTGTTTTTTCCAAATAGCTAGAGTGATAGAAATCAAAATAATAGAAAATTGCCATTTTTCAATGCCTAAATAACTCTCTACAAACATGAGTTCAGGCTTGAACCAGTCAAAGCCGAAAGGATGAATATAGCTTAATATAAAAAGCCCGATAGCTTTGAGTGTTAAGGGGAGTAAGGAGTAGGTAGCAGGGAGCAAAGAGGATATCTTTTCACTTATCCAGGCTATCAGCCAAAAGAGTATTCCATAAGAGAGAGCAATGACCATTAAGCCTATGGGAATAGCCCAGAGCATATTGTAGTGTTTAAAGCTCATACATATCCACCAAAACCAAAAAAGTCCACTAAAAAATCCGGAAATAAACCAGGTTTTTTGCTCTTCTTGAAGCAGTAGGTAAAGCGAAGTAAGTCCAAACAGTGTCGTTAAAATCGGATGTGAGAGACCCCAATAGTCCAGATATATAAAAGCAGAACTTAAAAGTGCTATCAAAAAGCCTCTTGTTAGCTCAAAAGTGCTAAAATATCGTCTAATTTTACTCAAAGGATTCCTTATGGACAGTAACGGACTGGCTTCATTTTTGCCACTAATCATTTTATTTGCGATTTTTTATTTTTTAATTATCAGACCGCAACAAAAAGCACAAAAAACACATGCAGCAATGCTTGAAGGTCTTGCAAAAGGTGACAAGATCGTCACTACCGGTGGCCTGATAGCTACGATCGTTAAACCTGAAGAAGAGTTTATCAAAATCAAGCTAAATGATGAGGTTATCGTTAAACTAGATAGGGCTTTTGTATCAAAAAAGGTTGAATTGGGTGAAAACGCTTAATTTTAGAGTTGTTATTTTTGCTTTTGCACTCATTTTCGGGGTGGTTTTTTCTATCCCCTCTTTGACGCAAAGTGAGAGTGGAAAGAAGATCACTTTGGGGCTTGACCTCCAAGGTGGGCTTCATATGCTTCTTGGGATCAAGAGTGAAATCGCTATTGAGTCTCGTATCAAGTCTATGGCTGCATCTGTGAAGTATATCTTCGATGATGAAGAGATCATTTTTGATGACCTTCGTATGATAGAAGGTGAAGAGATCACTTTTGAATTACTAGACAGTGACGATGTGGTTAAAGCCAAAGCACTTCTTAAAAAGGAATTACCAGGTACTGCTTTCATTGAGAATGGATTGAAATTTTCTCTTAAGATGACAGAGGAAGAGGTAGAGCGTACGAAACAAAACGCTATTCAACAAGCAGTCGATACCATTCGTAACAGACTTAACGAGTTTGGACTGGCTGAGCCAACAGTAGCAAAGCAGGGTGAAGACAAGATCCTTGTAGAAGTACCTGGTATCAAAACACAGGAAGATGAACAGCGTATCCGTGAACTCATCGCCCGTGCGGCACATTTGCAGCTTATGGCTGTAGATGAAGAGAGAGCAGCAAGAGTTAGCACCATGAGTGCGGATGAAGCAAAAAGTTTTGGTGATGTGATCCTTCCGGATGTAAACACGCCTGAAAAATATCTGCTTCGTGCCATTCCTGTTTTAGATGGTTCTATGCTGACTGATGCCAAAGTAGGGTTTGATGAAAGCAATCAGCCTGTGATCAACTTTACACTTAACGGGCAGGGTGCCAAAATATTTGGCGACTTTACAGCAAAAAGTGTAGGTAAACGTATGGCTGTTGTGTTAGATAACAATGTCTATTCTGCACCAAATATTCGTGAGCGTATCGGTGGTGGACGTGTACAGATATCTGGTAACTTTAAGTTGGAAGAAGCACATGACTTAGCTATTGCTCTACGTTCAGGAGCATTGCTTGCACCTGTGTATGTCATGGAAAAAAGATCTGTGGGACCAAGCTTGGGTGCAGATAGTATCAAAGCAAGTTCACTTGCGCTAATGCTTGGGTTTGTATTGGTCGTTATTTTTATGGTGCTTTACTATGGTATGGCGGGTGTGGTTGCAAATGTCGCACTCATCGGGAATCTCTTTTTGATCTTAGCCATTATGTCACTCTTTGGTGCAACACTTACGCTTCCTGGTATGGCAGGTATTGTACTGACAGTGGGTATGGCTGTTGATGCCAATGTTATCATCAATGAACGTATACGGGAGTTGTTGTATCAAGGCAAATCGGTTGGAAAATCTATAGAAGATGGGTATAGTAATGCCTTTACTGCTATTTGGGATGCGAACGTAACTACATTGATCGCAGCAACTGTACTTTATGCATATGGTACGGGTGCTATCAAAGGGTTTGCTCTTACGATGAGTATCGGTATCCTGGCATCTATGTTGACTGCGATCGTAGGAACACATGGCATTTACCAATGGATCTTGCCTCGTATTGATAAGAAAAAACTGAACTTCTGGTTTGGTATCAAAAGTGAAGGGGCGAAATAATGGAAATATTTAAATATAAAAAACCTCTTTCGTTGATGAGTAAAAGTAAACGTTTTGGTCTGCTTTCTGTTACTGTACTGATACTTGCTCTTGGTTTGATCATCGGTAAAGGCTTTAATTACGGTATTGACTTTGCCGGTGGTACGCTGATACAAGTACAGTATGAAGGTAATGCACCTATCAAAGAGGTAAGAAAAGCACTGGAGACAGATAAAGCTTATGAAGGTGCAACTGTTACTTTCTTCGGAGGTGTGGACGAGGTAGTTATCCGTACTAAAATGTCTTCGCAAGCATTAGGGGTAGATGTTGGTGATAAAATTCGAACACTGCTTAAAGATACAGGAAGCTTTAAAGTAAGAAGAGTCGATATGGTAGGGGCAAAAGTAGGGTCTGAGTTGCGTGAACAGGGACTTATGGCTATGGTACTTGCCATTATCGGTATCCTTATTTATGTTTCATTCAGGTTTGAGTGGCGTTTTGCAGTTGCTGCTGTCATGGCATTGCTGCATGATGTTACCATTGCGATGGGAATGATAGTCCTTTTTGGTATCGAAGTAAACCTCGATATCTTAGCAGCACTTTTAACCATACTCGGTTACTCCCTGAACGATACGATCATTGTATTTGACCGTATCCGTGAAGGGATAAGAACCATCAAAGATCCAGATCTTGGTGTGATCATCGATGAGTCTGTGACACGTACACTTTCACGTACAACATTGACATCTTTGACAACATTCTTTGTTGTTCTGTCACTTTTCCTTTTTGGTGGAGAGATCATCAACGGGTTTAGTTTCACATTGCTTGTGGGGATCGTTGTAGGTACATACTCGTCTATCTTTGTTGCATCACCTGTCTTAATGTGGTTAGGTTTTTCTGTTTCAGGATTTAGAGAAAAAGAAGCAGGAAAACTCAAAAGAGAGAAAGAAAAAGAAAAAATGCGTGCTATGTATGAAAATGGTACGATATAGATTTATACGATATAATTAAATTTTAAGGAGTTACTATGCAATGGGGAAAAGTTTTTTATATATTTTTTACGTTAATGAGTCTTACGACATCTGCAGCGTTTTTGTATGATGAAGCGCTTGTAGCACTTTTTATAGCAGGGTCTGTAAATGTTATCTCGACCATTATGAAAATTGGTGTGAGAAATATACTTTCAGCAGAACTCTTGGCAGGTTCATTAGTGGCAGATTTACACTTGATACCTGCATTTTTTGCACTAAAATTTTATGAGAATCATGAACTTGCGTCAGGATTGGTTATAGGGGCGGTTATTGCGAATCTTTATACTATTATTATCTCTATCGTAGAGAGTTCTAAAGAGAAGGCGGATTTTTGATTAAAGGACGTTTTTGAGCAAAGCTCAAAAAGCTACGTTAACACTAGGTTCTCTTCAGCAGAGTGCTCACACAACTAGTTGCTTTTTTAAGGCTAGTTCGCCAGTTTGCATGTATATATAATTCCAAAAAGGGATGAGCTGTGATAAATATGCCTACACTTCATGGAACAGACTCTGAACTTAAACGACAAGAGATCAAAGCGTATTTTCAATATTGTTACAAACGCTATGAATCACTTTTTGATCTCATAGCAGATGAAAAAGCTTATTTTCAAAAAGCAGATCCTCTTCGTCATTCTATTATTTTTTACTACGGGCATACAGCCACATTTTTCATTAATAAATTTAAACTTGCAAAGATCATAGATGAGCGTATCGATGCAAAGTTAGAATCTATTTTTGCTGTAGGTGTAGACGAAATGAGTTGGGATGACTTAAATGAAAAACATTATGAATGGCCCACTCTAGAAGAGACACAGGTCTATCGTGATAAAGTATATGATCTTGTCTCTGACTTAATAGACAAACTTCCTTTAACCTTGCCCATTACTGAAAGTTCTCCTTGGTGGATTATCCTAATGGGTGTAGAGCATGAGAACATCCATCTTGAAACCTCTTCTGTACTTTTACGTCAAATTCCTTTTAAAATGATCAAAGAAGATGCAAAATGGAAAGAGTGCGAAAGTGTTGGTGATGCCCCGAAAAATGAACTTTTGGATGTGAGTACCGGCAGTGTGGTACTCGGTAAAAACAGAGATGTACAACTCTATGGATGGGATAATGAATACGGTGTGCATCAAGCGGATATCCCGGCGTTTAAAGCATCTAAGTACTTAGCCAGCAATGCAGAGTTCCTCACTTTTGTTGAAGAGGGTGGTTATGAGTGTGATATGTTTTGGTGTGAAGAAGGTGCCTCATGGAAAAAATATACCCATGCCAAACATCCTTTGTTTTGGATAGAAGATAACACGGCTACAGTAGGTTATAGGTTTCGTACACTGAGCCGTGAGATAGACTTTCCGCTTAACTGGCCTGTAGAAGTGAATTATTTGGAAGCAGAAGCATTTTGTAGATGGTTGAGTCAGAAAGAGGGCAAGACAATTACATTACCTACAGAAGATGAGTATGTACGTTTACGTGATGAAGTGAAAGTACATACCTATCTGGAATGGACTGCAAAAGGTAAAGCTCCTGGAAACATCAATTTAGAGGGCTTTGCCTCTTCAGTACCGGTAGATACTTATAAGCAGGGTGGATTTTATGATGTTGTAGGCAATGTATGGCAGTGGTCACGTACACCTATCTATCCTTTTGAAGGCTTTAAAGTACATCCTATTTATGATGACTTTACCGTACCGACTTTTGATGGTAAACATAATCTCATTAATGGAGGTTCATGGGTAAGTTGTGGAAATCTTGCTACACAAAAGAGCCGTTACGGTTTCAGGAGACATTTTTATCAGCATGTGGGGTTTAGATATGTTCAGAGTCATTATGAAGAGCAAGTAACGACTAACTCTTATACCACAGACAGTATTATCTCTCAGTATTGTCATTTTGGTTGGGGTGAAAATAGATTGGGTGTTGAGAATTATCCTACTAAGTGTGCGAGCATAGCTTTGGAGTACATGAAAGATAAACCAAAACGTAGAGCTTTTGACATAGGGTGTGCCATAGGACGAAGCTCTTTTGAACTTGCACGTGGTTTTGATGAAGTGATAGGTGTGGATTTTTCTGCAAGATTCATACAAGAAGCCCAAGTACTTAAAGAGAATGGTGTACTTCGTTATGTCATGCCTACAGAGGGTGAATTGGAAAACTTTTATGAAGTGAATCTTGCAGAGTTTAATTTGGAAAATGAACGTAAGAAAGTAGCATTTTGGCAATCAGATGCCTGTAATCTAAAGCCTATTTTCAAAGATTTTGACCTTATCTTTGCAGGCAATCTTATAGACAGACTCTATGACCCTAAAAAGTTTTTAGATTCACTTGCTTCACGTCTGAATGTTGGTGGAATGTTTATCATGACCTCTCCTTATACTTGGCAAGAGGAGTCTACACCTAAAGAGAAATGGATAGGTGGCTATAAAAGAGATGGTGAGAATGTTAGTACTCTACAGGGACTAGAAGAGATACTGGGTAGGGACTTTAAACTTATAGATACTAAAGATGTACCCTTTGTCATACAAGAGACAGCAAGAAAACATCAGTATACTGTAGCACAAATGACAGTATGGGAAAAACGATAGAAGATGAATTTTAAAGCGCTAGACAGAAGAGGTACTTATACGACTAAACTAGATGATGCCATCAAGAAGTTTGGTACAGATGACCTGCTCCCTTTATGGGTGGCTGATATGGATCTGGCTTCTCCTGTTTGTATCCAAAATGCTATGAAAAAAAGAGCACAACATTCTCTTTATGGTTATACAGTTTATCCAGAACGATACTACAAAGCTATCAAGAAATGGATGAAAAAACGTTTTGACTGGAAAATTAAAACGAATTGGATCGTTCCTTGTTATGGGGTAGTGCCTTCTATGAATTTTGCTATAGAAGCATACACAAAAAAGGGTGATGGCATACTCATACAAACACCCATTTATCCTCCTTTCGTATCTTCGGTGAAACATAGAAAGAGAAAACTTCTTGACAATACTTTAGTTTATAAAGATGGTAAGTACGAGATAGATTTTGAAGATTTTGAAACAAAAGCAAAAGAGTCAAAACTTTTTTTACTCTGTTCTCCACATAATCCCACAGGTAGAGTTTGGGATAAGGAAGAGTTAGAGAAAATCATAAATATCTGTATTGCATATGATGTATTGATCATTTCAGATGAGATACATGCAGATGTTGTGTACGAAAAAAGACATCATATCATAGGAAGTTTTGAGAAGATGCAAAACAGATGCATTATTCTAAATGCACCTTCTAAAACATTCAATGTTGCAGGACTCAATACTTCTTATGCTATCATACCTGACGATAAACTCCGTAGAAGATATATGGTAGAACAGAATAGATCAGGTATTACTAATGGAAATCCTTTTGGTATAGAAGCACTTATGGCTGCATATGAAGAGGGCTCAGAATGGTTGGAGGCTTTAAAAGTTTATCTTTGGGCCAATATTGCGTATGTGAATGAATTTATCAAAATACATAAACTACCTATAAAAACTGTCAAAACAGAAGCAACTTTTCTTGTATGGCTTGATTGTCGTAAGATGGGCTTTACACATGAAGAGTTGGTCAATTTTTTTGTACATGAAGCCAAGCTCGGACTGAATGACGGAAAGAGTTTTGGAGATGCTGGTGAGGGGTTTATGCGCCTAAATATAGGAACATCTAAAGAAATTTTAGAAGAAGCAATGCAAAGACTATTGACTGCGTATAAGGAAAGAGGTTGAAAAAACTTATTTTATGGTATTTTGCACTCTCTCTTTATCTGTATGCTCTACCGGCAGGGATTGAAGCAGAGATAAAGAAGTCGGGAATTTCAAAAAAAGATATAAGTATTTATATCAAAGAAGTAGATGCAGGGGGTAGAGTCATCGCTTCCCTTAATGCAGATACGACAAGAACACCTGCTTCAGTGATAAAAGTTTTGGCAACCTATGCTGCTGTGTTAAAACTGGGATTTGACTATCGTTGGCCTACACAGTTTTACACTACAGGTTCACTGCAAAATGGTGTACTACGTGGTGACCTGTATGTGAAAGGTTTTGGTGATCCTACACTTGCTGCCAAAGATCTGGAAAGTATTGTTGCAAATATTAAAGCCAAAGATATCCGAAAGATCACGGGTAATATTGTGATAGACAGAAGTTATTTTGATGTAGGTTCAAAAGACAATTCAGGATTTGATCAACATACCTTCAGCCCGTATAATGCAATGCCTGATGCTATGATGTATAATGAACGTGTAAGTATTATTTGTGTCACACCAAATAAAAATGATGTGCATAAAAAATATGTAGATGCCAGTTACAAAGTAGTCAATAATTTACAGCGTGTAAACAAGCCATGCAGAGGCAGATACTCTTGGCCGGCTGTGAAGATAGATAACAGCAAAGTTATACCAGAGGTTTTACTCAAAGGTAAAATTTCCAAACGATGTGGAAAACGTGATATATGTAAAGTCATTACCAAACCCTATAAATCTTTTTATTATGCCCTCAAAGATGCATTGAAAAGATCAGGTGTAGAAGTAGCTGGTACTATGCGTTTAAGTAAAATTTCTCCTAATGCAAATATACTGTTTACACATTACTCTAAAAGTTTAGAAAAAATCATCTCTAAAACAGCTAAAAAGTCCAATAACCTTTATGCACGTCATCTGTTACTTTTTTTGGGAGCTAAAGTATATGGTGCTCCTGCGACAGTATACAAAGGAAGAGAAGCGGTTGAATATATTTTAAGAAGTAAAGGTGCCTTGAGTAGAGGAACACTGAAAATAGACAATGGCAGCGGACTTTCGCGCTCTGCGAAAATGTCTGCAAAAATGTTGGCAGATATGTATGATAATGCCTATAGTCGCTATGGACAAAGATGGATGGATATTCTTTCCATCGCAGGAGTAGATGGAACCATTAAAAAACGTTTTAGAGGAACTGTTGTTAAAAAACGTGCCTGGATGAAAACGGGAACACTAAAAAGGGTCAAAAATATTGGTGGGTATGTTAAAAGTAAATCAGGTAAACTTTATACAGTAGTGATATTGGTCAATACCAATCAAGGAAGATGGAAGGCTACAAAACTTCAAAATGATATCATAATGTGGTTGGTGAAATATAAAGGTAGAAGTGCAAAGGGGGTAGATAAAGAAGTCGTCAAAAAAGTAGCCAAAAAAGAGTCTACTCAAAAATCATTATGGGCTATGAAGACAAAAACACCCCAGAAGCAGAAAAAATCTCCTGCAAGAAAGACAAAAATATCACAAAAACAAAAAAGCCATGCTTCAACTCCTTCAGGAAAGTATTTTATTCAAGCGGGTTCCTTTTTACACGCTCCAAACACAACATACCTCTCAAGTATTGCAAATTTAGGCTTGCCTTATAAAGTACGTCATGAAACCCGATATAAAGTACTTGTAGGTGCTTATAGAAGTAAAAAGAGTGCAAGAGTAGCATTGGAAAAAGTACGAAAACATATTAATGCGGGTGCTTTTTTGGTGAACAATAAAAGAAAAAATAAGAGTGAAGATCCTACCCTTTACTAAACTCTACACTAAAAAGTGAAAGTTGTTTTCCCGCGTTTACCACGGACACCGTAATAACAAGAGTAAAACTACATAGTATCCTGTAATAAATGGAAAAACTGCACCGATAACAGCGATCCACATACTCTTTTTGAGACCCTGCACAAAGTTAGATACATTCTCTTCAAACCCAAGTGCGAACATGATAAAGACGATTCCCCACTCACTGATACTTTCCAATATCTCATTGTGTTCAGGGAGTATGCCGATATTGACTCCGATCGCACCAAAGACTATGAGCCATAATACATCTACACTATTCGCCTTTGTGGATAAAAGTTTAGCCAGAACAACGATGGCTAATATGATAGATGTATAGGTCCATAAATCTTCCATGAATACTGCCTTTATCAAATACAACTTACTATACTTACCCAAAATTTGTGTACTTTTCAAATCTTAACCCCAAGTAGGGTATAATCCTCTTTATATTAAATAAAAATAATAGAGCATAAATGAACTTTGAAACCTACCCTTTTGAGAAACTCAATATCCTACTTCAAGACATCGTACCAAACTCTGAGTACGCACCATTGAGTTTGACTATTGGTGAACCACAGTTTGCCACACCACAGTTTATTTTGGATGCATTGGATCAGAATGCATCATTACTGAATAAATATCCTAAAACAGCAGGTGAAGCTGTTTTACGAGAGGGTATGTTAACGTATCTTCAAAATAGATTTGATCTTGTATTGGATAATGCACAGATCATTCCTACTTTTGGAACGAGAGAAGTGTTGTTTAACTTCCCTCAATTCTTGTTGCATGACATTGAAAACCCCGTGATGGTTTTTCCCAATCCTTTTTATCAGATCTATGAAGGTGCAGCAAAAGCATGCAGGGCTGAGGTGATATACTTGAATCTTAATGCCTCTAATGATTTTCAACCGGTGGTTGATGAGGTAGCATTGGCAAAAGCTGATTTTGTCATCTTGAATTCACCCAATAACCCTACTTCATCTGTAATGTGTATGGATGATTTGAAAAAGTGGGTTGAGTTGGCACTTAAACATAACTTTGTCTTGCTGAATGATGAGTGTTATGCTGATCTTTATTTGGATGAGCTATTACCATCATTGCTGAATGCAAGTATAGAAGTAGGAAATGAAAGTTTTAAAAATGTGTTGGTCATTAACTCTATCTCTAAACGTTCATCTGCACCAGGGTTACGCTCTGGGTTTATTGCAGGTGATGCAGATATTTTGAAAGCATACATGGTTTACAGAACGTATGTAGGTTGTGCTTCACCACTGCCTCTGCAGCATGCGGCAGCAGTAGCATGGGTGGACCAGGAACATGTGAACGGGTTTAGAGCAAAGTATATAAAGAACTTTGAAGTTGCCAAAGAAGTTTTAGGTGTAGATGCACCAGAAGCTACGTTTTACATCTGGCTCAAAGTAGAAGATGAGATAGCCTTTACAACCAAACTCTATAAAGAGTATAACCTCAAAGTCATCCCCGGTTCATTTTTGGGTAGAGAGGGTGAAGGTAAGGGGTATGTGAGACTTGCACTTGTGTATGAAGCAGATAAGACAAGAGAAGCGTTGCGACGCATTGCTGCGTTGAGTGAGAAATTAGAAATTAGAAATTAGAAATGGTGGTATGCATTGCTTTGCAATGCTATTATTTGATAAAAAAGGAATGATATGGAAATGCCTGAAATACATGTAGAAGAGTTAAAAAAAGACCCAGAGTTTTTAGCAAATATAAAAAGACTGGAAGAAGAGTGTAAAGAGGAAGAGAGTATTGCAAAAGGGTATCAACTTTTAGATGCCCAACTGGTGATAGAAGCACCGGAAGATGATATCAATGAAGTGTTTACATTTATCGTAAATACAGCCTTTGACAGACTTGCAGAGTATCTCTCAACACATAAGTCATTTGATATGAATGATATAGAAGAGAGAGCGATAGCAAGAGCCATTTATGAACATGCTATCCAACGCTACAGTGAAAATGACAAAAAGGGTGCCAAAGAGATGTTCCTGGTTCTGCATCACACCATTGATCATGAAGAACTCAAAGATGCGATGATGATACATGCATGTGCAGTTATGGCAGGAAACAGCTTTGAAAGCTTTATTCAAGATATGGTTGATGTGAGCGGTATAGATGAGACTGACCCGCTTGCATTTTTTATCCAGACATTTGTACAGCCAAATGATATTCTTTTAACGATGTATGCTAAGTATGTACAACAGGGGAAAGAAGAGTTAAAAGTTTTGGAAGATAGTAAGGAGTAGAATTGTGAAAATACACTTTATCGGCATTGGCGGCATTGGGCTTTCTGCATTGGCTAAATTTTTGGTAAATGATGGGCATAAGATTTCGGGAAGTGATATCAAACAAACAGAAATTACTAATGACCTGGCAACCAATTTTGATGCAAAGATCACCATTCCTCACCATGAAGATGCAGTAGAAGGTGTCGATAGAGTGATCTACTCAGCTGCAGTACGTCCTAACAACCCTGAGTATCAAAAAGCACAGGAGTTAAGCATAGAACTACTTTCCCGTAAAGAGTCCCTCAAATCTATCTTGGGAGAGAAAGATGTATATGCCGTAGGTGGAGCGCATGGAAAAAGTACCACTTCAGCGATGCTCTCTTCCCTCATCCCTGAGTCCAATGCTCTCATTGGTGCGATAAGTAAAGAATTTGGTTCAAACGTACGTAATTACCCTAATAACAAAGTGGTTTTTGAAGCAGATGAGAGTGATGAGAGTTTTTTGAACTCTAATCCTTACTTGGCTATTGTTACTAATGTTGAGCCAGAACATATGGAATACTACGAGTATGATGAAGAACGTTTTTACAATGCATACAGAAACTTTTTGTCACTTGCTAAAGTACGTGTTATCAATGCAGAAGATGAGTTTCTTTCTTCTTTAGAAACGGAGAGTATTAAACTTTACCCTTCTAAAGATATCAAAAATATTGAGTTTGTTCTAGTTGATGGTGAACCCCATACGAAGTTTGAGCTTTTAGACTTGGGTGTATTTGAAGTATTTGGTTTTGGTAACCATATTGCCCTTGATGCAGCATTAGCTATTTTAGGTGCTTTGGAACTTGGTGAAAAGTTGGAAGATATTCGTACGAATCTTTTGAATTACAAAGGGATCAAAAAACGTTTTGATATCATTCAAAATCAGGAAAACTGTGTGGTCATAGATGACTATGGACATCACCCCACAGAGATAAAAGTAACGATGGAATCACTCCAAGCTTATAAAACTTTACGTGAATTTTCTAAACTAAATGTCATTTGGCAACCACACAAATATAGCCGTACGATGGACAATCTTCACGCATTTGTAGAGTGTTTTGACGGCGTAGATGAACTTGTCATCCTTCCTATCTGGGCAGCAGGTGAACTTGAAGTAGACATCGACCTAAAAGGCGCATTTAGCCGCTATAAACTTCTTATGGCAGACTCAGTAACAAAAGAAGATGGTGTCGTCAAAGTTTTTAAAGATGGTCATGTCATACGAGAATATAGTGATGGACTTGTTACAGCTTTTGGTGCGGGGGATATTACCTATCAGATACGTGGAGAGGCTTAATTTGCTAGCCATCCATGTTCTACTAAACTCTCATAAATCTTTTCAGCCATCTGTTTATACCCTAGAGCATTAGGGTGTATCTGATCATTTTTTAGTGAAGGTTGATGGAGGATATTTGCTAATACAGTATCAAGAAGAGGTACTTTTTCCTCTTTGGCCACTTCTTCATAAAGTTCAAGAGGTGCAAGTCCAAATAAACCAATATTTGGTACAGCAACAAGAAGCACATCTATCTCTTTTGTTTTGGCCATACGTATCATCGTTTGAAGATTGTTTTTAAGTGCATTCATTGATTGTCGTCTCAGTATATCATTTCCTCCAAAACAAAGTATCATGAGTTTAATAGACTTATCTTCAAGTAGTTTAGGTAAACGTTGAAGTCCTTCATCAGATGTTTCCCCATTGATACCGGCATTGATCACCTTGTGCCCTGTAAGAGAGGAGAGATGAGCAGGATAACTCTCATCATAACTGGCTCCATGTCCGTAGGTAAGACTGTCACCAAAAGCCAATATTGTTTTATGGGGTAAAAGGGTATTCATTTTTGTACTTTTATTTGGAAGTGTAAGGAGTATCAACACAACAAGTATTGTAGCTATTATATATTTCATATGCTTCCTTATGTGAGAGTATTATAGTATAATTCCATCAATTAGCGTTAGAGGAAAAAGTACGTGCCAACACAACAGTCAAATGAAAAAACCATTATCCAAAAATTAGACCTTGATGGGTATATTCATCAGTTCAAACAGTTTTTAGCACGGGAAAAACCTGTGGCTATGATGGGAGATATTAACCAGCACTATCGTTATATACAAGCACTCTCAAAAGTACAATTCCCTACACCAAATCCAGTGCCAAATCTTGATAGAGAGTTAAATCTCATTAAAAAACAGGGGGTACTCTCTTTAGATGAGATCTATGCTTTTGTGACGATGTTCTCCTATTTTAATACCTTAAAAGCAGTAGGTTTCACAGAACCGCTTATCTCTTGGATACAAGGTATAGAGATACCTGAAGAGATCGTCGAGATCATAGGCTATTTTACAGAAGAGGGTAGTATCAACCCTGAACGTGACCCTGAACTCTTTAAGCTTGAACGTGCCATTAAACAAAACAAAATAGACATCAAAGAGACCCTTTATAAACTTGCTCACTCAAGTAGATTGAGAGATCATCTGGTAGATACACAAGTCCACTTCAACGGTGGCGAAGAGACGCTTTTGGTTCGTGGTGGGTTTAACAATGTCATTAAAGCTACAGTAGCAGCACGAAGTCCAGGTGGATTCTTCTATATTATTCCGCAAAGTATCTCACATCTTAAAGAGAAAGAGTCAGCCTTACTTAGTACTAAAGAAGAGATCATTTATAAATACTGTAAAGATATCTCAGCTGTCTTTTTTAAATGGGAGCGTTTTTTAGCTTTTATCAACAAAGAGTATGACAGGTTTGACCACTACCAGGCACGGGTAAGTTTCGCAAGAGCCAAAGAGTATGAATTTATATTGCCAAGTAAACAAAAGCGCATTAAATTGCAAGACTTTGCACATCCTGCCATAGAAAATCCTGTACCCATCACCATGGATATGGATAAGCAGATCATGCTTGTTACGGGAGTAAATGCAGGTGGTAAAACGATGTTGCTTAAGTCTATGCTAAGTGCTGTATATATGAGTAAGTACCTTTTGCCTTTTAAATGTGATGCTTCCAAAACTGAAGTGGGACACTACAAGAGTATAGAAGCGGTTATTGATGACCCTCAATCGGTAAAAAATGACATCTCTACTTTTGCTGGACGTATGCAAGAGTTTGCGAAATTGTTCAACAAAGAAGATGCTATCGTAGGTGTAGATGAGATAGAGCTTGGAACAGATAGTGATGAAGCTGCGAGTCTTTTCCGTGTAATGCTTGATGAATTACGAAAAAAAGGTATTTCCTTTATCGTAACGACACACCATAAACGTTTGGCTTCACTTATGGCAAGTGATGATGAGGTGGAACTCATCGCTGCACTCTATGATGAAGAACGAAGAATGCCTACTTATACATTTTTGCAAGGAAGCATAGGAAAGAGTTATGCTTTTGAGACGGCACAGCGTTATGGAGTTCCTGTAGGCATTGTCAAAAAAGCTAAAGTGGTATATGGAGAAGATAAAGACAATCTCAATGAACTTATAGAGAAGTCTACATCCCTCGAACGTGAAATGCGTCATAAGATCACCAAGATAGATGAAGAGTTAAATGCTGTAGAAAAGCAGAAAACAAAACTGCAAGATGTAGAGTTAAAACTTAAAGAGGATCACCGTAAAGCCATAGCAACACTGGAAAATCGTTACAATGCAGCTACAAAAAAAGCAAGAGAAGCACTGAAAGTAAAAGAGTCAACAGAAGGAAGAAGACTACTCAATGTTGCACATCAACGTAAAGACTTTAAACAAAAAGAGGTGAAATTGGCAGATGAAATACCACTCAAAGAGGGTGATAAAGTCAAATACCGTTCCCATAAAGGTGAGTTACTCTCTTTACGTGGGAAAGATGCCACCATCATCGTCGATGGACTTAAAATGAGAGTACCTTTGTCTCAGCTCAAACGAAGAGGAGATACACCACAAATAAAAACACCGGTAAAACCAAAGCAAGCTAAAGTAAATGTAGAAAAATCCGGTGCAAGTGTTTCTGTCAAACTTCTTGGTATGTATGCAGATGAAGCTATAGATACCGTTGATAAATTTCTCTCAGATGCACTGGTAAATGGACTAAGTGAAGTACAGATCATCCATGGGACAGGTGGAGGAGTTTTGTCAAAATTGGTTGGTGAATATCTAAAATCACATCCTAAAATACAGAAGTTTTATAGGATGCCGGGAAATTTAGGTATTACAGTAGTGGAACTATAAACTCCAAAGGGTATAATATATCTAATTAAAATGTTGCAGGAGAATTACGTGAGCATTCAGGATGATGTGAAGTTTGTAAAAAAAGAGTTAACTGGTGATGAAAAAATACTTGAGAGTGTCTTTAAAATAGAAGAACTTTATAAAAAAAATAAGTTTCTTATTTGGGGTGTAGTTGCTGCTCTTATTCTTTTCTTTGCTGGAAAAACAGCAATGGATGCGATGCATGAAGCAAAATTGGCAGAAGCCAATCAGGCATTTTTGACACTACAGATAAAAGCAGATGATACACAGGCTCTTCAAACGCTTAAAGAAAAAAATCCGGCACTCTTTGAACTTTTTTCGTATACACAAGCAGTGAAAAAGCAAGATGTTAAAACGTTAAACAGTTTAGCAGGAAGTAGCAATGCAGTGATTGCCGATTCCAGTAAATATGTTGCAGCAACACTTGAAAATAAAAGCAGTGATTCTAAACTTTATAAAGAGATGGCATTGCTTGAAGAAGCATATCTTGCGATCAAAGCAGGTGATGTTAAAAATGCCAGATTAAAGTTAGAACTTATTGATGAACGTTCATCTCTTTCAATGTTGGCATCGCTTCTTAAGCATTCTACGTTAAAGGCAAAATAATGAACAAACTATTACTCATCACACTTACAGCCGCTGCACTGGTTCTTTCTGGATGTAGTAGTAAACAATATTTTGAACCAGAGCAAACCTATTCGGCATCAAGTGTCTCATCTGCTTATGGCAGTAGTATTGTTGATATCAGTAGAGACGGTGCTACACTAAAAAACGGTCACTATATAGGAAAACAGGGAGTAAGTAGTATTACACTTGGTGAGGGATATAGATTTTTGAGTGAAAGTTCTACTTATGTGTTGGCAGGTAATACTGAAGGTACATTAAAGATCATCAAAAAAAGTACAGGAGAACCAATACGTGCAGTGTCACTTCATGTTCCTATTGTCTCTGCAACTATTCAGGATGGGATAATCGCTTATGTGTTAAACAATAATGCCTTTGGTATCTATCAAATAGCAGATAATAAAAAAGTGGTAGAGAATCGTTCAGAAATAACGTATGCCATCGACACAAGAGCTGCAAGCCCAATGTTCATAGATAGTTTAGCAGTAATGCCAATGCTTGATGGAAAACTCATTATCTTAAATTCAGGTGATACAGAGAATGCAAAAGTAATCTATCTCAGTAGTGAAAAAATCTTTAATAATGTAATTTATCTGTCTCGTATGGGTAACACAATGGTAGCGGCTACACCAAAGAGACTTATTACATTGGGTGGCGATGGTCAACAAGAGTATCGTGCAAATATCTCTGAAGTGGCTATATCAAGTGGAACTATTTATCTCTTTACAAAAGAGGGTGAAGTAGTTAAGCTTGATAGTACACTCAATCCATTGACTCAAAAGAAATTTAAATATGCACACTTCTCTGCTGCTACAGCATTTGGCGGAAGAGTTTTTGCTCTAGATCAGCGAGGTTCGCTTATTGTACTCTCTAAAGACTTGAGCAAACATAAGATCTATGATCTCGGTGAGGTAGATACCCCGGCATTTATAACAGGAACTAAACTTTATAAAGATAGTAAAATCATCGAACTCTCACAACTAGGTTATGAGTGATTTACTGATTGCCTTTGAAGAGTACCTAAGTGTCACTAAGGCATTGGATACTCTTACGGTCTCCTCTTATATAAGTGATCTGAAACAGCTTGAAGAACTTACACAAAAAACGCTCACAAAATTAGATACCACAGATGTACTAAAATTTTTAGCCACATTTGAAAACAAACGGACTCTCAACAGAAAACTCTCAGCTATCAATACCTTTTTTCACTTTTGCCACTTACAAAATTTTACACATGAAAAAATAAAGATCCCTATGGCAAAAGTACCTAAGAATCTTCCTAAATATGTAAATCATGATGAGATTTTGAGTGGACTATCTTTAATTGATCGTACCACCCTTATGGGACTTCGTGATCATGCACTCATTCTCTTTCTTTATGCAAGTGGATGTCGTATATCGGAAGCATTAAGTGTTGAAAGAGCAGATATTGTAGGTGAATGGCTAAAGATACGTTTTGCCAAAGGAGAGAAAGAACGTATGGTACCTTTGGCACCTATAGCATTAGAAGCATTAGAAGACTACATGAAAGAGCAAGATCTGCATAGTAGTTTTATATGGCTTAATTATAGGGGTGAACCATTAAGCCGTATCTCTGCCTATAAGATAGTCAAAAAATATTTGGGTGTTTCTCCTCATGTTCTACGACACTCTTTTGCCTCTTCTCTCATTGTCGGTGGAGCAGATCTGCGTGTAGTGCAGGAATTACTTGGACATAGTTCACTGGAGACCACACAGATATACACACATATCCAAAAACAAAACTTGGCGGATACAATGCATAGTTATCATCCGTTGAGTTGATTTTCGCTATGATATAAGTATGAAACAAATCGTAGAATATTTACAGCATAAAAACATTATTTTTAAATCTCTCAAAGAGATAAGCCCTAAAGAGCTTGGTTCACGAAAAAAAATAGAACTCTATTTAGGCATTGACTTGAAGGGCTATTATGCTTTAGTTATGCAAGTTGAAAAGAAGAGTAGGGTACTTCGTAAAGAAGTAGGTGAACTCCTTGTGTTACATGAAAAACTGGAGAAGTACATTGACAGCAGGATCACTAAAAAATATATCCACATCAAAGCACCACTTTGTTCTCATGCGAAAGCAATGTTAGAAGAGCATGGTTGGAAAGTATGGCATGAGTCGTAGGGTCGATTTATCGACCACCTGTTATACCTTTTGGTCGGTAAACCGACCCTACATAATTTTGTATATAAAGGAGAAAAATGCTACTTGCTGATATTGGTAATACGTATTTTCACATCTATAATGGTGAAAGAGTAGAGCATTTATCTTATGAGGATGCTATAGAAAAATACCATGACAGATCACTGTGTTATATTTCAGTAAAACATCATCTGGAAGAGAAGATAGAAAAGATCAAGACTTGGAAAAATATCTCTAAAGAGATAATTTTAGAGGGTGATTATGATACGATGGGAGTGGATAGAAAAGCATTATGTCTGAGTCATAAAGATGGTGTTTTTGTGGATGCAGGTTCAGCCATTACTGTGGATGTTATGAAAGAGGGTATTTACCAAGGGGGTTATATTTTTCCCGGTATCAAAGCAATGCTTAAAAGCTATAGAACTATCTCTCCTGTACTTGATACGGATCTAAATGAGAAGATATCATTAGAGCAACTCCCTACCACAACTAAAGATGGGATAAGCTATGGTATAATCGCGTCTATAAAAGCACTCATAGACACACATGGTGATGGTAAGAAGCTCTACTTTACAGGTGGAGACGGAAAGTTTCTCTCTAGTTTTTTTGAGAGAGCCATTTACGATGAGATGTTGGTATTTTATGGGATGCGAAAAGTGATTAAGGAATCAAAGATATGTTAACAGTAGCACTTCCAAAAGGAAGAATTGCAGAGCAGACACTAGAGATATTTGCTGAAATTTTTGGTGGAGAGTTTAAGTTTGAGGGTAGAGAACTCATTTTGGATATGGGTGAGTTTCGTTTTTTAAATGTACGTAACCAGGATGTACCAACCTATGTTGAACATGGAGCAGCAGACATTGGTGTAGTAGGTTTAGATGTTATTACAGAAAAAGAGCTTGACATCATCCAGCTTCTTGATATGCAACTGGGTAAATGTAAAGTAGCCATCGGTATTAAAAATGAAGATGAACTCGACTGGTCTAGACCTAATATTAAAGTGGCAACTAAAATGGTAAATATCACTAAAAACTACTTTGCCCAAAAGGCTGTAGGTGTTGAAGTCGTGAAGCTCTATGGTTCTATAGAATTGGCGCCTTTAGTCGGATTAGCTGATGCGATCGTAGACATAGTAGAAACGGGTAATACGATGAGAGAAAATGGACTTAAAGTGGCTGAGGATATTATGGATTCTTCTGCTCATCTCATCGCCAATAAAAATAGTTTTTATGCTAAAAAATCTGAAATACTCTCTTTGTATGAAAAGATCAAAACTGTTGTAGAACGTGGCTAATATAGCATCAAACTCACTTGACCTCTACGCAAAGGTAGAGGATCTTCTTGGTGTTAAAGAGGCTGCTCCAGGTCTCTACGCACACTATCTTCTCTTTTTAAATACTATTGATTTTAACAGCCTTTTAGATGTAGGGTGCGGTAGCGGTGATTTTTTACGTCAAATGCAAAGTGCATTAAGTATCGAAGAGATAATGGGTATCGATCTGAGCCCTGTAATGGTGTCTAAAACAGCTGGGCAAGGCATTCCCTCACAGTGCATTAACCTATGTGATCTAAGCGGCAAATATGATGTGATCACTGCTGTCTTTGATATGCTCAATTATCTGGATAGGGAAGCACTGAAACATTTTTTAGTCTGTGTAAGTGAACATCTCAATGAGGGTGGGTACTTTTTATGTGATATCAATACACTCTATGGCTTCGAAAATGTTGCTGTGGGTTCTTACATCGTTGATGATGAGGAACGGTTTTTAACAGTTGACAGTGATTTTGAGGCAGGTGAGTACAGCTCTGAATTTACGCTTTTTGAAAAAGAAGGCAAAGGTCTTAGTGGGTGTTTTACAAAGTCTCAAGAGATGATCAAACAATATTATCACGAGATAGCTGAGATCATCACTTTGAGTGGGTTGGAACTTGTAAGCAGTGATGATGTAAACCTCTATGAGATGGAAGAGGCTGACAAATTATTCGTGGTATTGCAGAAGAGATAGAACATTATTTTACTTCTAATACTTCCACTACAGCAGGGAAGCCTGGACCTATAGCTTTTTTGATAAGTTTCACTTTGACTTTAATCGTTTGATTTTGTTTTTGCATCAAGTTAAAACTCTCTTTATTTTGAATCTTGTAACTTTTGTTGCTTTTGATATCTTTAATGTTTAGATACGTATGAACAGATGAGCCTTTCACTGATAGTCTCCCCTCAAGGTCCATAGTATTATTTTGAGCACATCCTATTGATCCCATTATGCTAAGACCTATGACTATTTTTTTTATCATTTTGCGATCAATGTTGCTTCTGTTTGACCATTGAGTTCTAATCTAATCGTAATATCACCTGTCAAATTGTCACCTACTTTATAGTAATAATTTCCTTGAGCCTGAACTGTTCCAGCTGTTGTATGTATGGTTGGCAGTGGATCATAGTTAAAGAAGTTGATAGAACCCATATCATAGGTTGTATCTTTATAGGTATTGTAAGTAAAGTCACCTGTATTATACGTAGGGAAGTTTTCCGGACTCTCAATATGGGATAACAATACAGCTGTACCCCATCCACTAAGCAGGTTATCAAATGTTTTTCCTGAACCCTCTATTGACTTATTGACAGCATTAACTACTGCCTGTTTATCTACATAAGTATTGTGCATGATGTCATGAAGGAGTTTTGCTCCACCATAGTTCCGTATGAGGTATGCCCCAAATGCATTGACTTTAGAATAATCTGCTAATTGATTGTTCCATGTCGTGAGAGAAAGTGTATTATTTGCATTAAAAAGTGGATATCTTCCATTAGTATTACCAGTTGTTCCAGCACTACCATCCGTATACTCAACACCCCTTGGTCCTATGTGTTTTATTTTCGTAGCGATGAGATCTTCTGTAGTCTCTGATAGCATTTCATTGATCCATGTATCTATATCAGTATCAAGTAAAATACGTTTTTGATAGAAATTGATCATATGCTGAAATTCATGAGCAAGTGTTGATACCATCTCTTTTGGCCAAAAGTCATCTATACTCCATGTAGCTTCTCCATTGGCAAACATCACAGCGTCCGCATAGAACATGATTCTTTCATTGGACCCACTTATTGTAGTTCCAGTAAAGTTATCTTTTGACCAAAAGAAGCCTATGACCCCACCGCTAGGACTATCATCTCCATCGATATCTGTGAGTAAAATAGTGATTTCATTATTTGCAGTGATGAGACCAGTATAACCATTTGTATCATCTCCCCACTCTGCTTCATAAATATTCGTTACCCAGTCATAAATATCATTATCCAAATTGGTCTTTAAAAAAGTATCTGCCAACTGATTTACCATAGTTTGTGTCACACATTTGGATTTACTACATCCTGACCCATTGTCAAAACTATCATTTGATACCCAGATATTGAGTGTTTTTGATCCGAGATTGGTTGTTACATTTGAAATGACTTTTCGTGCTGTGGCAGAAGTACTTTGGGTACCGTCTGCATTAAGATAAAATGTTTTACTATCCCCCGCAATATCTTCACTTCTTTCTGCTACAGCTAATGTTTTAGCTTGAGGTTGACTCTCCACCGCTTTAGAGAGTAATGTACTGAGTTTTGATGAAAAATCTTTTACATAGTGAGGTGCACGAAGAATGGCCTGTTTTTTAGTGAAATGCGTAGGTAAAATTGATTTAGATTGTGCTTCTTCTTCTATGACTTTAGCATTACGTGTAATGGTTGAACTGGCAGAAGTATCGGCACTGTTGCTCAGTACCAGATAAAGACTTTTAGGGGTATTCCCTAAAGAGACTTTGGCATTAATGGTACTTGCTGTTCCTAAACTTTCAACCTGATAATCATCTGTAATGGTTACTTCTACAGTTGAATTAGTTGGATCTGTAGGTGTTATCGGATCAGTGGGATTGACAGGTACTGAAGTGCTGTCAGAGCCTCCTCCACATCCTGTAAAAAGTAGGGTACCGGTAATCGATAGAGTTAATAGTAGAACAATATTTTTTTTCATAGTGATAATCTTTTACTGTTTATTTGATAAAGTGCAACTAAAAATTATTAGTCAACTCTTACCTTGCTATAAAATTAGAAAGAGATAGTAGATATATCAGGTAACTTGGCGATCTTATAAAGACCCATAGCTTTCCGTCCTTGCTTCACAACAAGTTTGGCTTTTTCTAAATTTGTATTTAAATTATAACATAAATAAAAATAATTTGAATCTGTTTTTATGTTAGGGGTAAAAATATTGGTTAGTATGGTAGTAAATATTGAAAAATAATGAAGTTCGGAGTGTATATCCCCGGATCAAGTCCGAGGGTGATGAGAGTGTAAATTTATCTTACATTCTCAAATGGAGATTCAACAACATTTTTTCTATCTACGATATATGGGATAAGTGCTGTTTGTCTTGCTCTTTTGATAGCTATTGTTACAAGCTCTTGGTGTTTTTTACAGTTACCTGTCAATCTTCTTGGCATGATCTTAAATCTCTCACTTAGTGAGAATTTAAGTTGCCCCAATTCTTTATAGTCTATAAAGTCTACTTTTGTTTCACAATATTTACAAAATCTTTTTTTAAATTTTCTTCTTTCTGCCATGGTGTTCTCCTAAAACGGTATTTCATCTTCGTTGATGTCAATTTCTGGGATGTTAGATGCCTGTGCTTGTTGTGGTGCAGCTTGTGGTGCTGAAGTAGGTGCATTGGATGGTGCAGGCTGAGAATAATTGTCTCCTGCAGGTGCATTATTGTACCCGCCACCTTGTGCCTCATCTTTGCTCCCTAGCATCTGTAGGTTCTCTACAGTGACTGAGTGCTTACTTCTTTTTGTACCATCTTGCGCTGTCCACTGATCAAGCTTTAATCTTCCATCTACTAAAACTTTAGAACCTTTACGTAAATACTGGTTGGCAATTTCAGCAGTTCTACCAAAAAATGTTAAGTCCACAAAAAGAACTTCTTCTTTCTGCTCCCCTGTTTGAGATTTAAATTTACGTGAAGTTGCGATTGCTGTATTTCCTATAGCACTCCCGCCTTGCGTATATCTAACCTCTACATCTCTTGTAAGATTTCCTGCTAAAATTATTTTATTGTACATAAAGTTCTCCTCAGTTATGGTTGATTATGCTTCTGTTGATTATGCTTCTGTTGATTCAGCTGCTGGAGCTTCTGCTTTTGCTTCAGTTGCAACATTTTTGTTTGCTGCTGTTACAAGCTTGTCAAATTGTGCAAGTTCTTTGTTTTTACTGTATTTAACAGTTAAAAACTTAATAACATCTTCGCTGATCTTAAGATTTCTCTCAAGCTCGTCGATCAAAGTACCTTCAGCTTTATAGAAAAGAACTGTATAGTACCCTCTGTCATTTTTTTGTACAGGATAAGCAAGTTTTCTCATACCCATGTCATTAGTACCGAGAAGTTCAGCACTCTCTTTAGCAAGAACATCTTTAACCTTAGCGATTTGTGATGCGATCTCTTCTTCTGTAAGTGTAGGTTTAACTACAAACAGTGTTTCATAACAATTCATATTGTTTCCTTTTGGTTTAATAGCCCATATAAATACGAGTAGCTAGACTCGTCCAAAAATGAGCAAGAATTTTGGAACAATGATTTTATCATAATGGCTCTTAATCGCACATTAATGAAAATTCTTTAGAAATTCTATCAAATTACTTGACATACTTCATAAAATAATTTAATATTAACCTTGTAGTACATGTTAAAATTAATTATAAAGGATACTTATGAAAAGAAGAAGTTTTCTTAAACTTACTGGTGCATCGGCGATGACTATTGTCGTTGCTCCTTCACTCATAACACAAAAACTCTATGCAGACAACGGTGACCTGTATAAAACCTATGAGAAGATACAGCTTAAAGATGCAGAGGGTAATCCGTTCAAAGCAAGTGCTTTAGCGAAAGAGGAAAACTATGTGTTTAATTTTCCTATGATCTCAACACCCTGTATTATGGTCGATCTGGGTGAAGCAACACAAAAAGATGTAAAACTCAGATCTGATGATGGGACTGAATATATCTTTAAAGGCGGTGTAGGAAAAGAAGGCTCTATCGTAGCATACTCAGCGATCTGTCCACACCAATTAACACATCCTACACCCGATGACAGCTTTTTTCAGTATGTACCAAAAGCAGGAAAAACAATGGCATATAAAGAAGGGGGAGTCTTTGTATGCTCCTCTCATCTCTCAGCATTTACGCCTAAAGATGGTGGTAAACGTGTGAATGGACCTGCTACAGAAAGTTTAACACAAATTGTTCTGGAGATCGATGAAGAAGATAATATTTGGGCTGTAGGTGCCTTGGGACCAAGTAAATTTCATGATTATCTAGATGCCTTTAAACCAGAATTCAAAAAGTATTATGGTGGTAAACGAAAAGGAAAGAAGCTTGTTAAAGTAGAAGCGAAAGTTGTAAAACTTGCCAATTTTTCAAAAGATCTGATTCAATACTAAGGGAGAATAGGATGAAAATAAAAAATAGTGTGATAAAAATAGGAAAAGGTATTTTGTTAGCATCAGTTTTTGCTACATCAACATTTGCTGCTGAACAATATACAAAAGTAGACAGGATAAAAGATATGTTGACTATGGCAGATGCCATGGAGATGATCCAAAAAGGTCTTTTATTTCGTTGTAAAGATGAACAATGTGTAAAAGCCGGTGTGAAAAGAATCAAGAAGGTACTGCATACGATAGACAAAGTGGATCCAAAAGATTTTCTGGATGCAGAACAGGTACATGCGCATAAATTTGCGAAGAAGACACGACTTATGTTAACTATGTATCTTGATGAGATGGAAGATGAGCTTAGAAGAGGTGATCAAGACGAAGTGATACATAACTATGCTTTGGCACTTAGACAGTGTACTTCGTGTCATTTAAGATTGAGAAAGTAGATAATTTAGTTATAAGTATTATTATAATTATTTATCTTAATAAATTTTCTTACAAAAATAAGAAATATAAATAAAATTTATTTACTTCTTAAGAAAAATTGGTTATCATCGGTTTTACAAAACAATATAAAGGATTAAAATATGAGTATGGAAAGAAGAGATTTATTTAAATTGGCAGGTGTCGCTGCAGCAGTAACAGTGGTTCCCTCTATAGCAGTAGGAAGTGAAGCAAAAGCTGTTGCTAAAAAAGCCAGTGGAAAATCAGTAGTCATCGTTGGAGGTGGCTTTGGTGGACTTACTATGGCAAAAGCACTTAAGAAAAAAGATAAAAGCATCGAAGTTACTGTCATTGAAAAAAGTAATATGTTCATGGCATGTCCATTTTCAAATACACTGCTTGGTGGTCTTGATAATGTCTCCCTTGACACATTTGTAGGTGATTATTACCAACCGGCATCTAAGCATGGGTATAGTTTTGTGCATGCAACAGTCACAGCTATCGATAGAAAAGCTAAAACTGTAACGACTACAAATGGTGATTTTGCATATGATATCCTTGTGCTTTCTCCGGGTATTGCGTATGATTATGAAAAACAATTTCCAAAATGGTCAAAAGAAAAGATCGCTCAGGTATCACAAGCTTGTCCAGCTGCATTGATGCCGGGTAATGAACACATCGCATTGAAAAGACAACTGGATGATATGGATGATGGCAATGTGATTATTGTACCACCTGCACAAGGTAAATACAGATGTCCTCCCGCACCATATGAGAGAACTGCAATGGTCGCAAACTATATGAAAAATGAAGGTATTAAAGGAAAAGTAATTGTTCTTGATACCAGAAATGGTAAATTTGCAAAAGGTAAAGCATTTAAAGAGTCTTGGGCTGATCTTTACTCCGGCATCATAGAGTATAAAGGACTTACTGAAGTGACAGATGTGGATCCAGTGGCAAAAACGATCACCTATCAAGAGTTCAAAGATGCTGATGATCTAGAAGGTGTAACAAAGACTGAAAAATATGAAGTATGTAACTTGATCCCGAATAATGTATGTTCGCCGGTTATTGCTATGTCAGGTATTGAAACAAACGGCACGGGCTATGCGGTTATGGATGGTTATAGCTTCAAGTCTAAAACAGATGGAAACATTTATGTGATCGGTGATGCAGTAACACATGGTATTCCGCCAAGTGGTCAAACAGCTATCTGGGCAGCACATAGAGCAGCAGGTCAGATCGTTGATCAGTTTAACGGTAAGAAATCAGACTATAAAGCAGGTCTTCCGGCTAAAGCAGCAAACGTATGTTTCTCAATGGTAGGTGGTAAACCAGAAGAAGCAATTATGGTAACACATACATTCTCAGCTGACCCAAGTGGTAAACTTAAAGGTAAAGGAAATGTACCTAAGCCAAAAGACGGAAATGGTAAATTCAGATCAAAAGGTACAGCTAAAGCTACCAGAGAGTGGTTTGCTGGTGTTATGAGAGAGATGTTCGCATAAGATATATTTTAGAGAAAGGCTATCAAGGTCTTCCTCTATTAAGTATTAAAAAAGGAATTGAATGAAATCTTTTAGTAGAATGATTATGATCGTGTTATTTGGATGTTCAGTGTTTTTAACTACTGCAACAGCAGGTAATGTTAGTATAGGTCAAAAAATTTATGGTACAAAACTTAAAGATGCGTGTGGTTTTACGGGCGTAAAATTTACAGCAAGTCATACACAAAAAGAGTGGCAAGCCATTTATGATAACGGCAAAATGGGAGAGGAAGTAAAAGCACTCTGTCCTAAGGTAGAAAACTATAATGAGAAATGGAATGATCATCTTTTCTCATTCGCATATGAATATGGAAAAGGTTCAGGTAACGAACCTTCATGCTGATCTAAAGTAATGGGCGCTTTGCCTGTTACCCAAATTTGTTATATTCTCACTTCTAAAATTAACTATTGACATAAAAATATAAGTATGCCACAATTTCTAATTTCTAATTTCTAATTTCTAATTTCTAAAGATAGCCCTGTAACTTAATCAATATACTATAAAGTAAAACTTCTTTTTGTGTAGAAGGTGCTTTTTTCATAGCTATTTCACTCTCCAGTAAATGTTCAAATATTTTTAACAGTGTTGCAGATTTGACACGCAGTGCAAGTTGTGCTTTTTGTTCTTCTATCTGTTTAGGGAGTTTGTACCCAAGTATGGCTGCTGAGTCTACGTGTCCGTTGAGTTTGATGTAGGCGTGAAAGAGGAAGATCTGATTTACAAAGTATTGTGTTGAACGTAAGAGGGATGCTTCATCTTCCCCCAGGTCAAGCAGTTTAGTGATGGTTGCTGTGATGGGCTTTTTGTTGAAAAGGTCTATGAGTAGCTGCTCTGTGGCCAGAGGTGCAGTAGAGTAGACCAGTCTATCTATGTCTTTGCTTGTTACTTTTATGCCCAGTATAGCAAGTTTATCCAGTTCGTTGGAACAAAGAGCAAGGTTATTGTTCAGTAGAAGCATGAGATGTTGCAGAGCATAATGGTCTATGTTCAGTTGTATTTTTTGTGCTTTTTGTTGCAGTGTTGCAACACCTTCATTGATATTTGGTTCAAAGAACCGTACCCAAACCCCACCTTTTTTCTCTGTAAAAGCACTTTGCATACTCTTCGCATCTTTTGCGGCACCTTCATAACCATACAAAAAGTAGTTGTCAGCATTTTTATTTGCCAGTGCTATAAGGAGATCCAACTCTTTTTTAGGGATCTTTTTATCGTGCCTCACTACCACAAGATTGATTCCCCCAAACAAAGAGGTTTGAGATAAATAGTTTTTAGCCTGTTCAAAATTCCACTCATCATAGTAAAGTGTCAGCATGCTTTCTTTTGCATCAAGTTTGGTTTTATAGAGGTCTATGTAGTAGTCGATGAGGTAGTCATTATCTCCGTAAAGAAGTACAGCTTTTGGAAAAGATTGCTTGAGTTTTTGGTCAAATTCTCTTTGATACATTAAACTAACTCCATCTCATCTTTGTCTAGTTTAGCTACAAGCTCTGCCATTATAATCGCCTGAGCGATATTGACTTCTGTAATCATTATACGTATTTTGTCAAAAAGCATTATATCATCACCTCTGAGATTTACAGTCACACCTTTGATATCACCTGTCAGTACAGCCTTGGCACTTTCACCGGCTTCGATGACTTCCGCTTCAAAGAAGAGACCTTTTTGTGTCTCTGCCCAGCGTGCAAATTTTCTATCTCTAAAATCCCATTCAGCTTTTGTCGCTTCTCGTTCAAGTTCAGAGACTCTTGCACAGAGTGGTTCTATGTTTCGTAAAAGGTATCCAGCCTCTTCTTCCTCTTCACGCAGTTGCGTTTTGATAAGACGATGCAGTATGAGGTCAGCATATCTACGGATAGGAGAGGTAAAGTGACTGTAGTGAGAAAAGCCTAATCCAAAGTGCCCCACATTTGTTGCTGCGTAAGAAGCACGACGTAAAGACTTAATGACCATGGAATCAACCTCTGAAGCCAGTCCCATTTTCTCTGCTTCTTTTTGGATAGCACGGATGAGTGAAGGGCTGTCTTCATACTCTTCTACATAGAGTCCTATGGCTGCAAGTTCTGCGAGGAGTGCTTCTGTCTTAGAGAGTTGAGGTGGTTCATGTATCCTGAAGATACTGTCGCCTTCACCCGTAAAACGTTTAGCAGAAGCTTGGTTGGCCAGTAGCATACACTCTTCTATGAGTGAATGTGACGGTGTCCCTGTTTCTATCTGTGTATTTATGAGCAGATGATCTGCATCTATGGTTAGTTTGGTCTCTTCGCTTCTAAAATCAAAGCCGTGTTTGAGTCGTTCACTATGTAGTTTAACCGTCATTTTTTGTAGAGGAAGCAACCATGTCAAGATCTGGGCTACTGTACCGGTAATGCCCTCTATCCCATCTTCAAGTATTTTGTCTATAGCTTCATAATTAAAACGGTGTTTTGAGTGAATGATCGCTTCAAAAAACTCTTCTTTAAGAGGTTTGAGTGTTCCTCTGTCGAGTTCTATTTTGGCTACAAAGGCAAGTCTGTCTACTTTAGGTTTAAGCGAACAGATATTTTCACTCAGTTCACGTGGGAGCATTGGGAAAGATTTGTGCGGCAGGTAAGTAGTGAATCCCCGTTTTTTTGCCTCTTTATCGATAGGAGTAAAGAAGGGGACATAATGACTTACATCGGCTATGGCAACATAAAGTGTATGTGCTTCCATGTCAAAATAGATAGCATCATCAAAATCTTTTGCGGTTACGGGGTCAATAGTACAGAAATCAAGATGGGTCAGGTCTATACGGTCTAGATGCTCCTCTTTTGTTACTTCTGACTCTATATCCAGTGCATCTGTAACACAGTCCTGAGGAAACGCATCTTCACGCTCATACAGTGCAAGTGAGATCTTTTCATCTACTCTTGCATCTCCTAAATGACCAAACACCTCTAAGACTTTGTCATCATCTACATCTACTTTCAACACGGTTCCTAACTTAAAAGCTTTTAAGTCCATCCCTTCCATCACAGCGTGAGTGGGTACTCCTGTACGGATGTCGAGTATCATAAAATTATCTTGTTCATCTCTGTGTGTATAGGCGATAGTGAAGAGGTGGGCTTTGGTTATAACAAGTTTTACTTTACCGCTCGCTCGTCCACGTCTGGCGATGACACGTTTAGCAACGACCACATCACCATGTTTGGCACCCCAAAGATCATCGGGTTCTACAAGCAGGTCTCTTTGTTCTTTGAACTCGGCTTCAACGTATCCTCTCCCGTCTTTACCTATGTAAAGCCTACCGGCACGATAGAGAGACCCCAGTTTCCACAGTCCGTCTACTTCTTCGACTGCACCCAGTTGTTGTAGTGCCTGAAAACTGTTTTGGTCTTCAAGTTCGATGTCTGAGATGAGACATCCATTGGTAATTTGTATGGCAAAAGGGGACATTTATAGTATCCGTTGTGTATGTAGGGGTATCCCTTGTGGGTACCCTTTGGTGGTTATTTTAATCATGGGTAATTATATCACTTGAGTGCTTCGAGTCTCTCTATTCTTTGTTCTGTACTTGGGTGTGTAGAGAAGAGCTGCTTGAATGACATATCTTTACCTGTAAATGGGTTGATAATGAACATATGTGCTGTTTGTGGGTCTGCATCGTGCATGGATATGCCTCTTGCATAGTTATCTAATTTAGCCAATCCACTTTGTAGCCATTCCGGATGTCCTGTCATGCGTGCAGCGCCCGCGTCTGCCATAAATTCACGGTTTCTACTTACTGTCATCTGTATAATAGTTGCAGCCAGTGGCATGATGAGCATGAGGGCTATTGTAATGATGAGGTTAGGTCTGTCTCGACCCCCACCAAAAAACATACCAAACTGCGCCAACATAGCAATAGCCCCGGCAATGGTAGCTGTCACTGTACCGATGAGCATATCATAATGCTTGATGTGACTGAGTTCATGGGCAATTACGGCTTCTACTTCCTCTTCAGTAAGAAGATTTAGCAATCCTTCTGTCACTGCGACAGCAGCATGTTCATAGTCTCTTCCCGTTGCAAAAGCATTAGGTTGATCTTCAGGAATGATGTAGAGTGCAGGCATGGGTAGCTCTGCACGTGCAGTAAGTCTCTCTACGATCTCATACAGGCCTGTAGCATGGTCACGGTCAACAGGTGTAGCATGGTAGTGTTTCAGTACCTGTGTATCACTATAATAATAAGCATAAAAGTTCATCCCTGCTGCCGCAATAAAAGCAATGATCATCCCGGTTTGCCCAGCAATCATACCACCAAACCAGATAAAAAGCAGGGTAAGCCCTGTCATGAGGGCATAGGTTTTAAATTGTTCCATAAGGTCTTCCTTTTTATTTTTACTATATCATTGTAATGCAAACAGAAGATTAATATATTACCCCACCAAGTAAATACCCAAACTTTTAAAAGAACGAGAAGGGGTAAGATGTGAGTGAAAAAAGCTGTAGGACTAGCTGGTTAATTCAAAGATTTTTTTGCTTGCAGATTGCTTCTTCTCGTTCTTCCCGAAGGGTGGGCTGCTTTCGTCCATACTCTGCGTTAGATTTTTTTGAGTTAGCTATGGCTAGCCCTGCAAAAATCTGCCTTGATTATAAACGAAATCATCCCATTAAAAATTTGGGTATTTACTTGGTGGGGTAATAAGTGACTCAACTTTATTTATAGGAGAATGTTAAATGAAAATCATTTTAATATTTAGTTTTATGGTGTTATGGGCGTTTGGAGCGTTTGAAGCAACGATAAAACCGATCAATAAGTACACAAAACAGCGTATGGTTGAAGGAAAAACATGGCATAAAGGTTGTCCCGTGAGTCCGGATGACCTTCGTTATATCCGTCTGAAGCATCGGAACTTCTATCGTTCTGAGAGGATGGGAGAGATCATCGTTCACAAGGATGTGGCAGAAGAAGTGGTTGAGATATTCCGTGAACTCTATGAGATAGGATACCCTATCCGACAGATGCGATTGGTCAGTGATTTCAGAGGGGGTGACTGGCAGTCGATAGAAGCAGATAATACTTCAGCGTTTAATTGTCGGAATGCTACGGGTAGTAAAAAATGGTCTAAACACGCTTATGGCAAAGCGATAGACATCAACCCCATAGAAAATCCTTATATTTCAAGAAAGGGACGCATCTCCCATCAAAAATCTTTAATTTATAGAAAAAGAGTGCACAAAAAGTCTACATTTGCAGATAAAGCTGTTTTGTTAAAAGATGATAAAGCTATAAAAATATTTAAAAAGTATGGTTGGAAGTGGGGTGGTGACTGGTCTGGAGTGAAGGATTATCAGCATTTTTCGAAGTAAATACTTAATTTTCATTATAAAACGTTCCGTAGAGGTATATTTTATAATGTTTTTATCTGTAAATTTTAATACTATAGTCAAAAGGTATAGTCGTAGCGCTAAACGTTATAAAATATGGGCACCTCTAAAATTTGGGTAGCATCTATGATTTGCTATTATTTAACTATTCAGCTATAATTGTCATATTGAAAGATGATTTAGAGTTTCATCTTTGGCTTGACTTTTATTGATAACCTTAGTTTCCAGTATTATCCTCCCGAAAGAACACTCCACTTTATATTTTGAGCACATTCAGTAATGAAGTGTACACACAACCAAAGGAATAACAATGGCAGAATTAGTAAACGGAACAGTAAAATGGTTCAACAGTGAAAAAGGTTTCGGTTTTATC
>CBFCXZ010000026.1:0-31648 GCA_965602275.1 uncultured bacterium
AGGTGCAACGATAAGCCGGGTTTTGTCGTGGGTAGTTATTTATCTAGGCGTATTGTTGCCAATACGCTCAAGCGAAGTATGTGTGCTGATCTAACAGCTTGTGAGACTTATACCATATACTTCTTGCTGCGGACAGGGTTTACCTGGCTGCCTATGTTACCATAAGCACCGGTGGGCTCTTACCCCACCCTTTCACCCTTACCGCTAAGCGGCGGTTTACTTTCTGTTGCACTTGCCCTCAGATTACTCTGGCCATCTGTTAGATGGAGCCCTGTCTCACCTGCAGCCCGGACTTTCCTCTCGTAGCTTACGCTACCAGCAACTACCTGTTGCACCTGTGCGAATTATAGCAAAATTAATTTTATTTAGCTACACTTCAAGTATGAAAAATTTAGAAAAAGACCAATTACAAAGCCTCCTGGATATTATCGGTTCAAACCCTTCACATCAAATCGTACATTTTACAGACAGTGGTGATACATTCACAGAGATGTTAAGTGCCTATTGTCAGCAAAGAGAGTATCTCTACCAGATCAACTGTACTGAAAAAAGTTTTTATGAAAAAATGTTGGAGAAATTTAAAGATATAGAGACCACTGCAATATTTAATTTTCCTCTACAAAGAAGATCTTATATGATTCAGGCAAGAGAGTACAATTTTCTTTTTCTTACTACTGACATTGATGAGGAGATAAGAGGTGATTTTTTAAAAAAAGCACATAAGATCATAAGAAGTGCGGGGAGCATCATTATATTCTTACCCAAAAATAATTATGCTTTACGTGATGCCTGGTTAGCAGATCTTGAAGAACATTCCTATGTCTCTACAAGTAACATAGATGATCTATTTGAAAACTATGATATCATCCTATCTAGAAAAATGCATGGCTGGGGAAATTAACAGCCATGCCCTAATGCTACTCACACTGAGTAACAATAGACCCAACAAGATCTATAAATATAGAAGCTGTTCTGCCATCTATATCTTCATCTATAATGAGTGCTGATATTTGTCTTTCATGCTCATCTGCAAGGTCTCTGTCTTCAAGCAATTTTTCAGCTACTGCAAGTCTTCTAAATACTATTTCAAGCTCTTTTTCTACTATGTTTTGGTTCGCTGTTTTTGCTATCTCAAAGTAGCTTGACTGAGGAGTGCGACCCCAAAGTCTTCTCTATAATCACCGTAATCATCGTCTTCATCTATATAATCGCTCATAGTTTATCCTGTGTTAAATTTTGCTCATTATAACCAAAAACAGTAAGAATAATTGTATAAAAGTGAGAAATAACGCGTTTATTTTATAAGTGTATAATTGTAGATTATTAGAAAGAAAATAATTTGTTTGCTTTGCTGTAGATTTGAAGGTTGTTGAGAAGGAGTGTACGCTCAGTACGTAACTGAGCCAACTCCCTCAAAGATGCAAAACTTATGCGTTAGCTTTAGCTATAGCTTCTTCTGCGTATTTTTTACCAAGCTCGTATGCTAGGAGGTTCGGCTTATGGAACCTCTCAGGAACAGCTGCAAGCATAGTTGCTTTTAATGTTTCATCATCAATTGCATGTTGATACGTATTTGCAATTGCTAGTGCAACAACTGACTGCGTAAGAACAAGCTTTACTTCCTCTTTTGCAATAGAAATAATAGGTATCTCAACGATATTCCATTTTTTTCTATCTTCATCACTAGGGAATACAAGGTTTGGCTCAATAACAATTGTAGCACCTTCACGTACACCATTTTTGAAAAGTTGGTATGATGCATCTGCAACAGAAAGCATGAAGTCAACTTCACCATCTACAGCATGCGGATACCAAATCTCTTCATCATCAAGTTGAATATCAACAACTGTTGGTCCACCACGTACTTGTGATGTATAAGTAGCTGTTTTAACACCAAAACCACCAAGGTTAATTTTAGCAGATGCGAAAATCTCACCTGCAAGAAGAACACCTTGTCCACCAACACCCGTAAATCTTAATACGTCTCTTGTTTTGTTAGCCATAAGTCTCTCCTTTATATTTTTTTCTCAAAATCATCTTGAGTGATTTTGCTTCTTTTACCTTGATGTGCATCGATTACCATTTGGTATGCATCACAATACTCTCTTTGAGTATCATCATGGTGTAAAATACCTGTTGGAAGCAAGTTCATTTGCTCTTCAGGTGTCATTGCATCATATTTCTTTTTAGTAACAGTAATACTGTCAATCCAGTCAAGAACATCCATAGCAGCAACCATTTTATTTTTACGTCCCAAGTTAACATGACAGTTTGTCAATGCGTCAACATAAGAGAAACCTTTATGCTCTAAAGCCGCTTTAAAGATCTTTTCAAGTTTCTTAGGTGCTGTTACTGCCTCGCGTGCTACAAAAGTTGCACCTGCTGCTTGAACTAATTTACAAGCATCAAAAGTTGGGTCAATATTACCAATCTTCTGAGTTACTGTCCACATACCTTGTGGTGTAGTTGGACTTGTTTGAGAGTTAGTTAAACCATATATAAAGTTTTGAATAACGATCATTGTAAGATCAATGTTTCTTCTAGGTCCATGAATAGTATGGTTACCACCAATAGCGAATGCATCACCATCTCCAGTTACAATTACAACTTTTTTCGTTGGGTTAGCAAGTTTAACACCCGTTGCAAAAGCCACTGTTCTACCATGTGGCGTATGAATAGTATTGAAGTCAACATAAGAAGAAAATCTTCCTGAACAACCAATACCAGAAACTACACAAACATCATCTTTAGAATAGCCTAAGCTATCTACCGCTCGAACAAACGCTTTTAAGACGATACCGTCTCCACAACCCCAACACCATAGTGTTGGCATTTTTTCCATTCTTAAATAACTATCGTAATTAAATGCCATGACTAAAATACCTCCTTAACTTTATCTATAATATCTGCAGGTGAGAAAGGACGTCCATTAACTTTAATAAGTTTTTCAATGTCTAATCTTCCTGTACATCTTTGTATCTCTTCAAGGTATTGCCCCATATTTAGCTCAACTGAAAGTATTTTATCAAACTTTTGACCAAGTTCATACATTCTTTTCTGTGGGCTTGGCCATATAGTAATAGGTCTAAACATACCAACTTTGACACCTTCAGCTCTTAGTCTGTTTACTGCTTCTTTAATACCAAGTGATGCAGAACCGTAACCGATAAGAAGAATCTCTGCATCATCTAACATATACTCTTCATTAAGTTCGATCTCATCTAAGTGATTGTCTACTTTATCAAAAAGTCTAGCAATCAATTTTCTACATGTTTCGATCTCTTCCGTTGGGAAACCTTTACCATCATGGTGAAGACCAGTAAAGTGGTATCTGTACCCTTGAAACATTGGGTTAAGTACCGCTGCTTCTGTTGGGCCAACATCATATGGTCTATAATCTTCATTTGTACCATCAAATGTCTTTCTTGGTACGATGCCTGCTTCAACTTCTTCTACAGTAGGAAGAATAGCTTTAGCATGCATAAGACCAAGTGTTGCGTCTAGTAGTACAAATACCGGCTGCATAAATCTATCTGCAAGGTTAAATGCTCTTACAGTTTCAGTGTAACACTCAGCCAATGTACCTGCACATAATGCGATGGATTTGTAATCACCGTGTGATGGCGTTTTAGACTGAGAGATATCACCTTGTGATACACGTGTTGGAAGACCAGTAGAAGGTCCCCCTCTCATAACATCTACAACAACCAAAGGTATTTCTGCCATTTGACAAAATCCAAGGTTTTCTGCTTTAAGAGAGATACCAGGTCCTGATGTTGCAGTCATAGACTTAACACCTGACATAGAGGCACCCATCGCAACTGCGATACCAGCGATCTCATCTTCCATTTGGATACATGTACCACCAACTCTAGGTAAGAAGTCTGAAATAGCCTCCATTACTTCTGTTGAAGGTGTAATAGGGTATCCCCCAAAGAACTTACAACCAGAATCAACTGCTGCAAGTGCTGCAAGGTGGTTACCGACCATTACGACTTCACGTTTACCGTCTGCGTTTATTTTTCCTTGTGCGTTTGCTTCTGAACCCATTAATTTGCCTCCTTATAATCTGTAGGTAATCTATACCCATTTGCATTAATTGCTTCTTGTCTTGCTTTTGACGAATCTGTCAATTTAGCAAATTTAAATTCACTTTTCTCTGCTACATAGATAGCGAAATCCGGACATGAGAGTTCACACTCATTACATCCGATACATGCCTCTAACGCTACAATCTCGATATTTGCTCCGAGTGTTGAGCCTGGATCTGCTTTCATAGAAAGTACACCTGCCGGACATGCGTCCACACAAATGTCACATGCTTTACATCTATCAGTATTTACCCATACTGGAGTATTAGCTGGAGCTGTCATTGCTGCCATTGGTTCCCCTTTTTATTTGTTAAAATTAAGTGAGATCTGTCGGGCATTGCCCTATTCACTAGTATGAGGATAACTTACTTTTTGTAAAGTTGATATGAATAAGTTGGAATTATTGTTACTATAAGAGTGGTTGTTACCATTTGAAGCAACAAAAATAGGAGTTTTTGCCTCTGATTATGTGTTCATTTTACCGATAGCACAAGAGACAAAACTTTTTGCTTTTGCAGAGGTACCATCTACAAATCCCATCTTTTCGGTAATGAAAGGATAACCCAGTTTTTTAAGTGCTTCACCCAATGCAGCTATCTCTTCTTCTTTTATGTCTAAAGTAATTTCACGAGGTTCTTTTTCAAGGTTTACCTCTACTTCGCCAAATTTTTCAAAGAGTTTTTCTTTTAGTGTACCGGCACAACCGCCACATTTGACATTAATTACTTGAAATGTTTGTATCATATTGTTACCTTTAGATTTTGAAATAGTATAGAAGATATGTGTGTAAAGGTTGTGTAAAGTAAATGTGAGAAATTTTGTAAGGGTAAATCCCTGTCTTTATCCAAGGGCAGACACAAAGGTCTGCCCCTACGGAGATATTAGATTATAATTATTTAGATAAAAGTTCTTTAACCGCTTTACCGATCTCCGCCGGAGAAACAACAACTTTTACGCCAGCTACTTCAAGTGCTTCCATTTTTTCTTTAGCCGTACCAGCTGAACCAGATACGATAGCACCTGCGTGACCCATCGTTTTACCCTTAGGCGCAGTTTGACCTGCGATAAAAGCAACAACAGGTTTAGTGATCTGCTCTTTGATAAGCTTAGCTGCTTGAATCTCAAGGTCTCCACCGATCTCACCGATCATTACGATACATTCAGTATCTGGATCTGCTTCAAACATTGGTAAAATCTGGTTATATGAAAGACCGATGATCGGGTCTCCACCAATACCAACAGCCGTTGTGATACCATAACCTTCATTACATACTTGGTTTGCACCCTCATATGTCAATGTACCAGACTTAGAGATAAGACCTACATTACCTTTTTTGAAGATCATACCTGGCATGATCCCGATCTTACACTCTTCAGCCGTGATAACACCAGGACAGTTTGGCCCGATAGTCATCATACCGTGCTTAGTTGCATGTGCTTTAGCTGCTTGCATATCTTTAACCGGAGCACCTTCAGTAATGATCACGGCAAGTTCGATACCGGCTTCTGCCGCTTCCATTACTGCGTCACCAACAAATGCAGGTGGAACGAAGATCATAGAGACAGTAGCACCAGTAGTGTCTACTGCTTCTTGAACAGTGTTAAATACCGGCTGACCAAGGTGAGTTTGACCACCCTTGTTCGGTGTTACACCACCTACGATCTTAGTACCATAGTCTAAACACTGCTCAGCATGGAAAGAACCCTCTTTACCTGTGAAACCTTGAACGATTACTTTTGTATCTTTATTTACTAGAATTGACATTAGTTTCCTTTCGCTGCCGCTACTGCTTTTGCAGCACCGTCACCTAGATCATCACCAACAATTAGGTTAGCGATGTTTGCATTTTTAAGAATTTCAGCTGCTTCTGGAGCATTTGTTCCATCAAGACGTACGATAACAGGGACATTAACATCAGTGATCTTAGTCGCTTCGATAATACCGTTAGCAATACGGTCACAACGAACAATACCACCAAAGATATTTACGAAAATAGCTTTTACCTTAGGGTTTTTAAGAATGATCTCAAAACCTTTAGCCACTGTCTCAGCATTCGCTGAACCACCAACGTCAAGGAAGTTTGCAGGTGTTCCACCCATGTGGTTGATCGTATCCATTGTACCCATCGCAAGACCGGCACCATTTACCATACAACCTATCTCACCATCAAGTGCTACATATGAAAGACCATAGTGTGCAGCTTCTACTTCATCAGGATCTTCTTCAGTCAGATCTCTCATCGCAGCGATTTCTGGTTGACGTCCAAGAGCAGAGTTATCAAAGCCCATTTTCCCATCAAGCGCGATAAACTCACCCTTACCTGTTTTAACAAGAGGATTAATCTCGATCATCTCTGCATCATTTTCCATATAAAGTTTGAAAAGTTTCTGTGCAAATGTAATAATATTTTTCTGTTCAGCTTTATCAGAGATACCTAGACCAAACGCTAATTCACGACCGTGGAAACCTTGGAAACCGATAGCCGGGTCAACTGGAACAGTAACGATCTTCTCAGGTGTGTTTTCTGCAACATCTTCAATGTTCATTCCACCCTCAGTAGATGCCATGATCAGAGGCATTTCCAATTTTCTGTCTAAAACAACAGAAAGGTAGAGCTCTGACTGAATATCTGCACCATCTTCAATATAAAGTTTTTGAACCAATTTACCTTCAGGACCTGTTTGGTGTGTTACCAAAGTCATACCAAGAATTTCATTAGCCAACGCTTCTACTTCATCAAGATTCTTAGCAAGCTTAACACCGCCGCCAAGACCACGACCACCTGCGTGAATTTGAGCTTTAACAACCCAAATAGGACCACCCAGTTCTTCTGCAGCGATCACTGCATCTTTTACGCTTTCAACCATAATACCTTTTGGTACCGGTATATCATACTTGGCAAAAACCTGTTTTGCCTGATATTCATGTATATTCACATAGACTCCTTTTTTTACAATAAGTTCCTTTATTATACGACCAACAGAGATAATATTTGGTTAATTGAATTATTATGCGGGGTGATTTTAAAAAAGTGGTAAATTTTTACACAGTTTAGAGACAATGACACATATCATCCTGAGACTAGTTCAGGATGACGATAGATCTACTCCTTTGGAGCTATCATATCTTCCGGTTTAACATACTTATCAAACTCTTCAGCCGTTAACAAACCAAGTGATACAGCCTCTTCTTTGAGTGTTGTACCATTGGCATGTGCAGTTTTAGCGATTTTCGCTGCGTTTTCATACCCAATATGAGGATTGAGTGCTGTTACCAACATTAACGAATCATTGAGGAATTTTTCAATGTTATCACAGATCGGTTCAATACCCACTGCACAATTTGTGTCAAAACTTCTCATTGCGTCTGCTAAAAGCTTTGTTGACTGTAGTATATTATATGCGATAACCGGTTTAAAGACATTGAGTTCAAAATTACCCTGAGATGCTGCAATACCTACTGTTGCATCATTACCCATCACCTGCACGGCTACCATCGTCATCGCTTCTGCTTGCGTAGGATTGACTTTTCCTGGCATGATGGATGAACCTGGTTCATTTGCAGGGATAGAAATTTCACTGATCCCACACCTAGGACCAGACGCCAACCATCTTATATCATTGGCAATTTTCATAAGGTTTGCTGCAAGTGCTTTAAGTGCTCCCGAGAGTACCACTTCAGCATCATGTCCTGTCAGTGCATGAAACTTATTTTGCTGAGAGATGAAACCATAATTTTTAGCCATAAATCCATTAAGCTGTACAGCTACTCTTTGTGAAAATTCCGGATGAGAGTTCAGACCCGTACCTACTGCTGTACCACCAATGGCAAGTTCTCTACAATACACCAAAGCATCATTGATCTGTTTGAGATTTGTCTCTAACATTGCTACGTATCCAGAAAGTTCCTGCCCCAATGTAAGCGGTGTAGCATCTTGAAGATGCGTTCTCCCGATCTTCACGATATCAGCAAATGCTTTTGCTTTACTGTTCAATGTAGCTTTTAATTGTTCAAGGGCAGGGCTAAGATCATCAATCACAGCTACCACTTCAGCAATGCGCATACCTGTCGGATAGGTATCATTGGAACTTTGACCTTTGTTTACATCGTCATTGGGATGCACCAGTTTATCTTTAGTGAAGTCTCCACCAAGGATCTCAGTGGCTCTGTTTGCCACCACTTCATTTACATTCATATTTGACTGTGTTCCTGAACCTGTTTGCCATACAACCAGAGGAAAGTTATCATCCAGTTCACCTGCCAAGATACTCTCACATGCTTGAGAGATAGCAGATGTCTTAGCATCATCAAGACGACCTAACTCCTGATTGACCAAAGCACAGGCTTTTTTCAGATTGGCAAAACCATAGATAACCTCTATAGGCATCTTTTCATTCCCTATCTCAAAATTTTGGATCGATCTTTGTGTTTGTGCTGCCCAGTATTTATCTGCAGGAACTTTCACTTCTCCCATAGTGTCTTTTTCTATTCTATAATCCATTTTGAATCCTTTATAGATCAATATTTCTTATAATACACTATTTTGATTAATGATAAAAATTTGGTTTATAATGAAAGTTGTAGGGTCGGTTTACCGACCACTATGTAGAATTTAAAGTATTATTTAAAAGGTCGATAAATCGACCCTACGATTCGGGAGAGGGCTTAGTCCTTAACCTCATACTGTTCTCTACCCATTTGGTAAAGGTCATTTCCATGTGTATCATTGATAACAGTTACAGGAAAATCTTTAACTGTTATCTTACGAACCGCTTCTGGTCCAAGTTCAGGGTAAGCGATGACTTCAGCAGAAGTGATCTGTTTACCAAGTAGTGCACCAGCACCACCTGTTGCACCAAAGTAAATACCATCATAATCAACACAAGCATCTTTTACACCTTGATCTCTTTTACCTTTACCAATCATCCCTTTTGAACCATGTTTCAACATCGTTGGAGAAAATGAATCCATTCTGTAAGAGGTTGTCGGTCCTGCACTACCGATAGGATCACCCGGTTTTGGAGGTGTTGGTCCAACAAAATAGATAATAGAACCCTCTAGATCAAAAGGAAGCTCTTCCCCTTTTTCAATAAGCTCTACTAATCTTTTGTGTGCTGCATCTCTAGCAGTGAATATCGTACCATTAAGTAAAACCGTATCACCAGCTTTAAGTTTTTTTGTATCTGCAGAAGTAAGTGGGGTTGTTAAAGTATAGTTTGCCATCTCTTCTCCTTATATTGTAATATGTGTATGTCTTGAAGAGTGACATTGAACATTCACTGAAACCGGTAAAGAAGCAATGTGACAAGGGTTAGACTCTATATGCACAGCCAAAGCTGTCTTTGTTCCACCCATACCCATCGCACCGATACCAAGATTGTTGATCTGAGTCATCATTTCTGCTTCCATCTCAGCCATCTCAGGATCAGGATGGACAGAACCAATATCTCTAAAGAGTGCGTGTTTAGAAGAAATACATGCTTTTTCAAATGTACCACCGATCCCAACACCTACAGTTATCGGAGGACAAGGGTTTCCACCTGCATCAGAGATCACCTCTTTTACATAGTTTATGATCCCCTCTTTACCTGCTGCCGGAGGGAAAACTCTTGCACGAGAGACATTTTCAGATCCGCCACCTTTTGCAGCATATTCAATGTCTATTTTATCACCGGCAACGATATCAAAGTGGATGATAGCAGGAAGGTTGTATCCTACTGTATCTTTAAGGTTTGCACGGCTGAATGGTTCACAGGTAGAAGCTCTAAGATACGCATCTGTATACCCTTGCTCGGTACCTTTATTGATAGCATCTCTTAAGAGGCCACCTTTTATCTTTACTTCATCACCTACATTTACAAAGAAAACAGCCAATCCTGTATCTTGACATAGTGGTCGCTTCTCATCTTTTGCAATATCAGCATTTTCAAGGATTTGGCGGATCACCTCTTTACTTACCGGAGACTTCTCGTTCTCCATAGCAGTCTCTAACGCATCATACGTATCTTTTGGCAAATCTGTACCACAATGAACGATGATATCTCTTACTGCTTTGACAACAACGTCAAATTCAATTTCTCTCATTAAAGTCTCTCCTAAATTTATATAATAATAAAGTATTTTACAATGAGGTTTGTTAAAACTGTATGAAGGGGAGTTGGGCTTGAGGTTTCCTCAAGCCCAGTGGGAAGTATGGTAATCTAAGAGTCGAAAAATCCACCATCTGTTAAGATAGCAATGTTTTCTTTGATCGACTCAACAGACTTGGCAAACTTTGCTTTGGTCTCGTCATCCAGATCAAGCTCGATCACTTTTTCAATACCATTGGCACCAATAACACATGGCACACCAACCGTAACATCCTCATAGCCATACTCGCCATCCAACATAGCACAGCTAGGAATCACCTTCTCTTCATCACTCAAGATCGCTTCAACCATAATAGAGATCGCACGTCCTGGAGCAAAGAAAGCTGAAGTTTTCAGATATTTCACTATCTCTGCACCACCATCTTTGGTCTTGGAGATAATATCTTCCATATCTTCTTTTGATACGATTTGATCCAATGGTACACCACCAACATTAGTGATATCCGGATATGGTATCATATTTTCACCATGGTCACCCAAGACCATAGGCTTGATCTGTGCTGCACCAAAACCTGTTTTTCTTCTGATCTGATATGCCATTCTGGAAGCATCCAAAGCACCACCCATACCTATGATCCTATTTTTATCCCAACCTGTCACTTTGTGTACAACATAAGTCATGACATCCAGTGGATTAGAAACACAGAGGATAATAGCATTAGGTGAATACTTCTTGATATGGCCTGTTACCTCTTTAACAATACCTGCATTGATATTAAGCAGATCAGCTCTGGTCATATCTTTTTTTCTAGGAACCCCTGCAGTGATAACAACAACATCACAATCTTTTATATCTTCAGGCTTGATTGCTGCCTCTACTACTGTACCTCTTGGAGAGTAGTTAGTAGATTGTGCGATATCTATCGCTTTACCTATGGCTACCTCTGGGAAAATATCATAAAGTAATATTCTGTGACATGTCCCTGTAAATGCTAAACTGTACGCTGCTGCTGCACCAACTGCTCCTGCTCCTATAATCGCTACTTTTTTTCCTGTCATATATTATTCCTCTTATTTATTTGCTTCAATTCCAAATGTAAATCCTGCTTTGACTTTCTCAATAAGTACTGGAACTACATCTGCATAGTCACCCACAATGGCAAAATCCGCATTTGAGAAAATGGTCTCTTTTGCATTGTTGTTAATCGCTACAATAGTATCTGACTCTTTCATCCCTGCAATATGCTGAACAGCACCAGAGACACCGACAGCAATATATACTTTTGGACGTACTGTTTTACCTGTTTGACCGATCTGTCTGGCATACTCAGAAACACCTTCATCAACCATTACACGACTCGCTGCCCATTCAGCATTGATACCCTGCTCTTTAAGTGCTTCTGCCAAGTCTTTGACCATCTGCATACCATCGCTTGTCGTACCTCTACCACCAGCTACAATAATGTCCGCTTCAAACAGACCTTGCATTCCACCCTCACCGATAACCGTTTCAAGAATTTCAGATACAAACTCAGACTCATCTAGGTTTGGAGTAAATTCAGAGATTATACCCTCTCTACTATCATCTTTTGTAGGTACTTCAAATGTTCCTGCACGTGCTGTTGAGATTTGAGGACAAACAAATCCGATAATAGTAGCAAGTTTAGACTCACCATACGTTGGTCTTCTTGATTCTAAGATAGGAGCATAGATCACTTGTTCTTTTGTCTCTTTGTTTCTATGTTTATGTTCACCAATCAGAAGTTCAGTACAATCAGCAGTAACTCCACTATCTGTTTTTACACCAATTCTTGGAGCCAATTCACGACCAGCTGTTGTAGCAGCAAAAAGTGCGATCTCTGGATTTCTCTCTTTAATCACTTGAGCAAATATTTCAGAGAATGGCAAAATACGATACTCTTCAAGTCTCTCATCATCTACCACGATCACCTCATCAGCACCATGAGCAATAAGCTCTTTTGCCAACGCACCAACATCTTTACCGATGATAAGTGTGGTTACAGTTGTTCCCTCTTCCAGTGAATTCGCCAAGTCTCTCGCCGGTGTCAAAAGCTCCAGTGAAGGTCTTGAAATCTCACCTTTAACCACCTCTGCCCAAGTCAAGATACCAGAAGCACCTTTTCTAAAGTCAATTCGTCTAAGGGTATCATCTGTTTTCTTAGCCTTCTTCTCTTTTTTCTCTTTGACCTCAAGAGTATTTTTCCCCTCTTTCATCTGAGTTAAAAATGAATCAACCAACTCTACTTCATTGTGACCCTCTGCTATCTTGGCAGGAGCTCTCTCACTCTTGATCGTTGCAACTTTTGATACGATAGTAGGACTTCCTCCCTCACCTGGGACTCCAATCCCAATAAGCTCTGTACCTAGACCGACATCATCAATACTGAACATTTTGATTTCAGCTTTTCTAGCTTTAGCAGCACCTGATAGCGCAGCCCTTCTTGGATCGATACCTGTTGGAGTAAAACTCATTGCACAAGGAAGGGGAAGGCTCATCATCTGATAACCACCCTCGATGATTCTTTTTGCATGAACTCGACCATCTACAAAATCAGCTGTCTCAATAAATGTTCCCTGTGGAATACCCATAAATTCAGCAACTTGCGAAGGTACATGGGCCGTATCACCATCACTCGTTTGACGACCCGCAACGATGATGAAATCCTCATCTTGACCTTTTCCAAAACCTAGATGTTTTAACATATGAGAAATAGCCAACCCAGTAGCGTAAGTATCAGACCCACCAAGTTTTCTATCACTTAGAAGATACGCCTCATCATAACCCATCGCCAAAGCATTCTCCAGTGATTCCGTAAACGATGGAGGTCCCATTGAACAGACGATAAGTTTCGCATCCGGGTATTCACTTTTGATCTGAAGACCAGCCTCTAGTCCATATTGACAGTCAATATTGATAATCGACTTCGCTTTTGTTCTATCCATTAGACCATCATCACCCATTCTCATCTCTGATGGCAGTGGTACCTGTTTCATTAAACTAATTATTGTCATATTTGTTCTCCTTGGGCTTACATATAGTTATATTCTGGGCCATCACCACCATAAGGTGTTGTCCAAGTTATTCCACCGTTAGGTGATTTAATGTCACATGTTTTACAGTGTACACAGTTCTCTGCGTGGAGTCTTAACGATTTAGCACCACTATTTCTATCGATATGAAGCTCATAGACCTCAGCAGGACAGAACGCTGCTTCTGATAGATTATACTCTTGGATATTTGATACTTGGAATTGCTCTTGATCATTGACTACAAGGTGAACAGGTTGATGCTCGTCATGCATCGCTTTTGAGTAAAATACACCTGTTACTTTATCGAATGTAAGCTTTTTATCCCACTCCAGTTTTCCTGCAAATCTTTCACTGAACGGAACACCTTTATAGTCACTAGCTTTTTGAGTCTCATCAGCATCAGCGATAGTTTTAGGAACAAATAAGCAAGTACCGCCAGTAATAAGCTGAACACCCATTTTCAGTCCACCAAGAATCATACCATCTTGCATAACCGCTCTCATATTTCTAATTGGGTACATCTCTTTATAAATAAAGCTATTGTTTACTCGCTCTTCATACTCTGCAAGTGTTTTTTTACTGGTATCGCCTTTTTCAAATGCACTCATAGCTGTTCTGGCAGCACAAATACCTGAACGTACAGCCAAGTGAACACCTTTAAGTCTTGCCGTGGTCAAGAAGCCGGCACTATCACCAACGATCATAAGATTGTCTTCGTAATATTTAGGCATAGAGTTCCATCCACCCTCCGGCAGAGTTTTGGCACCAAACTCAATGATGCTGCCGCCCTCTAAAAATTTTGAGACATAAGGATGCGTTTTCCATACCTGCATTGCTGCATGCGTATCAAAACTAGGATCTTTATAATCAAGTCCTACAACCAGTCCAAGTGCTACTCTGTTATCGCTTAGTCCGTAGATAAATCCACCACCAAACTCTGACTTGTCTTTTAGTGGGTAACCAAAGGTGTGGTACACTGCACCAGCTTCGATATTACCCTCAGGTACTTTCCATATCTCTTTAACACCTAGTGAGTAGATCTGTGGGTTCTTGCCTGAATCCAAGTTAAATCTCTCGATCACTTTTTTAGCAAGGCTTCCTCTTGTACCTTCTGCCAAGATAGTGATATCAGCTTTAACCACTGTGCCTTCTTGGTAGTTTTTCTGTTTTTCACCATGATGATCAACTCCGGTATCTTTGGTTTTCACTCCTGCTACTTTACCATTTTCATCATAGAGCATATCATCCACAGCAAATCCTGTGTATATCTCTACTCCCTTAGCTTCAGCAATTCCTGCCAAATACTTACAGACTTGACCAAGTGAAGCAATGTAGTTACCCTCATTGTTCATATATGGGGGATGGAATGGTAGCACCATCTCTCCACTATCATTTAGTTTTACAGTAACATCAGTTGATACTTTAGAATCAAATGGAATACCATCAAACTCCTCTTGTGTCAACAAGTCTTTAAATACCTTAGGTCTTATTACTGCACCTGAAAGTATATGTGAGCCGATTGAGCTACCCTTCTCAATAAGCATTATTCTCTTCTCTTGACCTTTTTGCTTTAGACTATTGGCTAGTTCAATTGCTGTTGCCAGTCCAGAAGGTCCACTACCAACGATAAGCACATCGGTTGAAATAATATCACGATTATCCATTAAGCACTCCCTGTTTATAAAATCACTTAAATATTTTCATGACTACTTCATTCTGCTTTTTTCCCATTGAAAAAGATTTTATTTTTAGACAAAATAAAAATTTACTCTTTAAAAGCCAGAATTGAAGAATCAAAACTATTTATCAAGTGTTATCTAAAATATCACTTTTTAAGTTATAATTTATATAAGTAGCACTTTTAGACAAGTATTGAGTTTAATATGTAGGGATTGGTAACATTATTTTAGAAAAAAGAATAATTAATTGTTATATGATTATCAAAAGGGCACTTTCCCTTTTGATCTAATTTTTATTTTTTATTTATCAAAAAAGTTCATCTCTTCAAGTGTATCGATCATCTCTTGAACAGATGCAACAGAATTTTTAAATCGTGTCTGCTGAAGCGGTTTTAGTGCCATTGGAATCACTTTTTCAGCTCCACCGGCACCGATCATGACAGGCACGCCTGAAACGATATCAGAATATCCATAGTCATTTTTTAGCATGATAGCACATGAATGGATCTGATTGGTATCTTTCAATATGGCATCTACCATTACAGTGGTTGATTTTGCAGGTGCATAGTAAGCTGAACCATCACCCAGAAGGTTTACGATCTCTGCCCCGCCATTTCTTGTTTTTCTAACGATCTCACCGATCTCTTCAGAGTCAAGCAGGTCTTCGATAGGTACGCCGGCAACGGTAGTGAACTTAGGCAGAGGAACCATAGTATCACCATGACCACCCATTACTGTTGCACGAATTTGACCTGCACCATACTCCAGTTTTTCAAAGATAAAGTGAGCCATTCTCGCTGCATCAAGTATCCCTGCCATACCCAGAACTCTTTGTCGTGGAAATCCTGTCTCTTTTAATGCAACATAGGTCATGACATCCAGTGGATTAGAAACGACAACAACAATTGCATCAGGAGCATGTTCTTTAATCTCACGAGAATACCCTTTTACTATTTCTGCATTTTTAACAAGCAGATCATCTCTGCTCATACCAGGAGTTCTTGGTGCTCCTGCCGCAATAACAACCACATCAGAATCAGCCATATCTTCAGGACCTTTAGCTGCTTTTACAATGGTGTGTTGTCTCGCTGCATTGGCTGCCTGAGACATATCAAGTGCTTTACCTTTTGCGACATCATAGTTTCTACCCCTGAGTACAACATTATGACATACGCCATTCATTGCCAATATAAACGCCACCGTAGAACCAAAGTTACCTGTACCGATAACCGTTACTTTTTTACCTTTTGCCATATAAATCCTTTTTTGTGAGAATTATAGGATGACTTTCAAACAAAACATAACTCATAACTTTTATTATCAATAATGTTTTGCAATGCTAAAGAAGTCAAAATCCTACGTTAATAATACTTAAATTTTATTATAAAAGTATTACACAGAGCAAATGCTCTGTGTGAAGTGCTTTGATCAAACGATCAAATTAGATAGCATCAATAATGCTGTTAAGTGTAGCAGATGGTCTCATCGCCTTCTCAGCCAACTCATCATTTGGATGGAAGTAACCACCGATGTCTTGAGCAGTACCTTCAACAGCAAGAAGCTCTTCAATAATAGTTGCTTCTTTCTCTTTAAGTTCAGCAGCAACAGGTGCAAACTTAGCAGCTAGTTCAGCATCAGAACCGTTAGCAAGTGCATCTGCCCAGTATTGAGCTACGAAGAAGTGAGATGCTTTATTGTCTGGTTGACCACATTTTCTACCTGGCTCTTTGTTATTGTCAAGGTAACCTTCATTAGCGATATCTAGTGCAGCTGTAAGTGCAGCCAGTTTTGCATCTGAATGTTTTTGACCGATAAATCTTAATGATTCAGCAAGTGCCAAAAACTCTCCTAAAGAATCCCATCTTAAGTGACCCTCTGCAAGGAATTGATCAACGTGCTTTGGAGCAGATCCACCAGCACCAGTCTCATACAATCCACCACCAGCAATCAATGGAACGATTGAAAGCATTTTCGCAGATGTTCCAAGCTCTAGGATCGGGTACATATCTGTAAGGTGATCTCTAAGAACGTTACCAGTAACAGCGATAGTATTTTCGCCTTTTCTTACTCTAGCATTTGTAAATCTAGTAGCATCAGTAACTTTCATAAATTGAATATCTAAACCATCAGTATCGTGATCTGCAAGGTATGCATCTACTTTTTTCTTTACTTCAGCATCATGAGCTCTGTTTTCATCTAACCAGAATACAGCAGGGATACCCTCTAATCTTGTTCTTTCAACAGTAAGTCTTACCCAGTCTCTGATCGGGATATCTTTTGTTCTAGACATTCTCCAGATATCTCCAGCTTCACATTCAAAACTCATTAATACTGTACCATCTTCAGCAGTTACAGTAACTGTACCAGCTTCTGCAAGTTCAAATGTAGTTGGGTGTGAACCGTACTCTTCAGCTTTTTGAGCCATAAGACCAATGTTTTGCATAGTACCCATAGTTGATACATCGTATTGACCATTTTTAACACAGTCAGCTACCATCTCTGCGTGGAACATAGCATAAGTAGAATCAGGAATTACAGCCACACACTCAACAGCATCGCCATTTCTATCCCACTGTTTACCACCTTCTCTTACCACAACAGGCATAGAAGCATCGATAATTACATCGTTTGAAGCGTTGAAGTTCGTTGTTCCTTTGTCAGAATCAACCATTGCAAGTTTTGGAGCATCTGCATCAAGAACTGCTTTAAAGTCTGCTTTGATTTCAGCTTCTTTTGCATGACCAGCGATTTTCTTCTCTAAGTCAGACATACCTTGGTTAGGGTCAACATTTAGTGCTGCAAATGTATCTGCATGTTTTGCAAATACATCTTTGAAGAATATTTCAAAACCATGACCAAACATAATTGGGTCAGAGATTTTCATCATTGTAGCTTTAAGGTGTAGTGACCATAAAACATCGTTTGCTTTTGCATCATCAATTGTTTTTTGGTAGAACGCTCTAAGTGCTTTTGTAGACATAAATGTACCATCAAGAATCTCTCCTTCAAGTGCATCTATACTTGTTAACTCTTTACCATTAAGGGCAATTGTTACTTTTTGGTCTTTTGCTGAAGTTACAGACTTCTCATTTCCAAAGAAATCTCCATTACCTTCCATATGTGCAACATATGATTTTGGATTTTCTGGGAATGCTCTAAGTTTGTGAGGATTATTTTGTGCAAATTTCTTAACAGCTTTAGCTGCTCTTCTGTCTGAGTTTCCTTCTCTAAGTACTGGGTTAACAGCTGAACCTAGACAAGTGCTATATTTTGCTTGAATTGCCTCTTCATCTGCATTTGCCGGATTTTCAGGGTAGTTAGGGATATCATATCCTTGACCTTGAAGCTCTGCAATACAATCTTTTAACTGTCCTACTGACGCAGAAATATTTGGAAGTTTAATGATGTTTCCATCTGCCTCTAAAACAACTTCTCCTAGTTTAGACAACTCATCTTCTGCAAGACCCATTGCTGCAAGAACTCTACCTGCTAGTGAAATATCTGAAGTTACAACTTCAACACCTGCAGCTTGTGTAAACGCGTTTACGATTGGTAACAATGAATACGTAGCAAGTGCCGGTGCTTCATCGATTTTCGACCATATGATTTTTGGTAATTGTGACATGTTTGTTCCTTAAATTAGATTGTTAGTGGTAGGAGTGTAGCACTTTTTCATCGTTAAGCTATTTAAATTACTGGTTACCAAAAAGTTATCTTTATTATTTGTTTCTATATTACACAGCTGACACCTCTTATCTGTCAATAAAAAACTTCTTTTAGGTAATAGTGCGGTAATAGAATTGGATTACAATCTGTTTGTTCGGATATCAAATTCGGAACAAAAAAGGTCCTCCAAAGACCTCACACAAAGGATAAAGAATGACTAAAAAATTTATGCTGCTCATCGTAGCAATGTTGATGACTACTCTAACAGCACAAGCAAACATAGCACCATCAAAATCAGAATTTACAGTAACACAAGTGGCACTGGATGCTGCAGCTGCAAAAGCCGCAGAAGAGCAAACTGAAGAAGATACAAATGGTTCAACAGAAGAAACTAAACCAGAAGGAGGTGCTACTGAAGAAAAATAAACCCAATATGGGCGTACGTAATACTGAACGCCTTATCCATTCACTTTTGAGTTTTGGGGATTAGCCCTTTCCTTCAAATAATGAAACTTCCAAAAACTAGATAAATTTAGTCTCCAAAAACATTTATCTATATTCTCAAAACTCACTCGTCTCTGTCCCCAAACTCCAAAGGACAGAGACTCCTTTACTATTTTATTTATATGCTCTTTTAATATCTTTTTTTATCTCTTCAGGTGCTGATGCGATCTTCATAAAATCAGACATATGCAACAAAGGAAGAGAAAGCGCCAAATAATATTTAGGATCCAGTATCACCGCTTTCCCCTCTTTGATCATAGATTCATAAGGCAAAATATTGGCATTACGTTCCACTTTAATTTCTGTAAGAAATTGCTTCGTCTTATTTCTAAGCTTATGTCCTACAATGATCGTACCATTTGGAAGTTTCAAAGTATAAGCAATATATTTATCGGCATTCGTTCCCGTAATCTTTTCTAAAAGATCATCACCCTCTGCTACAATAATCATATCATCAAGATATGGCATCCCAAACATAAACTGGTATTTTGCAAGATCATCTAGTTCAAACTTGTCCTTTACTTCATACATATCACCTAAAGCTGCCTGAAGTGCTTTGAGTGTTTCTGAAAATTGTCCATATTTGTATTTACCCTGAAGATAGGCAGCTCCAAAATATGAAGGATTTTGCACAAGTACTTCATGTTCACCATTGACCAATACTTGAAGTGTGGCTAAAAGGGTATTGGTTTTTTGGAGTTCATCATTGGTGATGGTAATAACTGTCTTCCCGTTTAGTATGGATGTTACTGCAAGTACTGTAAAGCCATTGGCTTTTAATTTTCCCTGAAGTCCATCAAGACTTTGTGGATTTGCTGCATAATAAGTTGTAAGATATTCAGGCGTTTCCCCACCAAGTACTAATTTTGCACCTTTAAAAAATTCTTCAGGGGATTCAACTACTTTCATTTCTTCTGCTTCAGTGGCAATTGTCACAGCTTTTGGTGTACCATTTCTATATCCTGCAAGTTCGGATTCCAATTTCTTTATTTTTTCTTTAAGTGCTGCAACTTCAGTACTCTTTTCTGTTAGTGCTTTCTCTCCCGTCTGATCTTCAATTTCTACTTCTTTATTGCCTTCAGAGCCCTGAAACTCTGCTGTTAAAATAGGTTTTGTAATATTTGACTGCGCATCGACAGCTTGTACGTATCCTATTACTAACATCAATACCAATACTATTTTACTCTGCAGCATTTCCATCCTTCATTATTAGAAATTCTAATTATAGTTTATCAAATAAAAATTAATGAAAAAGTATTATTTGCATAAATTGAATAGATTTATTTCGTTTTACAAGGAGGGCAAACGATTTTACCCATACCTATAGATGTTTTCTTTGGTTACTGAGGTGTACGTGTAGAGGTCATCCCTACATTAAGCCAGCTTTGCATACCACCACGATACCATCTCATCTTTTTAGCAGGGTAACCTAACTTGAGTAGTGCTTCTATCATCTGTGGTGACTGTCTGCACCATACACCATTGCAAAAGAACAGGATCGTTTTGGCTTCTGAAAAATCATAAAGTGCTTTTTCTCTCTTTACACCAAAGAGTTTAAGTATCTCTTTTTTCTCCTTGGTCCATTTGTCACGCTCTGTAAAATAGATAAAAGGTATGTTAATAGCAGAGGGGATAGTCACACTTTTGTACCATGGGGTTTTTCTACTGTCCACAAACAACATCTGCTTATCATCCTGCATCTCTTCGAGGAACTCCAACACTTCAAGCTCGCCAAAAGTCTCGATATCATCATGCATTTTCATAGGAGAGAGCTTCCCGGCGGCAGTAATAAATGTCTTTTTACAAAAATCAGGCACATCAGTACGCGCATACTCCCCATCCCAAAATTGCATAGCATTAAAAGGTACTTTTCGGCATCGCAGATCTGAATCTCTGGCGATAGCTACTTTTTTGACTTTTCCGTCGGCTGCAGTATAGCTGACATTGACACTGTGTGCGTGTAACATAGTAGTGTTATTCTCTGCATATACTGATGAGATGCAGAGTAAAGATAATAATATTTTTTTAAGCATTTTCTTTTCCTCTGTATTTTAGGTAACTTTACTTGAAATAGCTTAAAAGTTATATATTTACTTTGATCTATTTAGCATGAAATCTGATAAATTTTGTCGGATAACTTGATTTTATTTTATTTTTTTTAGGGCTTACCTCATCTTCATCAGATGATTTCAATACTTTTCCTAGCTCTACAACAGTTACTGTTCTGGTGACCTCAACCACAGTAATATTTTTAGCTGTAATTGGTGCAGATACTTCATCCATAGGTTTCTGTTCTGCTTGCATTTTACTCAGCTCAACTTTACCTGTTTCTTCAATAATGACTTTTGCCGCTTTTGCTTTGGCGACTTCCACAGAAGAGACAGCCTTTGCTATACTCTGTATTGCCTGCATTTTTGCTGTTTCTACCTCATCTGCGGTCCCTTTCTCAGCCTTAACTTTTTCTACTTCAGCTACAGCTTTTACAATGCTCTCTTTGGCATTGATTTTAGCTGTCTCGACCAATGCAGTCGATTTCTCGATCTTACTAACGGCTTGAGCTTCAACTGCTTTTGTTTGTCCTGCCTCTTTAGGTTTCTCTTCTCCTTCTCTCATGGCACGCGCAGTTTCTACACCTCTTACTGTCTCTTTAAGTTCATTTACAGCATCTTGACGTACCTGTTCTACAGTATCAATTGATTTAAGTATCTCTTCTCGAACTGCATCACGTGTATCTTCAGCAACTACTTGAGAGAAAATAAAACCCCATACAGATAAAATCATCATAAACTTATTCATAAATAACCCTTTTTTTTAATCATTTTAAATTATTATAATATATTTTATCTACTAGTTTAATTAATTATACTCTCCAAGGAACCTTAATACAGCACTTTTAACACATCCCTTGTGATACTTTTAACCTTATCTATCTTTACTATAAGCCTATTTGTAACCTTTTGATCTTTGTCTATTTTATGCCAACTCTCTGACCATACTCTTCTGAGTTCCTCTGAAGCTTCTTCACACTCAGGAGAGATAAACAAAGAGAGGTCACCAATAAGTCCTACTTTTACCCAACCATCTCTAGGACTTCCTTTAACCGTGTCATGGTCATAATGATTGGCATAAATGTTCTGCTCCAGAGAAGAGAGTTCTTGAAGTATCTGAAAACTTGCTATGCGTATGTTGTTGTTATTTTCATTGTGTTCATATCGCCAGTTGTTATAGACAAACCCAACTACACCAAATACAAAGCTTATCATCACTATGACTTGATAGGTGATGATCTTATTTTGCAGGGTTTTAAGTGAGAGTTTTTTCATAACAATCTCCATTTAATCATACTGAAGTGTACTATTTTAGATGTGAAAGGGGTGTGTAGTGGTTAAAGGAAAGTTTGTATTGAAAGTTATATTTATGTGGCTTGATTATAAAAACTGTAAGAAGCAAAAGAACACAGACAAAGACTAAGTCTCACAAGGCGTAGAAAATGACCGCTTTCTACGCTTCTGTGCACCCTTTCCAATATTATTAACCCTCAACCGTCAAACTCTCCTCCAAATAAACCCCAAGCTCCTTAGCCTCTTCCAGGATCATCTCACTCACTTTCATCTTACTCTCGATGATCACATCTGCGAGTTTAGACTTGATATGTAGTTCCAATGGACGGTTACCTGGGTAGCGTTCTACCAAGCACATAAGGTCTTCTACTGTTTTTACATCTGGCATGAGATTTAAAGCCAGAATGAGTGGAGGTTGTACAGGTTCCGGGGTGTGTTTTTCCTCTTTTTGTACTTTGACCTTCGTCTTCTTCGCATCTTTGATGGATGAAATTTTTAAGATATTCATACGGGTAAAATCACCATCTTTGGTGATCTTCACTTTAAAGGCTATAGGCTTCGTAAGATCAAAATCTTCTTCTAGTTCTTTAAGACGGTTTTCAAAAAGCATAAGTTCAATGTTTCCGTGTAAGTCCATGATGTTGGCGATACCAAACTTATTCCCTTTTTTACTTATCTTCTCTGTGATACCTTCTATTTTTCCAATGAACATCGCTTGTGAGCCGTCGGCTAAGTCATCTATCTCTGAACTTAGTGTGTAGTCTATACCATCCAATGTTTCACGGTATTTATCCAGTGGGTGTCCTGAAACATAGAATCCTAAAGACTCTTTTTCCATCTCAAGTATCTCCATAGGTTCAAATTCATCCATGTGTGTAAGTGTTAGAGTAACAGATGTCATCTCTTCACCTTCACCAAAGAGAGAACCTACAGCCATCTTTTTCGCTTCACCTGCTTTTTTAGCAGTGTCAATGATCTCTTCAAGCTGTGAGAGCATCGCTTTACGAGAGTATCCAAAGCTGTCAAATGCCCCTGCTTTCACAAGTGTTTCGATCACTCTTTTATTGACTTTACTTGAATCTATACGAGAAACAAAATCAGACAGGTCTTTAAACTCATCATCTCCTCTAGCTTCAAGCATGGTATTGATGGCGATATCTCCTGCACCTTTTAGCGCTCCCATACCAAACATAACGACTTCATCACCATCAATGTTGCGTGCTTCAAAAACCAAACCGGATTTATTGATGTCAGGAGGAAGAAGCTTCATACCCATATGTTTTACTTCATCCACATATCTTACCACTTTGTCTGTATTGTTTTTCTCCAAAGTTAAAATAGCCGCCATGAATTCTGTCGGGTAGTAGTGCTTCAAAAACGATGTATAAAAAGTTATCATCGCGTAGGCAGCAGAGTGAGATTTGTTAAACCCATACCCGGCAAATTTCAAAATAAGGTCAAACAGTGCACCTGATTTTGCTTCTTCAAAACCATTTTTCACAGCACCTTCGACAAACTCAACTTTAAGTTTATCGAGCAGTGCTTGATCTTTTTTACCCATACCACGACGTACCAGGTCTGCACCACCAAGGCTAAAGCCACCGATGGTCTGCACTATCTGCATAACCTGTTCCTGATACACGATGACACCATAGGTTGGTTTCAGTATCTCTTCAAGTTCAGGGAACATATAGGTAATCTCTGCACGTCCGTGTTTACGCTCTACAAAGTCATCTAGCATCCCAGACTCCATCGGTCCGGGACGGTAGAGAGCGAGCATCGCAATGACATCTTCAAAGCCGTTTGGTTTTAGCTTCTTTGCCAAGTCCTGCATACCGGCAGACTCTATCTGGAAAAGCCCTAGTGTCTCACCCGTACCGATGTAGTCATACACTTCTTTGTCTTCAATGTTCTCTTCAACAAAGTTAATACGTTTCCCATGTCTTCTTTCTACCAGTTGCAGTGCCTCTTCGATGACCGTAAGTGTTTTAAGTCCAAGAAAGTCAAACTTAATGAGATCGACATCTTCAACATATTTACCAGAGTACTGTGTTGCCAATGTATCAAGCCCAGTTGGCTTAAAGAGTGGCGTTTTTTGCCAAAGCGGTTCATTTGAGATAACAACACCTGCAGCATGTGTTCCTGCATTTCTGTTCAGCCCTTCAAGTGCCAGTGCATACTCCCAAGTACGTTTTGCCTGTGGGTCACTCTCAAGCAGTTCTTTGATCTTCGGTTCTTTCTCAAATGAACCTTTTAAATCTATACCCAGTTCATCCGGGATCAGTTTTGCCATCGCATCTGCTTTAGAGTACGGCATGTCAAGTACACGTGCCACATCACGGATGACCCCTTTTGCCAAGAGCTTACCAAAAGTAATGATCTGCGCGACGTTCACGCGCCCATACTTCTCTACGACATAGTCGAGTATCTCTTGACGACGTGCCTGACAGAAATCCATATCGATATCCGGCATAGAGATACGTTCCGGGTTCAAAAATCGCTCAAAGAGCAGTCCATAGGGCATCGGATCGATGTCGGTGATACCCAGCGAATAGGCTACAAGTGACCCAGCCGCAGACCCACGTCCCGGTCCAACAGGGATGTCCATCTGCTTTGCTGCATCCACGAAATCCCAGACGATAAGCATATAGCCGGGGAACTTCATAGAGTTGATGATATCCATCTCTACTTTGAGTCTCTCTCTATACTCCGTATGTTTCTCTTCAGGAACTATTTTAAGTCTCTCTTCCAAGCCTTTTTTAGATTCCTCAACAAAAAGTACAATATCATTTTCTAATGAATACTCTACATCAGGTTCAGGCATAGTAATGTTTGACTCTGCTGCTCGCTCTCTTGCAAATTTAAAGTTAGGAGGTGTTGGGTCACCCAGTTTTATCTCCAAGTTACATTTGTCCGCTATCTCTTGGGTATTTTCCAGTGCTTCCGGAATATCTGCAAAAAGTTCTGCCATCTGCTCTGGGGACTTTACGTAAAACTCATGCACCGAGTGACGTAAACGATTTGGATCATCATAAAGTTTGTTCATCGCGATACACATAAATGCCTCATGAGCATCTGCATCTTTTTGTACGGTGTAGTGTGTATCATTGGTCGCAATGATCTTGATGCCTGTCTCTTGTGAGATTTGGATAATTTGTTTATCTATACGGTACTGATCTCCAATACCGTGACGCATAAGTTCAAGGTAAAAGTCATCACCAAACACCTCTTTATATTTGAGTGCAACTCTTTTTGCTTCATCATATCCTTTTGCACCAAATTTCAAGTTTCTTTCCGAGAGGTTCAAGTTCCAGTTGACCTCCCCTTGTAAACAAGCAGAAGAACAGATAATACCTTCACTGTTATCTTTAAGCAGATCCCAGTTAATACGCGGATAATAATAAAATCCATTGATATATGCTTGCGAAGACAGATACATCAAGTTCTTATACCCTACTTCATTTTTAGCGTATAAGCAAAGGTGAAAACGCTGACGTACCGACTTGTCGCCCAACTCTTCCTGGTTATGCACATACGCTTCCATCCCGATGATAGGTTTGATGCCCTCTTTTCGCATGGTATTGTAGAAGTCGATCGTTCCAAACATATTTCCATGATCCGTCATCGCCACAGAAGTCATACCCTGCTCTTTTACCTTCTTTGCAAGTGCTTTGATCTTGTTCGCACCATCAAGGAGAGAATATTCTGTGTGGAGGTGAAGGTGGGTAAACTGTGGCTTGGCTTTAGGTTCTTCTGACATACATGACCTTTAAAAAAATTGACTCTAATATAGCAAAGGTTAGGTAAAAATAGATTGAAATAATACTTTAATTTTACACATGATTTATAATAAACCGGTGTATGGCTTCAAACACCTCATTATGGTCCTTATCTGCTAAGATACTATGTCTATCACGTGGGAGTAAAAGCAGTTTTTTATCTTTAGAACTTACATTATCGTAGATGAGTTGTGCACTCTCCCTTTTTACGGTCGGATCATTATCGCCTTGTATGATGAGTATGGGTGCAGTAACGTTTTTAACAGTCTGTTCTACCTTAGACATCACTTTTTCAAGCTGTGCCACAGAAGAGATTGGGTGTTTAAGGTAGTTGACTTTGAGTTGTTCAGTATGAGAGTTGTCTATCCACTCTTGGATACCTTTAGCATTGAGATAAGATATCATCTCGTTGAAAAAATGTAGTGTAGGTATGACATAAGAGACACGAAGGTCATGCAGTTTTAGTGCAGAATTCAGGGCTATGACCCCATCTACTTTATACTGTGCCGCATGTAACAGGGCAAGTAATCCTCCCGTAGAGAAACCACCAATGAATACTTTGGAACAAACCTGTCTCATAGCAGTAAAAGCACGTTCAAAATCTGTTTCCCAATCTTGAGCACTTACACTTTTTAACACTTCAGGGTCTGTACCATGCCCACGCAGTCTAGGCACATACACATTGATACCTTTTTCAAACAGATACTCGGCTAAAGAACGTATCTCTTCCGGAGCTGACATATACCCATGAGAGAAGACCAATCCTACTTCGTTTTTATCATCATAGAGTACGATAGGAGCACCTTTCTCTTCTTTGCCAGGTACTTTTTCATGATACAGTTGATACTCCGATTCATAATACGCCCATTCACTCTTTTGCAGATGTGTAAAGTTATCTTCTTTTAATTCTTCTTCACTATAGTGACTATTCTCTTCAGCCATTTGCACGATAGGCTCTTGCCATTTGATCTCATTGAGGATGACTTGAAGGGTATTTTTCACCCTCACTTTATGGAAGGGATACTCTTTTTCAAGCAAAGATCTGTCAAACAGATATTCACCATCACTGTCTTGGTAGAGTATCTGCTGTTTCGTTGCAAGATCGATCGCTGAGCTAAATGGTTCATAATTTTCATCAAGTATCATTTTAAAAAGCTCTTTTTGTAACTCACTATGTAGATTATAGTCTTCAAATGCCCGTAGAGAACGGGCATTTTTATAGATGAGTGTTTTAAGGTAGGATGGGCAGACTTTCACCGTAGGCATCGTCACTAGACTCAAGATAAAGATATGGTCAAAATGTATCTGCATTTGCGAATAGACTCTTTGCATCATACTGTTTGTAAGCACCTTTCTTTGTGCATCTATGAAACTGTCAACTTCCTCTTCATCATAAATATCACCTTCATTACTGAGTAGTTCATCTACATAAGAGTCTAGTTCTATCGCTTTCCCAAAACGCAGATTCATATGTGCATCCATCAAAAGGTTTACCTCTATCTCAAGCTCTTCAAATAGCCTTGTATTCCGTTGATGTACGATACTGTCTACAAATGTAAGAAAACGGTTTTTCCCAGGTCGTACAGGATAATAGGTAATGGATATAGGCACTACTTTGATATTAAGCTCAGGGTTTATCTTATCACTGTCTATGCCCATCGCTGAACAGAAGCGTTTGAGTTCTTTTTGCTTATGATCTCTTGCCCTTGTTTGTAGTATCTTGGTTTTAAGTGCCATGACTGCGGCACCTGTGTGTATGGGACCTTCATGTTCTGGTGAATGTGTACAAAACTCACCCATATCAAAAGTAATACGTTTGTTTTTTACCATATACCCCTCAGGGTAGATCACCCAATCATCTTTCCCGGAGAGCAGATCTTCTACGATAATACAATCACGGGCTTTGTTTTTATTAGAGATAGTCCCTACCCAACGCATATACTTACCTAACAAACCAAAAAAAACACCATCATCTGCCAAGGAACGAGAGGATCGTCCATGTGTTTCGTAGAGCATATGGGGCACAACAAAAGTTTCAAAACGTGTAAAGTGGTTGGCAACAAAAAGCACAGGAGAGTCAGGTATCTCCTCTCCTGAGACAGTGATGTTCGCGCCTGAAAGTTTACGAACCAAACCTATGAGCAGTGAGCTGAATCTTAATACCAATCGCATGATCAGACCTTTTTACCCGTAGCATTTCTAGAAAAATACTCATCATGTGCAAATGAATCTACCGTAATAATCTCATGCTGTAATGCTCTTGCTTCTTCCAGTTGTTTTTTTTCACCCTCAGTTAAATGCTCATCTCTCTTCTCTTTGTCAAGCAATGCTTTGACCTCTTGCATCTTATGTGTTGCCGCTAAAAGTTGTTGTGGACGTTCACCCATATAAATGTTTTCACAGATTCTTTCTCTTACACTGTCATCTTCACACAAGGCTTTAGCTACGTGATGTAAACTTTCATCTTTAATGGTTTTGCCCATAGGATTCACACGCGTATAGAATCCTAAAATCCTAAATGGTACACCCAACACTCCAGGCACAAGGTTTTCAAGTATACCTCTAAATGTACTGTCTATCTTTCCAAAGGCATCTTCAACAGCTACTTCCAAAAACATTTCATCACTCTCTTTACTTCCTTCTACTTCAAAACGTTTGAGTGACGCGGTGATAAAATACATCTGAGCCAACACATCCCCGAATCTTCCGGATACAGACTCTCTTCGTTTTAAAGATGCCCCCATAAGACCTAAAGCCACATCACTCAAATAAGCAAACCTGGCAGAGGCCCATGCAAGTTTTTGTTCATAACGTTTTGCTTTACCTTTACTTGTAGGTGTGTGTGCATACCCACGAGTTATACCTAACACAAATGCTCTCGCTTTATTTCGGGTCACGTGTCCGATGTGTGAAAACAACAAGGTATCAAATGCTTTCACATCACCTTGCTCAAGTGCTTCTATCTGTGCATATGCGTAAGGGTGACAACGGATCATCCCCTGTCCAAACATGATGAGCGTACGCGTCATGATGTTCGCACCCTCCACAGTGATAGCCACAGGCGAACCAAAATACGCATGTGCTAGCAAGTTTCGAGGCCCTCTGGAAATGGCCGCACCACCTTGTATGTCCATAGCGTCTATGACATTTTTTCTAAACATTTCTGTACTTTCATACTTCATGATGGCATTGGCAACGGCTGGTTTTTCACCTGCGTTAATAGCCCCCAACGTAAAAGTCTTGGCCGCGTCAAGCATGTAAGTACTCGCACCCAAACGTCCTAACACTTCAGCAATACCTTCAAACTTAGCGATGCTCAACCCAAACTGATAACGTACCACAGAGTAGGTCGAAGCCACATAGGTCGCAAGTTTAGATCCTCCCGTACTTGTAGATGGCAAGGAGATACCTCTACCAACCGCAAGTGACTCCATAAGCATCTGCCACCCTTTTCCAAGCCCCTCATGCCCACCGATGACATCGTCTATGCTGATGATGACATCTTTGCCTAGGAGTGGTGCATTGACAAAAGGAACGCCCAGCGGGTCATGTCTACGTGTCTGGTCAACGCCTTCACTTTTGGCATCTACAAGTGCACAGGTAATACCTCTCTCCTCACCCTCACCCTCACCTAAAATATTTTCAGGGTCTTTGAGTACAAAAGCAAGTCCTATGACTGTAGCGATGGAAGAGAGTGTGATGTAGCGTTTTTCAAAGTTCAACCTTATCTTCACTTCACCCTCATCATTTTTAAAGACCACCCCATCAGACTGAATGGAACCTGCATCAGACCCTGCTTCAGGCTCTGTCAGGGCAAAACATGGAATCTCACTCCCCTCTGCAAGTCTAGGTAAGTAGTAGTCTTTTTGGGCATCCAGTCCATAGTGCAAAAGCAATTCAGCAGGTCCAAGTGAATTGGGTACCATCACCGTGATGGCAAGTACTTGCGAGTGTGAGGCCAATTTTTCTATGACACAGGAGTGTCCATAGGCAGAGAAACCAAGCCCGCCATACTCTTTGGGAATGATCATCCCAAAGAACTTCTTCTCTTTGATGTACTGCCACACTTCTTGCGGCAAGTCCCTACTCTCAAAGACTTCCCAGTCAGAGGTCATGGCACACACTTCGTTTACTTCATTGTCAACAAAAGCCTGCTCTTCTTCACTAAGTGTAGGATACGGATTTGCAAATATCTTTTTAAAGTCAGGTTTACCCGAAAAAAGTTCACCCTCAACCCACACATCCCCTGCTTTAAGCGCTGTTTTTTCAGTATCGGAGATCTTAGGCAGTAAACCTTTGGCTTTTAGCATCGCAAAAAGAGGTTTAGTGATGAGTTGCACACGGACCTTTTTGATGAGAAATACCACAGCCAAAGCTATAACAGGTACCCACCACAACAAAGAAGCCCCACAACCTAACAAAAAGAGACCCAAGGCAACAAACCAAGCCCATAAAGGTGCAGCAAAATATGCCAAGGCTATAGCCACAAAGATTACTGAGAATAATAGTCCCATGTCTGCCTCCTAAATTAAATTTATTTATCATTTATGGTAGCAGTATGGTTGTGTATTGGGTGTGGAGTATAAAACTAAAAGTATGTCAATGATTCAGGTTTTGAATATATTTTTAGAAGCTAGTTACACTCCATATTTTAATTGCTTTTTACGTACTCATTTCCTTATAAAACCTCCTATATAGCACATTTTATAAGGTTTTCTATTGGAGGTTAAATATTAATGGTCTTTAAACGTCGCTACAGCGATAAACGTTATAAAATATGTTAGATTATAAGGTTTTGGTTTTATTAGTCATATTTACTTGTGCTGAAATCACACATTGCCTTTTGTTCACTCGGCCAGGGAATACCATAGACTCCCCCACTTAGTAACGTATCATAATGCCAATACACATCCTGTCTCTTTTTTGTATTAAAATATTTACTTTTTACCGGAACATCAATTCTTTCACCAACTAATACTGGTTGCTTAAAAAACTTCACATAGTTTTGATAATATGAAGCACAAAAATAAGGACTATTGACTTTTAACCTTATCTCTTTCGCTTTCTCAGGTTTTTCTAATATCAGCTTATAAGCTCTTCCAGCCTGCATAGCAATATCTATATGTATAGGATGTTTATCTTTATATGTCTTGTATATCCACCGCTCCACATCATCCCTCACACCATTGTTATTTGAGTCAATACCAAGCAGTGTTGAGTTGTTGATTTTAGGGTCTGGTTCAGGTGGTAGAGTATGCCCGTTTATTACTTCAGATGAATACAAGAAGAGTGGTATAATAAGTATCAATAGATTTTTTTTCATATTTTAATCTTACCTTTTTAATAGATAAAAATTATAGCACCTAAGAGCTTTGATTTATTGGAAATAGATAACCTTATAAAATAGAGCCACTTGCAAATTAAACATCGCAAAGTGGCTAATTCCT
>CBFCXZ010000027.1:0-28846 GCA_965602275.1 uncultured bacterium
TCTCAGACCAACCAGAAGTTAAAGGTGTACTCGAACGTGACTCTACCCTGCTTCTGAGTATCATCTACCACCTTAACAACGGCGTGGACTATAGCAACAAGCCACTCAATCCTCCACCAAAGCCCATCTACCCTTTTGCAGTAAGTAACTCTTATGCTAAAGACATGAGAAGGCTACAAAAACGCATTGTTAAAAAACTCGACTACGGTGCAAGAGCCATCATTACTCAACCAGTCTATGATATGGAAAATGCCAAAGAACTCCTGGAACTTTTTGAAGAGGCCAAAGAGATGAGCGTAAGAGACACAGCCAAAGATGCACACCTCATACTGGGACAGTTCCCTATCGTTCGAGCCAGGACAGCAAACTTCATAGACGACAAAGTCCCAGGTATCTCTGTACCAAAGCCCATCATTGACGAAATGAACCTTGCCGCTATGGATGGAGAAGATAAACAACAAGAAGTAGGATTTGCCCTCTCTAAACGTATCTTTGATGATGTGATGAAAGAGCATGGGAAGGTGCATCTGATGACGCATAACCGGTTTGATCTGTGTTCGGATTTGATAGGATAGTTAACATGAAACCTCTATTTGAAAAAGTAGCAATGTTTCTTGTAACACTTGGCAGTGTAGCATTTATTTACAATCTCTATACAAAAATTAGTGAAGGAAAAGCATTTGAAAGATATAGAACAGTTTGGCTTTTTGAAACAGACTATTTTTCTGTTGCTTTTGCACTGGTAAGCATTTTATTATTTAGCATTATTTACATCATGTACAACAAACTACACAACAAAAAAGAAATTAATGACGCAAAAAATGAACTTGAAAAAAGAAGAAGCAGTCAAGACAAATAAAACTCTTGGAAGTGGAGACTTCAGTCCCACTGAAAGTTCAAACTACTAATCAAGTTATACAAAACTTCCACGAAACCATGGCTGGGAGGTGGGACTGAAGTCTCCACTTCCAAAGAACCAACCACGTAGGGGTGCCCCTTGTGGGTACCCTTGAACGGAAGATGTGTTCTTGAAACCAAGGGCAACCACAAGGGATTGCCCCTACGTTTACAAAAAGATTACGCCCCTACCCCATCAAAGATCAACGGATAAAGCACGCCATAAAGTGTCACGAACATCAACGGTATAGCCCAGATGAGACCGATACCCAAGGCAAGTGCTCCCAGTCCGAAGATAAGAACTAGAAGAAGCATCAAACCAAAGACTTTGAACCAGTTTTTCGTTACCGCTTTTCTTGAAAGTTCCATTGCTTCCCATACATCTAAACCTTTATCTGCTATGAGTGGAAGTGCAAAAACATACGCAATACTTAGATATATCCCAGGAAGGATGAGAAGTAGAAAACCGATCAAAGTGAGAATATATATCAAGATACCTGCCAACGCCAGATGTCCTGTCATATGATAATAATCAAAAATAGACCTATAGTGTATGTTTTCACCACGTGAATATTTAATAGCAAGCATCATCATCCCTACCATGAGAGGGATAAGTACCGGATAACTTAAGATACCGACTATTTGCTGATTGAGTATATTTGGATTATCTACTGGGGAAGGAAATATAAGACTCAAAAGTATGTTTAACACTATGGCAATGGCCATATATATCAAAAAAGCCAAAACAAAAGTCAGTTTAACACCCTCTATACGAGCAAAGCCCTCTTTTATCATCTCTATAATAGAAAAATCATACTGAGGTATGTTTTCTATGGTCATTTTATTGTTTTGCATATAGTTTCCTTTAAATTTCTAATAATTATAACCTAAAAATAATCATTTATACACTCTTTATTATACTTCATTAAACATCTTCTGATATACTCCCAAAAAAATTAGGAGAAAATGTGTCTGAATTAAAAAAATTTCGTCTTATCAATAAAATAGAGGGATATTCATTTATCATCTTGCTATTCATCGCTATGCCACTCAAATATAGCTTTGGGTTCCCTATTGCTACCAAAGTAGCGGGGATGATACATGGTCTGCTTTTTATGATGTTTGTCTATCAACTGATCGAGTCTATGAGAGAAGTACCATTTAATAAGAAAGAGGCTTTCTATTACTTCATACTTTCATTGATACCGTTTGGAAGTTTCTATACAGATAAGCTCTGTATAGAAAAAGAACCTAAAGCTGCGCTAGCTCAATAAACTCTATCTCTCCATCTCTCACTACCGCTACTTGCCCTTGACAGACAAGTGAAGGTAGAGAGATATACTTTCCAAACATTTTAGCTTGATGGAAATGTCCTTCTATAACCATATCCGCATCTATGTAATGCTCTAGTATCTCTTCTACCCTTTTTTCAAATCCTTGAAATGTATAACAAATATGCTTTTTTGAGAGTTTCTTCATGAAATGGTCTATAATAGCTTTTTCAAAAGGCTTAATCAGTGTAAGTGTTATTTTGTTTCGCAATACTTTACAATATAGATCATACACAAAACCTGTGACATATTTGTCACCATGAGACATAGCTACCTTTTTATCACCCAATGTAAACATGATAGGTTGTTCTTCTCTGTTGTAAACTTTTACATCGGGAAACAGTTCTTTAAGACAAAAATCATGGTTCCCCTCAAAGTAGTGTATCTCCAGTTTTTTTGAAAGTTTTTGAAGTAATGTGATGGCTTCATTGGAAAAAGTTTTTATGTAGTCATTGTACCCGAAGAGTAAATCGAAGTTGTCCCCCATCAAAAAGAGTTGAGGGGTTTTTACTTCTTCATTTTCTAACTTTTGAAGAAGTTTTAGGAAAGAATCTCCGTGATGAGGATAGTGTGAATCTGCAATAAAAAGTGCTTTTTCTTTGATTTCAATCATGTTCCCTCCATGTAATTGCTCTTTTCTGTCACGGTGAACGCCCTTGAAAGCAAAGCGTTTCGAGAGCCGTGACGATTTTTTGCTTCGTTTTTTCTAAAAAAATGAAGAGAATAACATTCTAGCAGTCTGGGATTATTCATTGCTTTGAATATCTTTACACTTTTGTAAAACAACAATTTAGAAGTCCCAGACTGCAAGTAAATTTCCTCATTACTTTTTATTTAATAGGTGCATTGCTTTGCAATACTAACAACAATTTTTAATTTTCAACTACGGCATATAGGCAATAGTTGGAATACCCATACCTTCATCATAACCACACATCAAGTTTGCAGCAACAAGTGCCTGAGAACTTGCTCCACGCAATAAGTTGTCAATAGCTGAAGAGACAAACAGTGCATTGCCGTTTTTAGCTGCGAAAATATCACAAAAGTGTGTTCCTGCTGTACTTTTGATGTCAACAGGTGTTTCACGTATACGGATAAACGGATCATTTGCATAATGTTTTTTTAACACTTCAAGCGGATCAATATCTTCTTTTAAAGTAGTATAGATGGAAACCAGTTCCCCACGTGTCGCAGGGATGAGATGGGGCACAAAGTTGACATTCATCTTGGCACCGTGTACCTTTTCTATCTTCTCTGCTATCTCCGGTGCATGACGGTGTTTAAGCGGATTATAGGCAAAGATATTTTCATTTATGTTTACAAAACTTGTCATCTCTGTCAGTTTTTTACCCGCCCCACTAAGTCCTGACTTTGCATCTACAAAAAGAGGTGCAGAGGTATCAAGGTAAGGGATGAACGGTAAAATACCAAGCAACGTAGCTGTAGGGTAACACCCTGGACCTGCTGCAAGTTTAGCCGTTTTCAGATCTTCACGATAATACTCAATGAGTGCATAGACAGAATCATCTAAATGTGCTTTATCTTCATGTTCACAATAATGCTCTTCATAGGTATCAAGTTCTAAACGATAATCAGCAGAGAGATCTACTACTTTGACACCTTGGTCTATGAGTTCTTTAGCAAATCCCATAGAGGTTTTATGTGGAAGTGCAAGAAAAACCAGCTCACAACGTTCAGCTACAGAAGCCACATCTGCTTTTTCTACAGGAAGGCTTATGACATCTTCCAAAGAAGGATGCAATGCTTCTATGGTCGTATCACCCTGTGTGGTTGCAAGATATGTAAGCTGAAACCCCGAATGGGTTACCAACATTTTTACCAGCTCAAGTCCAGTATATCCACTAGCCCCTACTACACCTACTTTTATCATAATAACTCCATTTAACCTATATTGATCTCTTCATACAACACTTCTTCAATGTTATATGTCTTTTTACCGCTGGGAAGTACAAGTGCTACTTCATCACCCTCTTCTTTACCTATGAGTGCTCTTGCCATAGGTGACTGAATAGAGATGAGTCCTTTAGTAGGATTTGATTCTTGTCCCCCTACGATAGTATACTTTATCTCTTCATCTGTATTTTGGTCAATAAGCAGTACAGTAGAACCAAAAGAGATACGTGCATGTGCCAAAGTAGAGGGGTCAACCACTTGAGCTCGCCCTACCACATCTGTAAGTTCTGCAATACGTGCTTCCATTAGTCCTTGTTTCTCTTTAGCTGCATGGTACTCTGCATTTTCCTTAAGGTCACCCTGTGCTCTTGCTTCATCTATAATACCGGCTATGACACCTCTTTCTACAGATTTCAACTGCTCCAACTCTTCTGAAAGTTTCACATACGTTGGTCTTAACATCGGCTCTTTTTGCACGATTATTCCTTTAAAATGATTAATTTATTTTTAATTTAAAGTATTATACCAAAACATATATGTTTCTTTAGAAAAAGGTTATAATAGCGATAAAATAATCTATAAAGTATATAGCATGAAACAAATATTAATCACAAATGACGATGGCTACGAGTCTAAAGGACTTCTTGCCCTTGTTGAAGCGCTTAAACCTTTAGGTCATGTCACTGTAGTAGCACCTACATTAGAGAAATCTGCATGCGGGCACTCGCTTACACTTACAAAACCATTACACTTTGTACATTTGGAAGAGAACTTTTATAAACTTGATGACGGTACTCCGTCAGACTGTATCTTCCTCTCACTCAATAAACTTTTTACTAAAGAAAAGAGACCGGACATTGTTATCTCAGGCATCAACATCGGTTCAAACATGGGAGAGGACATCACCTACTCAGGAACCGCTTCTGCTGCTATGGAAGCTGTACTGCAAGGCATTCCGGGCATTGCCATCTCTCAAGTCTACCGTAACAGTGGTGAAAGCATCAAAGAATTGGGGTATGGCTTAGCCAAAGAGAGCATTGCAACACTTGTACAAAAGATTTTCAATGGCGAGTTTCCTCTCCCAGCACGTAAATTTTTAAATATCAATATCCCTCCTGTTCCATCTTCAGAATGTAAAGGATTTAAGGTCACTCGTGCAGGGAATCGTCTCTATGCACATAATGCTGAAGTACACTATAATCCAAGAGGAAAAGAGTATTATTGGATAGGCTTACCTGAGTTAGGATGGATGGAGACCAAAGGGCATATTACAGACTTTGAAGCGATCAATGATGGTTATGTCTCTATCACACCTATACATCTCGATATGACCAGTCATGATGACATTAAATCCCTAGAAAAGTGGCTATAACCTATGCGATTTGAACGTTGTCGTATGCTCTTTGGAGAAGAGGACTTTCATAAATTACAAAAAGCTAAGATACTCATCTTAGGTGTGGGTGGTGTGGGCTCTTACGCACTTGACTGTCTTTACCGTTCTGGAGTGAGTAACATCACTATTGTGGACTACGATACCTATGATGAAACAAACCAGAACAGACAAATAGGATCTGAAGCCGTTGGAGAAAGTAAAATAAACACTTTAGCCAAACTCTACCCTGGCATACAAGCTATACATCAACAAATGACCATGGTATGGGTAGAGAATTTTGATTTCAGCCCTTATGATATCATCATCGATGCTGCAGACACGACAAAAGTAAAGATAGAACTGGCAAAAAAAGAGTACAAAAAGCTCATTATGTCTGTAGGTTCGGCCAAACGTTTTGAGACCAATAAAATAGAAGTCACCTCCATCTGGAAGACCCATGGAGATGCACTTGCAAGAAAAATACGCAACGAACTTAAAAAAGTAAAATTTGACAGGAACTTCACTGTAGTATTTTCACCTGAAGAAGATAAATGTAAAGATAAAGGGTCTTGTGTTGCTGTAACTGGGGCTTTTGGATTGACGATCTGTTCTGAGGTGATAAAGAGGATTATTAAATAAATTAGAGGCTAAATGAGCCTCTAATTTTTAATCAAGAACTACTTTACTTTTTCCAACTTTCTATTTCTAGCCGCCATAATAGTCAATACAAACAGCCCTGCAACACCATAATAAACCCACATAGGCATAGGCACAGGGTCTCCTGCTGCGTAAGAGTGAAGCCCTGAGAGGTAGTAGTTTACCCCAAAGTATGTCATCAGTACTGTAGAGTATGCCCATGTAGATGCTACATTGTATGCAAATGATGATTTGAGTGATGGGATGAACCTAAGGTGCAACACTGCTGCATAGATAAGTATGGTTACTGCTGCCCATGTCTCTTTTGCATCCCAACCCCAGTAACGTCCCCAACTCTCATTTGCCCATACACCACCAAGGAAGTTACCTACAGTATAGAGGAACAAACCAACGATAAGTGACATCTCAGAGAGATTTGTAAGCTCTTTGATGGAGCGATCCATATTTTCGTGCCCTTTGCTCCCTCTAAAAATAAACAATATCAATACCATCAGAGAGAGGATAGAACCCAGTCCGAAGAAACCATTACCTGAGATGATCGTTGCAACATGTATCATAAGCCAGTATGACTTCAGTACAGGGACAAGGTTAGTGATCTCCGGGTTGATGAAGTTCATATGTGCCACACCCATAGTCACACCTGCCAAGATAGCTGCACCTGCCAAGGCAAAAGGTGAACGTCTAGCCAAAACAAGACCTGCAAATACTGTTGCTGCTGCGATGAATACAATGGACTCATACGCATTTGACCATGGTGCATGCCCTGAAATATACCAACGGATCCCCATACCAACTACATGGACCATAAATCCAAGGAAGAGTATACCTAAGGCACCACGCATGATCCACTTCATAGAAAATGCCGGCTTGAGTATATTGATAAAGGCAAAAACCAATAATAGAAGTCCTAAAATAAGATAAACAGGAACTAATTTTCCAAAAAGACCAAGCTGGTTATACTTGATCTCCATATCAATATGACTAGGGCTTGGAAGCACTGCTGCACCATAGGTTTTTTGATATTTATGTAACCCTTTAAGTGCCAAGTTTGCATTCGCCCAATTACCAGTTTTGAGTGCTTCTCCTACCATCATAAAATACGCAGAGATACTCATCTTCACTCTGTCAGCATCTTCAGGTGCAAAATCTTTAAGTGCATCCATCGGTGCAAGCCACTTGTTATTTGCATCATTAGGTTTAGGAAAGATACGAAGGAAGCTACCCTGATAGACCATATATGAGACATTGACACGTTCATCTATATCTAGTAGCTTTTTATCATATTGGGTCTTCTCAAGAGGTTTCTTTCTTGATGCTTTTACAGTGTCTTCATAAATTTTATAACTACTATCTTTTGCAGAGAAGAAATCAGAGAACTTTGCAAATTTTGCCTCTTTTGGCAATCCAATATTCACTGCGATCTTTGGATGTCCTATTTTGATCATAGGAATATTCTGATAGAGATTTGGTTGTGTCATCATTCCCAGTAGTATTTGGTTAGACTCCAGTCCAAACAGAGATGACTTACCAGTGACCTTTGCAACAATATCATGCGCCATCGTATCTATAGGTTTCATACGTCCCTGATGGTCTTGAACAGCAAGTTGTGCAAATTTTCTGGCATGTTCCAGGTCATACGCACTTACTGCTTTCTTCAGTTCAGGATCAAGAGTAGGTGTAGCTGCATTTGCACTTTGAGGATTCAGTGCCATCAATGAGAAGAGTATCGCGGCAGCTGCGCCCTGCTGTAATTTTCTTGCACCTTTAAGAAGCTTTTGAAATCTACCATTAGGTATGAACAGAGTCCAGATCATTCCTAAGGTTAACAAGATATACCCTATATAGGTTGGCCATGTTCCTGGGTCATGATTGACTGAAAGGATGGTTCCTTTTTCATCTTGATCATATGAAGACTGGAAAAAACGGTAATTTCTATGATCGAGTACATGGTTCATATAGATACCATAAGGCATATTGATATTTTGTTCTTTATCTATGAGTACCACATCACTGGCATACGATGCGGGTGTCATAGAACCAGGGTAACGCTCCAGTTTAAACTTCTCTAGTTTTATAGAAAAAGGTATCTCTATCAGTTTTGCACCGATGCGAAGATCGATCTTGACTCCATCAAGTGTAAGTCTGTTTATGTCACCTGTCTGCCCTTTATACGGTTTACATACAACGATCTCACTTTTATCTCCTACACTCACTTTAAGTTCTATGAATTCAGGTTTACCTGATTGGGGTTTAAGGTCATTAGAATCTATCACTAAATTGGATTTCTCATGCACCTCTTTAAGCACGATGGCGTTATCACCAAACTGATGTAAGAATCTTCCCTTAAAGTCATTTTCTCCGGCATTCAATTCACCAGAACTTCTGTCATCCATATTAAGGTATTTGAGGGGATGAGGGAAATCAACTTTTAAAGCACCTGCATCCTCTTTGATCATGAATGTCGGTTTATCACTCTTTGACTTTGTATCATACGCAACATAAAAATCACCAAAATCTTTCACATCACCTTTTGCAAAATAGTATATTTTTCCTTGTTGCCCTGTAGAGATCTTCAATGCCAATAGTTTTTTTCCGTTAGGGTCTTTTACTACTTTCTTTTCTGCTGTAGGTAGATATCTCAGAAGCTCTATATTTACTTTTTTATCGCCTACATTAAGGCTTTCAGAGAGACTGTTTTTTGTCATTGTTGAAAAATAGAGTGCTTTTTCAAGCCCTGCAGTTTGTTCACCTTGTGTTGCTGTTACTTGAAGCAACTTTACCTCTGAGACCATAATGTTGGTAGATTTACCTTCACGGATATGCATAATGCCCTCATAGCCTATGTAACGTGTGATAAGTGCACCTAAAGCGATGATCAAAAAGGAGAAGTGGAAAAGGAAAACGGCTGGTTTAGATTTATATGATTTGTATTTGATAATGTTATAAACCAAGATGGCTGTAAAATAGGCTAAAAAGAGTTCAAACCACTGTGCTTTGTAGATGAGTGCCTGCGCTGTCTGTGTACCATAATCATTTTCTATAAATGTCGCTGCACCAACTACTACTCCAAAAATAAACAGTACCCAAACTGCCATTTTCATGGATAAAACATGTTTTAACATGGTGTAAAACCCTTCTGTACGTATATATAATAAAAAGTGATTATAGCCGATGTTTGCTAACCGTATATTAATTAAGTCTCTTTTATAGATAGAAATAACAACTTGACACTATGTGATACTTTATTACAGTATCCCTCCATAATTCAAAAGACTAAATTTCAAAACCCACGCAATAAATTAGGTACAAAAGCTCTCTCCCCTATATTTAAAGCAACTTCCAACTCCTGAACCAACCTACCATTCTCTCGTGGCAGAGTCCCTGCTAGATGCAAAGCATTTGAAGCGTGATTTGAGCGAAATATTATTTTATTACTTGGATTTAAAAGTTCTATAAATCTCTTCTGTTCATGAAGTATCTCATAATCGTTAAGCATAGTGAAATCATGGAAATTTTTATAGAATTTTTCTTTACTCTCTTCTTCCAAACCTAACTGTAGCGTAGACAAATAAGTTACTCTTGTCTTATTTATGATCTTTGCACTGTCTCTTATGTGTACCTCTGAGTATTTGGAACCACCTATACCTAAAATGACTGTTGCAGATATCTTCATCCCTGCATTGGATGCTTTATTAAGAGACTCTATGATTTCGCTTTGGTTTACACCCTTAGTGATCTTTTTTAGTATAACATCACTGCCACTCTCAACGCCATAGTAGACCAGATTTAACCCGTTAGCAAAAAGGAGTTCTAAATCCTCACTGGATTTATTTAAAATATTTTGAGCAGATGCGTAGAGTGAAACTCTTCTTAGTTTTACAAATGATTTTTTTAGATATTTTAGTAACGCTAAAAGATATTCCGTATCTAAAGAAAGTGCATCTCCATCAGCTAAAAATATCTTTCTACTCTGAGGATAAGAGCTGGAGAGTATATCTATCTCTTTATAGATATCTTCAATATCTCTTACTTGATAATTTTTACTTTTATACATAGAACAGAAAGTACAGTTATTATAGCTACACCCATAGGTAGCCTGAATGATAATATTGTCAGCTTCTGCCGGTGGTCTGTATAGTGGGTAGGAGTAAATTATTTCAACTCACCCCAACTATCACCCACACTCACAGAACAGACCAAAGGCACTTCAAGCTCCAAGACATTTTCCATCGTATGGACAAAACGTTTAGAGATCTCTTCGACTTTTTCCTCTTTGATCTCAAAGATAAGTTCATCGTGTATCTGTAAGAGCATAAATGCATCCAGGTTTTCTTCCTGTATCATACTGTCTATCTGATTCATAGAGAGTTTTATGAGGTCTGCTGCTGAACCTTGAAAAACAGTGTTGACCGACTCACGCATGTAAGCTGCTTTTTGCATGCCATTGGCACTCTCATAGTCAAAAAGTCGTCTACGTTCGAGTATAGTCTCAACATAGCCATCTATCTTCACTCTCTCCTGTATACCTTCTAAAAAGTTTTTCACTGTAGGGAACGAGGCAAAGTAATTTGTGATGATCTCTTTTGCTTCACCCGTACTGATACCTAACTCATCGGAGAGTTTTTTAGGTCCCATTCCATAGAGTAGACCAAAGTTCACCGATTTGGCAAAGCTTCGTTTCTCTTTAGCTTCTTCCTCACCAAAAAGTTTAATGGCTGTAGCCATGTGAATATCCACACCATTATTAAATGCTTCCATCAGAGCTGCATCTTTCGAAAAGTGTGCAAGCAGACGCAGTTCTATCTGAGAGTAGTCGATACTGACCAGTTTATAACCCTCTTTGGCTACAAACGCTTCTCTGACTGAACGACCCAGTGCTGAACGTACGGGGATATTTTGCAAGTTAGGATCACGTGAACTCAGACGACCTGTGGCTGTACCTGTTTGACCAAAAGAGGTATAGATGCGACTTTTTTCATCTGCCTTTGCAAGCTTGAGTAAAGGGTCCACATAGGTAGAGAGTATCTTTTGGTACTCACGGTACTCAAGGATCTTTTCTATGATAGGATGTTCTCCCACGAGTGAACTTAGTACCGCTTCATTTGTACTGTACCCCGTCTTGGTTTTCTTTCCACCTTTAAGTCCTATCTGCTGGAAAAGCACTACACCCAACTGCTGTGTAGACCTGATGTTAAATTCAGACCCGGAAAGTGCATATATCTCTTGTGTCAAAGTAGCTAGATCTTCACTAAGTGTTTTTTGAAGTTCCAAAAGTTTAGAGGGGTTTATCTTTATGCCTAAACGTTCCATACGCATAAGTACATTCATAAACGGATACTCTACATTTTTTGCTTCATTCAAAAGATGCGTTAAAGAGCCCAACTCCATCTTCTTTTTAATAGCCCCATACAACAGATAGGTCATCCAGGCATCTTCAGCTGCATAAAAAGTCGCATCTTCTATGGAAACAGCAGAGAAATCTTCCCCTTTTTTCACCATCTCTTTAAACGGTTTCATCTCATACTTAAAGAATTTCTTTGCCAAAGCATCAAGCCCTACTTTAGACCCAGGATCAGAGAGCCAGGCCATGATCATGGTATCGGCATACGGAGTGATCTCTTCAAAACCGTACTGATTATAGAGCAAAGAGAGATCAAACTTGAGATTTTGTCCTACTATCTGATGTTTAAGTAATATTTTTAATGTATCTGTTGCATCATCAATACTCACTTGATCTTCAACACCCAGATAATTATGCCCTACTGGCACATAATATGCTTTATTCTTATCCAAACAAAAACTAAATCCGACCATCTTAGCCACTTTAGTATCTAAACCTGTGGTTTCTGTATCAAAAGCTACAATCGCATCACTCTCTATACCATCGATCACAGCATTTAACTTCTCTTTCGTATCTAAAGTGATCGCTTCAAAGCTAAGTGTTGGTTCTTTAGGCTTTGGCTTCACTACATTATCATAGTCTGTTTCTTCTTGCCCTACTTTTGCTTTTTTGATGGCTTGTTTCATCTCAAACATTTCAAACTCTTCGATCAAGCAGGAGAGATAATTCTTATCTTCAAAAAGAAAACTTTCAATATCTATATCTTTAAACACATCCGTACTCATCGTTACAAGTTCACGTGATAAAAATGCATTCTCTTTACTCTCGAGAAGTAGTTTCTGAGTACGAGGTGTTCCACAATTCTCTATATCTGCATAGATAGCTTCCAGGGTATGGTATTGATTTATAAGCTTAGATGCGCCCTTTTGTCCTATGCCTTTGACACCAGGTACGTTATCAGATGCATCTCCTACAATGGCTTGAAAATTAATGAAATCACGTGGATGTACTTCAAATTTATCGATGCACCCCTGCACATCGATGATTTTTTTCTTCACTGAGTCATACATTTCAACATGTCCATCTTCTATCATTTGATACAGGTCTTTATCATGAGAGACAATACGAACTTTCATCCCTTTTTCTTTAGCAAACTTTGTCACAGTAGTAATGACATCATCTGCTTCAAATCCTTCACGTGAAAGATTGGCAAAACCCATCTGGTCTATCCACTCTATGGCAATGGGGAGTTGTTTGATCAGATCTTCCGGTGGTGTATCACGGTTAGCCTTATACTCAGGATAAAGATCATTACGGAAAGTTCTTCCTTTACTGTCGAGTGCAAATACCAGATAATCTGTACTGTGATCACGATGTAATGAGTCAACAAGGTTGATAAACCCTGTCAAAAGTCCTGTAGGAAATCCATCACTGTTACGCAAAGGAGGAAGCGCGAAATATGAACGGAAGAAGAAGCCAAACGTGTCTATGATAGTGATTGTTTTCATTTTATACCCTTTTGTTCCAGTTTCAGTTCTTTAGCCAAATACTCACCTGTATAACTTTTTGTCTGTTCATATTCTTTTGCCAACTGTTCAGGTGATCCTGTTGCAATGATCAGCCCACCTTTATTTCCACCTTCAGGTCCCATATCTATGATGTAGTCTGCATTTTTTACCATATCAAGATTATGTTCTATGACCACAACTGAGTTACCAAGTTCAACGAGATGATGCAGTACACCTGTAAGTCTGTCTACATCTGCAAAGTGAAGCCCGGTAGTCGGTTCATCCAGAATATATAGTGTTTTTCCTGTATCTTTACGGCTTAACTCTTTGCTCAACTTAATACGCTGTGCTTCCCCACCGGAAAGTGTAGTAGCATTCTGTCCCAAGGTAATATAATCCAGTCCCACATCTGTTAAGGTTTTAAGTTTTACAGCTATCATAGGAATCGCTTTAAAGAACTCTAATGCCTCACCCACAGACATGCCAAGTACATCTGCTATGGACTTGCCTTTATAGAGTACTTCCAGTGTTTGTGCGTTATAGCGTGTACCGTTACAGGTATCACAACTTACAAGAACATCAGGCAAAAAGTGCATCTCTATTTTGATCTGTCCATCACCCTGACATTTTTCACAACGTCCACCTTTGACATTAAAAGAGAAGCGCCCTATCTTATAACCGCGAAGCTCTGCTTCTTTAGTTTGTGCAAATAGCTTACGTATCTCATCCATGATACCTGTATAGGTTGCTGGATTGGAACGTGGTGTTCGTCCTATGGGGCTCTGATCAAGGTAGATGACTTTGTCTAGTTTTTCAAGTCCTGTGATCTCTACACCATCTACTTTATTGACTTTTTTTGCACGATTAAGTAACTCTCTTGCCACAGGGAGTAAAGTTTGAAGTATCAGTGAACTTTTACCAGACCCACTTACACCCGTAATACATACAAAGTTTTGTAAAGGAATTTTTGCATCAAGTTTTTCTATGTTGTTAAGTGTTACATTTTTGATCTCTATCCACTCTTTTTGTGGATTATCATGCGAATATGAAATATCTTTTTTACCAGACATATACTCTGCGGTTAACGTTTTGGCTTTAGCAAGTTTTTTGGCATCGCCTGCAAAAACTACTTCTCCACCAAACTCCCCTGCTCCAGGACCGATATCTATGATGTAGTCAGCTGCTAAGATCGTCTCTTTGTCATGTTCGACCACGATCACAGAGTTACCTTTATCACGTAATGAATTCAGCGTACGTATGAGCTTCATCGTATCACGTTCATGTAAACCAATACTTGGTTCATCAAGTACATACATTACCCCGGTAAGCCCGGAACCTATCTGAGAAGCGATACGTATACGCTGTGCCTCACCACCTGAGATACTTCGTGCATCACGACTCAGTGTGATGTAGCCTAACCCCACATCATAGAGGAAGTAAAGCCTCTCATACAACTCTTTGAGTATGGATGCTGCTATCATCTTTTGCTGCTCAGAGAGATGGGAAAAACTATTTTCATCTGCAAAATAAGCATACGATTTTTCTATAGGCATATCGATGATATCTGCGATATTTTTCCCTTCTATCTTCACCGCTAAAGAACGTGGTCGTAAACGGTGTCCATCACACTTGTCACATACTTTTTCCGTCATATACTCAGAGAGGTCTTTTTCATCTTTGAACATATCATGTGCAAACTTTACAACCCCGGGCCACTCACGTTTGAGTTTATGACGTTTCCATGTAAAGTCTACAGAAGACCCGAGTCCATAAAGGATAGCCTTTTGCTGATGTTCTTCGAGTTCTCCATAAGGTACTTTTGTATCTATGTCATTTTGTTCACAAAAAGCATTCAGAAATTTCGTATAGTAACTCTTGTTAAAACCATACATGATCCTTACAGCTCCCTTGTCAACGGAGAGTTCCTGGTCTATGACCTTTTTAAGGTCTATGGCATAACGGATCCCAAGTCCATCACAGGCAGGACAGGCACCTTTGGGTGAGTTAAATGAAAAGCTTACAGGTTCTAATTCCTCAAAGCTCAACTTACAGTCAAAACAAGCCAAATGCTCAGAGTAGTGCATATGTTGTCGCTCAAAGTCAATCTCTTCATAGTTGAGTACCTCTATCTCAAGCTCACCATAACTCTCTTTGAGTGCTTTTTCTACATCCTGTCCTATACGGTCACGACTCTCCTCTTTAACCACAACCCTGTCAACTACCACTTTAATGGTATGCTTCTTTGTTTTAGAGAGTTCTATCTCATCATCAAGACGTACCATGACACCATCTATCATCGCGCGGATATAGCCCTTATGTCGTAAGGACTCAAGCATATCTGCAAAGGTACCTTTCTTCTCTTTAACTAGCGGTGCCATAATGATGAGCTTCGCACCATCAGGCAACTTCAATACTTCTTCGATAATGTCAGAAGCAGACATGGAAGAGATAGGCTTCCCACACTCATGACAATGCTGCTCTCCCACACGTGAAAAAAGCAGTCTCAAGTAATCATAGATCTCTGTGATCGTTCCAACAGTGGAACGAGGGTTTTTAGAGGTTGTCTTCTGGTCGATGGCGATAGCAGGTGTAAGCCCCTCTATCTTATCCACATCAGGTTTCCCCACACGGCCTAAAAACTGTCTTGCATAGCTTGAGAGAGACTCAATATAACGTCTTTGCCCTTCTGCATAAAGTGTAGAAAAAGCTAAAGTAGACTTACCACTCCCAGAGATACCGGTAACTACAACAAGTCTGTTTTTAGGGATGCTTATATCTATATTTTTTAAATTATTCTCTCTTGCCCCATAAACATGTATCATATCTTTCTTCATAAATATCCTATTAAATTATTTTCTTAAAACCAAATTTTCTTTACTAACATACCCAAAGCAAACACATATAAGACTAACAACGCCATCTTATGATTTTTGGATGTCACATGATCTTTGAGCCAAATACCAAATGCCACTCCAACCAGTGAAGCCACTGCAACTATCAACCCATTGTTAAAGTCTATTGTGCCAGAGCTTAATCTACTTATCATCCCTGCTACAGAGGAGAACACCACAAAAAACAGCCCTGCACTCACTGCTTTTTTGATAGGGTAATGAAGCAAGCCTACCAAAAGTGGTGTCAGGATGATGGAACCACCAATACCCAACGTAATGGAAAAGATACCTATCCCTAATCCTATACCAAAGAGTAAACCTTTGTTCAGTGATTTTGTTTGTGCATCATCTTCATGAATTTTAGAGAAAAAGAGTCTCAGGAGTGCATAAAGAAGCAGACCCAAGAAGGTGAATTGTAACACTGCATCTGCGATATACTCTGTAACATAGCCACCAATGTATCCACCTACAAATCCACCAAGCCCCACAAAGATACCCTCACCTACGATGAGTGAGCCTTTTTTATGATTGAGGTAAGATCCATAGATAGAAGAGAAGACCATCTGGACAATAGAGATACCGATGGCATCTTTGATCTCAAAGCCAAGTACCAAAAGTACAGGCACAAGGATCATCCCCCCGCCTATACCAAAAAACCCCGACATCGTACCGATAAAGATACCGACAAGTATAAGTTCTACTATCATCTGCTTTGCTCCAAAAATTAACTTGGAATTATAGCATTTTTTTAGAAGGTTTTGTAAGGTTATGAAATAAAATTTCTATTTTGATATACTATATATTATGAATCAAATCAATATACAATACTTCAAAACAAACTATGGAGAGTTTATCTTAGGCTCATATGATGGAAAGCTTTGTATGGTTGATTTTAGATATAGGAAAATGAGAAAAACAGTTGATGACAGGATCAAAAAAGGTCTCAATGCTAAATTTGTAGAGCAGGATGATGAGATTTTACAAAAAACAAGAATACAACTTGATGAGTATTTCAATATGCAAAGAAGAGAGTTTGACATACCCATCCTCATGGTAGGAAGTGATTTTCAAAAAAGTGTTTGGGAAGCGTTGCTAAAAGTACCTTACGGTACAACTTCTACCTATCTACACTTGGCAAAAGATATAGGTAATGAAAAAGCAGTAAGGGCAGTTGCCAATGCAAATGGTGCAAATGCTATTGGTATCATTATCCCTTGTCATCGCATCATTGGAACCAATGGAGAATTAACAGGTTATGCTGGAGGATTACCTTTGAAAAAACGACTCTTAGAATTGGAACAGAATTTATTTGCTACATAATAAAAGTGTTTTCTCCTTACGATGATCTCCATCATAATACAGACATCACTTCAAATTAAAGAAAGGTTAAAATTATGGAATTATGCTAGAATTTGATGAATTAAGTTTATAGTAAATGACAAAATACTTCATTATACATTTAAAGTATATTGCTTCAATGGGTACAGGAAAACTTTATATAGATTATTGTTAAAAATCTTTGGTTACATTTCTTCAAACTAGTTAAACATCAAAGAATTAAGAAGGAAATCTGGTGACTTTTTCAAGACTGATAATATCTATAATTTTATTTATAACTTCTCTCTATTATTTTGTTCCACCCATTGCAAAGTATGCGTTTGATGGAGAACAAGTCAAAGCCTCTATTCAAACAAAATTACTTCCTAGTGATCAACCAGACATTGTAAGACTAGAAAGTAAAGAAAAAAGAATATTAAGAGCTATGAATCTTGATACATATATTGGTGTTGGAGTTCATACTCTTTTTGGGTTACCGAAATTAACATATAACTATCTAACGATAAAACCTAAACATGATATTATAGATGGTAGCGTTTTTGGTATATTTGTAGATAGGGCCAAGACTTCGAAAGAGGAGATTCTAAGAGATTTAAAAGAGTTAAATATTTCTTCAATTGCTATTAGAATTTATATCACTAAAGATTATATAAACTCAAAAGAGTATAAAGATAATTTGGAATTAGCAAATATACTTCACTCCAATGGCTATAATATTTTACTTGTTTTGGCTCAACTCAGAGAGAGTTTTACTCCTGACTTATCCTCTAATTTAAATAGAATTGTAGATGATTTTAAGACAAGTGTATCATATTACCAGATAGCAGAGGCAATCAATAGAAGTAAATGGGGCTTTGTAAGTAAAGATAATTATATAGAATTTGTAAATTTATCCATGAATGCAATTAGAAAAGATAAAAATGCTAAAACTCTAGGTGTCAGTGTAATTGATTTTGAGTGGTTTTATACAATATATTTTAATAATATAGCAAATAATAGATTTGATATTATGAATACCTTGCTTTATGTAGATAGAGTTAAGGAGCCGGAAAATAGGCAATTAGGGTTTAATACAGAGGATAAGATTCGGGTATTTAAATCAATTCAAAAGGATAAACCTCTTTGGATAACAGAGGTTAATTGGCCCATCAAAGATACAGGCGACTACAAACCGACATCAAATAAAGAGGCGGTAACCCTGAAAGAGTATACAAATTATATGGTTAGATATTTGGTTCAATCCTTTAGTAGTGGTTTTATTGATAGAGTCTATTGGTGGCAGCTGCATGCTAAGGGCTATGGCTTGATTGACCACATAAGTAAAAAGAAAAGAGAATCATTTTATGCTTTTAAATTTTTGATAGACACTTTAAAAAATTCCAGATTTATCTCAAATCTAAGTGATGAAATATTTTATGAATATAATTTCATTAAAAATAGTAAAAAAATCAAGATACTTTGGTCAAAAGATGGTTTTACAAAAGATATTAAATTATATAACTTTGATTGTTTTAATGCTCTAGCAAATAAAACAGAAGAGTTAAAAGTAACCGCATCACCTCTAATTTGCAAGGAGAGATAAGCACTTTATTTGATATAATTATCTCTAAAAATAGAGGAGAGAAGTTGAGGGAATATTACCCACTTTTTAGACTACTTTTTGTAGCATTTATATTTTTACTGTTCTACAATATAGGGAATTATCCTGTTTGGAATAAAGATGAAGGGTTATACGCTGATGCTGTTCGTATAATGATAGAGAATGGCAATTTTTTAGACCCATATTTTAATTATGAGCATCGATGGCAAAAACCCATTCTAATATATTGGGTCCTTCTACCCTTTAGCTACTTGTTTGGAGCAGATGAATTTACAATCAGACTATCTCTTTTCTTTTTGGCATTAGCTACACTTTTTATTACATATTTATTTGCAAAAAAAATATTTCATAATTCCCAAATAGCCTTTCTAAGCAGCTTTTTTCTTCTTTCTTCCACAGCATTCATACTTCAATCAAGACACATTGTAACGCATATGCTTTTACTATTTACAATAATGTTGTCTTTTTACTTTTTATATGATCTATTAAATAAAAAAAGGGATAAAAAAACGATAATCATTTTTGGTGCAAGTTTGGGATTGGTATTCTTGGCTAAATTATATGTAGGAGTTGTATTTATCCTGACTACAGCCTTTTTATTAGGCTTCAAAGAGATTTTGAAGAACAAAAAAGAATTTATTAAAGGTTCCGTTTTAGCTTTGATCAGTTTTTCACTCATTGCATTTCCTTGGTATATTTATATGTATTTAAAATACGATGATCTATATATAAATTTTCTATATCATGAGTTTTTTGATAGAATTGGAACGAATGTAACGGGGAAGAATTCACCTTTATTTTATGTAAAGATATATTTAGGGAATTTTGCACCTTGGTCTGTTGTTTTCATTACTCTCAGTATTGTTTATTTCAAAAAGTTCAGGGGTGAAATTTGGCAAAAATTATTTCAAAATAAATCTTTACTTTTAGTGTTAACTGCATTTCTTGTGGTATTAATAACGCTATCTATTCCAAAATCAAAACTACCTGGCTATCTTTTTTCTTTACAAGGATTTGCTTCAATCTTAATGGCATATGCCATCTATTATGCAACATTCAACAATATCATTAAAATAACATTTATATTTCTTCAAACAATATTGACAATTGCATTGATTGCCATATGGATTTTATATTTTGATTATTTTTCATTTGAGGCAATTACAATTTTATTCATTTTGATCGGACTGTATTTTATTAAATTAAAAGATATTTATAGAGGTATACTCAGATTAGGCGTAGTTGTTTTCTTAGTTTATTTTACGATATTAGGCAATATATACAAAGAAATTGAGCCATTTTTTGGTTACAAAAGATTTGCTCAAGAGATAAGCCAACTTGTAGACAAAAAAGATATAAAAGTTTATTTCTATAAAGATTTTAGAGAGTCAGTGCCATTTTATGCTAAAACAAAGATTATCAAAACTTCAACTTTACCGACTGATAGTGATTATATTATGATAACTGATGAAAAGTTCATAGAAAATTTTGATTTAAATTACACTATAATCGATAGCTCAAAATACTATAAGGGTTCAGATAGTAATGTGTTTAAAATTTTAAATATCCAAAAAGGTTACAGAAAGAGCGATAGAGCTGGAAAATTAATTTTAATAGAGGTTCAAAAGTAATAAAGGTTAGCAGATCAATGATACTTATATTATAATTAATATAATATTTTAGAAATTCTTTTGAAAGTTTTAAATTAAACAAAATAAAGGTGTAAGTATGAAGAAATGGTTTTTAATTTTAAGTTTGTGTTCTTTTACAATTAATAGTTTTGCAGAAGATACAAAGTTTATCAATGAAGTTAGCATCGGTATAGGAGAGAGTAATGATAATATAGGAATTTATCGTCTTGGTATCAAGAAAAACTTTGAAACAACATTTTTTGAAAGTGATTATGGGTGGCTTAGTGGCTACTATGAAGCTTCACTAAACTACTGGGAAGACGGGGAAGACAGTATATATGGCGTAGCCCTCTCTCCTGTGTTTGTCTATTACCTCGGCAACAAGTCAAATTCTATCCACCCCTATATCGAGGGAGGTATAGGTGTATCCTTCCTTTCTGATACCATGATCAAAAGTCGAAACATGACAACAAACTTCAACTTTGAAGATCGTATAGGGATCGGTATCAGAATGGAATCTTTTGACCTCAATGCCAGATATATGCACTACTCCAATGCCAGCATAAAACAACCCAACGATGGTATTGATATCTTCATTTTTACAATCTCCTATATATTTTAGCTCCTATATCTCCGACAATATCAATCTTGTTCCAAACGAGAATGTTTGGAACATATAGACCGATTTTAATATACTAAACTAAACTTATTAATTCTTATAAACAGTTCCTACACAAGAGCTAATGAGTAGACCATTAAACATACATAAACTGCGACAAAAAGATAATCGTGATCACAAAACTAAACGGCAATACATGACTTTTAAAAACCAAAGGTTGGATCTTGAGATAGACTTGTAAGAATCCTCTAATTCCCAGCCAGATACCTAAAAATGCTTTGAGTGAGAGAAGCATTTGAAATCTTGTCAATCCATCTTCGCCTATGGGACCATAAACTTGAGTGATAAGATAAAGTCCTGTAAGTACAGCAACTATGAGGCTAGGCGGTACTACTTTACGAACATACATCATAAAAGATTCTCTGATCTTCGCATGTTCTTCTGTATCAAATGATTTTTTAATTTTTACTAAAAAAAGATTATCTACTATGAGAAACCCTCCATAGATAAATGCTGCAAAGAGATGGATGATTTTAATAAGTACAAAAGTCATGATGGAACCCTATGAAATAATTTTGATGGGATTATAGTGTAAATAGGTTGAAAAGGTTTGATATAAATCAAATCAAGTCAGTTTCTAAGTATTTCAACACTCTACCGTTGTCATCTGCAAAATAGATATAGCCTTGATCATCAAACGTCACACCCTCTTGTGCAAAATCTGGAAGTTCTTTGACAGAAACAACTTTATCTCTCTGGATATCATACTGGATCAGCTTATTTTCCGTATCACTCACCATATAAAGATATCCATCATGCATTGCCAAACCTGCGATATCGAGCTGTTTGTGATCAATCATACCTTTAATGTTAGCCTTTTTTCTAGAGGACCTATCTATTTTAACGATCACTGAAGGATCAGATCTGGGATATTTTCTTTCTGATTGATTGGATAGATAGAAATACTTATCATCCATCGTGATACCCTCAAGACCCCGTTTTTTGTCTTTGATTAAAAGTGTTCTTCCTTTATACTCTCTGTTGATATTTATCTTTTTGATCACTTTTAATCTCTTCTGTTTCACCACAAGAATATTATCACTTCCTTCTACAGCAAAGTAGAGCTGTGCCTTCTTCTCATCACATGCCACACCCTCCAAGTCATAGTCACCCAATCTTTTTTTACGAAGTATCTTCCCTTCACGAGAAAGCTCGTAGACTCTTCCCTCATCATTGGCAACAAAAAGTGTATTACTATACGTGGAGTAACATATACCAGAAGCTTCTGGTACATTGGCTATTATATGATTTTCTTTTGCAGCACAAGAAGTCAAAAAGAAAAGTACAGTTAAAATATAAAAAATATTTTTCATGTTTCTCTTTAACCTATAAAAGACTGAGAAAAGAACTCATCTACAACATCCCTCATCTCGGAGGGATCTTCAATACCATTTACAAGATTTCTGAAAGCGGATGCACCTTCGTACCCTGCTTTGGAATACGTGTGCAAATGTTTACGGAAGATGATCGCCCCATATTTACCATAGTGGGCTAACATTTGATCAAAATGTTCTAACACTACTTCTTTAATGAGTTCAGAAGAGACTTCTTCAATACCCTCTTTCATCTGATGAAATATCCAAGGTTTTCCTACTGCTGCACGACCAACCATAATACCATCTGCACCAGTATGTTTCAGTACCCATTTGGCTTTGGCTGCGCCATCAATATCACCATTGGCAATGACAGGGATAGAGACTGCCTGTTTTATCTCTGCGATCGCATCATAATCAACTGCTGCTTTGTATCTTCCTGCTTTGGTTCTGCCATGTACGGCTATAAAGTCAGCACCATTATCTTCACAAATTTTTGCTATCTCTATATGATTTTTTTCATCAAAACCTAAACGGATCTTGACAGAAGTATACTCTTTGTTGGAATACTTTTTTATGGTCCTTATAGTTTCAGCCATTTTAGGCAGATCGGTTAAAAGAGATGAGCCTTGAAGGTTATTTACTATCTTAGGTGCAGGACAGCCACAATTTAGATCTATGACAGAGACACCATCTAACGTGTTTATATATTCAACTGCTTTTTGCATGACGCTTTGGTCAGAGCCTGCCAACTGTATGCTGTAAGGATCTTCAAGAGGGTTTTTTTCTAGCATTTTGATAGTTCTTTTACTTTGAAATGCTAAAGCATTGGAGCTGATCATCTCACTTACAGTGAGGTCAACACCAAACTTCTTAACAACAGAACGAAAAGGAAGGTCCGTAAAGCCCGCAAGAGGGGCCAAAGCGTAGAGAGGTTTGGAAAAATCAAGTGTAGCCATTTAGAACCTAGTTTTATCTACAAATAGAATCGGTATCAATAAGATCTTCAAGTTTGAATTTTTTATGCTCTTTTTTAAGTTCATAGAGTGCTCTGAACTTGATAAAGTCCTCTTCATCCTGCTCATCCAAATAAGCACTAACTTCGTCTAAAAGCTCATACTCAAACAGAAGATAAAGATATGCATTTTGCGCCTTAGGATTCTCAGCCTGGTAACGCTTGAAGAGTGCCAAATTCTCATCTGGTGCAAATTGTTTTTTAGTCACATTTGCTATTTCAACAAAATCTGTACAGGATAGCTTTAAACCATCCATAAACTCATTAAGAATTTCACTGCTAAGCCCCATATCTTCTTCAAAGTTGGCTCTAGCTAACATCACTTTGAAATTTTCAACATCAAAAACTTTGGCATATTTACGTGCTTTATAAAAGGTCTCTTTACGTGCAAAAATTTCTAATGCCTGTGCTTGAACTAACTTAGAAAACTTTGATGAAGACTTCATAACCTCTTCAACAAATTCATGATCTGATTCTAAACGGTTTAGTCTGTTTTGTATCAAATGAGGATTGCCTTCATTAAATACTTTGGCCATTTTATGCTCTTTTAGATCAACATACTCACCATTTTTAATTTTGTTAATAATATTTACAACTCTTGATAGTCTAGGATTAAGTCCTTCAACACTGTCTAAGATATTTAAAGAGGATTGCCCTAACAGTACTGCCGAACTCTTAACCTCTTCCATTCCATATTTTTGTTCTTTTGGTTCATTTACCAATGACCAATAAAGTGCATCATCCAGTGTTGCTGCATCTTTTTGCCACTTTTTAAGTTTAAAATAACTTTTCAAGCTATAAAAAAGCATATGAAAAATAGTAAATATAAGTAAAACAAACATAGGTAAGACTACCCAAACAGCTACAGGGAAATTAAAATTGATCCCCAATATTTCCACAAGATAATTGTTCGGATTAATTGTATATGTCAACGCACCAATAATCGCTCCGAGTGTGAGTGCCGCAAAAATATATAAACCAAGTCTCATCTTTACCCCTTACTTCTGTTCTTTTTCGTTGATCTCCCGGCATGTGATACAAAAACGTGCAAAGTTTTTCACTTCTAAACGTGGTAAACCTATAGGTTCTTCACACATTTCACAAATACCATAAGACCCATCCTTTATTTTACCTAAAGCAAGTTCAATTTCGTTTAATTCTTTACGCTGTTGCACTAAAATAGCACTATCAACGATACTTTCTGCAGAAGCAGCTGCATGATCACCCTCATCTTTGAGTTCAAGATCTCTCATTCCCTTTAGCTCAAGTGTTGTACCAGTAAGGTTTTTTTCTATTTGAACTCTTCTGTCTAATAACTTATTTTGAAAATCTGCTAGCTCTTCTTTTGTCAACATTTACATTTTCCTATTATTATTTAATTTCTCATTTACCATAGGCAAAGCCCATAGTAAATTCAATCACTAAAGCTTTGCCTTCGGCAAGAGTTAATTAGAAATCTGATACAGATTTCTACTTATGGTATGGATGATTGTTATTGATAGTCAGTCCCCTAAAGATCTGCTCTAACAATACAACTTTCACAAGTTTATGTGAAAGCGTTATTTTACCAAATGATATAGCATTATTACATTTATCCAAAAAAACCCTCTCAAAGCCGTATGCACCGCCAATATAGAAGTTCACAGTCACGCTATCCTTAAGCAGTTTTGCGAAATTATGACTATCTACTTCTTTTGACGAAGGATCTAAAGCGATATTTACACCAGAGCTTAAATATTTTTCCAGTGCTTTTGTATATGATTTCTGAGCTGCTTCAGGTGAAATATCCTGTGCTTTGGCTATATCTTTATCAAAAAGTTCAATAACCTCTACTTTTGCAAAAGGTTTGGCTATCTTTTTATAGTGTTCTATCAGCGGAGCATAAAGTTGGTCTTTCCCTTTTTTATCGATAATAATGACATTGATTTTCATACATTTATCTCCCTCTGAAATTTTCTAAAGATTATACATAAAACTTGATACAATGCTTCCATATTACCACAGCAGATAAATAAAGGAAGTAAAATGACAAGAGTACTGTTTGTATGTTTTGGAAATATTTGTAGAAGTCCTATAGCTGAAGGTATAGCTAATGCCATAGCAAAAGAACAAAACTTGGATATTATCATAGACTCAGCAGGTACAAGCCAACGCTATGAAAATGAAGTACCTTGTCCTCATTCCATCAAAGTAGCAAAACTACATGAGATCGATATCTCCAGCCTACGCGCGCGTAAAGTCATCCAGCAGGATCAAACTACTTTTGATTATATTGTAGCGATGGATAGACCGATCAAAGAAAAATTAGAAGCTTTAGGCTTTTGTGATGTTGATCTCTTGGGTGATTTTTCTCATTATGCTGGAGCAGATATACCTGACCCCTATTTCTTTGATGATTTTGAAGGCTTGGAAGAGGTTTATATCATGATAGAAGAGTGTGTAAAAGATTTTATCATTCAAAAAGGTTTATCTCCTGTATTTACTCGAGAGGAAAGGAGATAACAATGCATCATCCAATACAATTAAAACTTATACGCATTTATTTTTCCATTGTCAGTCGTTTATTTCCTTCTTTGGCTGTCATATCTGCACATAGGATTTTTCACTATCCTGTCAATAGTAAAAGAAAAAACCGTAATGAGAAATCTCTACCTCAACCTCAAAAATTCAATATCCCTCTTTATGAAAATATAACACTGCAAGGGTATAGATGGGGCAAGGTAGATCACCCCATAGTTCTCTTGGTACATGGCTGGTCAACCACTTCGCTAAGCATGAGTCATTTTATTGATATGCTACTCAAACATAACTACCAAATAGTCTCTTATGATGCATTGCGTCATGGAGAGACCAAAGGAAAACTCTCAGACCTATCCAACTGGGCAGATAGTGTTCAAGCAGTTATGAAACAGGTCGGTCCGGTAGAGTGTATCATTGCACACTCCTTTGGCGGGGCTGCGGTGACTGTGGCTTCTAAACTGGGTTTAGAGACTAAAAAACTTGTTTTTGTGGCACCGATACATGATGTCATCTCTGTTTCGGACAATTTTGCCAAACAACTTCATATCCCCGCAGAGATCGTAGAAGAAATGCGTGAATACACTTGGAAGACCAATGAAGAGAACTTTCAAAAATACGGAAAAGACTGGCAAGATATTTTCGTATCAGACTTTCAAGTACCCACACTCATTTTCCATGATGAAGATGATAGAGAAATAGGCATAGAACACTCTCAAGATCTATGTAAGAGATGGACTTGGGCTACACTGAAACAGACAACCCGATTGGGACATCGAGCCATTTTAGATGATGAAACTGTCGTAAAAGAAACTTTAGCATTCATACAAACTTAAACAGTTTTAGTATAATACAGAGAAAATAGATTAAAGGTCACACATGAAAAAAGAAGAAATTATCAATACATTAAAGGCACAATACCCAAGAGACTTACGAAAACAGTTGGTCAAAACCATTTTGACCTATGAGAAAGATGAAGATAAAATAGCTATAGAACAACAATATAAGCTCATGAATCAAATATTTTCCTATGTACTCAAAGAGTGTAACTGGTCAATGTCTGAAAACTCAGAAAACTGGGACAACACTCCTCTTGAGATCATGGTAGAAACATTTCCAAAATTAAGTACAACACAGTGGTACGCAGAACAGGATATCTCTGTAAAGAAAAACATAGATGTTCAAATGGATCAAAACACCTAAGCTATGAGCAATACACAGCTGGGTATCTATCACCTCTCTTATGAGGAGATAACAGATCCTAAAATACTTCATGAGTTCATCTATCCCGATATGTTTAAAAACTACTACTGGAGTGATGACTTTTCAGCGGAGTATTACATAGCCAAGGCGAAGGCAGGGTTTATTGCTGTTACTGACTACTATGAAGATGAGGAGTTGTTACTTCCAGAGATACAGTTCAGATATGCTCTGTTGGATTTTGATGATCTGCATATCAGCAGAAAGGTAAAAAAACTACTGCAAAACAGACCCCTGCAACTTGAAGTAAGCCAAGATCTGGATGAAGTAGCTCAGGGTATCGACAGTGTGCATCGAAACAACTGGCTGACATCCAAGTACTTAAATACACTCAAAGCTTCTCAGGGTGTAGATGAAAACTTTAAGGTCATCTCTGCACTTATAAGAGAGGAAGGAGAAGTAGTTGCCGGAGAGATAGGCTATATGATAGGAAAAACCTATACTAGTCTCAGTGGTTTTAGCAAGCGGGAAAAAGAGTACGGTAACTACGGTACAGCGCAACTCATACTCCTTGCACAATATCTTCAAGCCAATGGATTTTCTTTTTGGAATCTGGGACAGTGTTATATGCCATACAAGCTTATGTTAGGTGCAAAGATATTTGAACGAGAAGATTTTTTGAAACGCTGGTACTTAGAGACTGAGCAAAGGATAAATATATGACCAAAGAACGAGAAGGCGAGTTACTTATGTTAGGACTCACCATCCTGGAGTCTTGGTTTCCCATACTCTCCATCGTTGCTATGTCTTATGTGGGAGCTTTACATACCTATATGTATAGCCTCGCCATCGCTTTCTTTTTTTATATGCCCATTATGTACAAACGTGACCGTTTTAAAGAACTTAAAAACAGAGCTGCATACAAAGATCTACTCCTTACAACCTTCTGGATCACCTTTATTTTTACATTCATTTTCATAGGTATGCGATACACTACAGCGGGGAATATGGCAGTCATTGTCTTTTTACAGGTACTCTTTTCTTACCTCTACTTCAATGTCTTTGGTAAAGAAAAAATGGGAACCATACACCTCATAGGTGCTGTCATCATGACAGCTGGAGCACTCATCATACTCTTCCCTGAGAATTTTGAGTTCAACAAAGGTGACTGGTTCATCTTACTCTCTGCTGCAGCTGCACCGATAGTCAATCTCTACCAAAAACGAGCACGTGCGTACTGTTCTTCGGAGACCATACTCGGTTTTAGAACGGTAGTAGGTTTTCCATTTGTAGCACTTTTAGCCTACTTTCTAGAACCCGCAGTAAGCTATGAAAACTTCATGTCAGCCCTACCCTATATGTTTCTCATAGCCACAGGAGTATACGTAGTCGCTAAAATCATGTGGATAGAAGCCCTCAATCGTATGTCCATCACGAAGTTGTCTGCTATGTTGGCACTCCTGCCTGTGATGACACTTTTTTTTGCGTATATTTATTTAGATGAAGTACCAGAGTTTCGTCAATTATTGGGGATAGTCCCTGTACTTGTGGGTGGGTATTTGATTACTAAGCCTGTGGAGGGTTAAATGATAATTTTAGACTTTGAAACAAACTCAGCAAATATACATGATGTTATAGAAGT
>CBFCXZ010000028.1:0-28662 GCA_965602275.1 uncultured bacterium
ACTTGGTAGACTCAAAATCTTCTGCTTTAGGGCGTGTCGGTTCGAATCCGACCTGCGGTACCACCTTAACATTTGTTAATCTATGCGGGCGTAGCTCAGTGGCTAGAGTTCCTGCCTTCCAAGCAGGCTGTCGAGGGTTCGAATCCCTTCGCCCGCTCCACATAAGTATTTAACAATGTTATATTCTTAATTTAAACTCACTTAATATGGTAAAATTATTTAGTCTATTAAAGTGGTTTCCGGATGCGGGCGTAGCTCAGCGGTAGAGCATAACCTTGCCAAGGTTGGGGTCGACGGTTCGAACCCGTTCGCCCGCTCCATAACTTAATCATACACAATCAATCCAAAAACTAATTTTCTTTTGCTATAATCCACATAATAAAATAAAACTATATCTCGTTCCTACGGTGTCCGTAGGAATGCATACACTGATTTAATAAGCCAATAAATATTTGCTTTCAATTCGTGTCTGAAATATGCATTACCATGGACACAGTGGTAACAAGAGACAAAAGAGAAACAGTGAAACTAGTCGTTGCAATCACCGGTGCAAGTGGTGTTCAGTTAGGCAAGAAGTTTGTAGATTACTTACCACCTGACATCGAAGTACATGTAGTCGTTTCAGACAATGCCATCACCGTAGAGTCATTTGAAAACAAAAAAGTAACACTGCACTCCAGTGAGAACATCGCAGCATCTATATCATCTGGTTCATTTAGAGTCGATGCAACGGCTATCATCCCTTGCAGTATGAATACTTTAGCCAAAGTTGCTTGCGGCATCAGTGATAACCTGGCGACGAGAGTAGCAGCCGTTGCACTCAAAGAGCAAAAAAAGTTGCTTCTTGCTCCAAGAGAGTTGCCTTTTTCTGCCATAGCGTTGGACAATATGCAAAAGCTAGCTGCACTGGGAGTTATCATTGCACCACCTGTGATGGGATACTATTCTGAATCTTCTTCACTTGAAGAGATGGAAAAGTTTATCATCGGTAAATGGTATGATGTCTTAGGCATAGAAAACAGTTTATATGAAAGATGGGGAAAGTAATGAATAAAGATATCAAACGCGCAATTTATCCAGGGACATTTGATCCTATCACTAACGGGCATTTGGACATCATTAAAAGAGCATGCCATATGTTTGATGAGATTATCGTAGCAGTAGCAGATTCTGAAGCGAAGAAACCTATGTTTACTCTTGAACAACGTATAAAAATGGTAGAAGCAGCTACAAAGGACTTTCCTAAGATCAAAGTCATAGGGTTTAACAATCTTCTAGTTAACCTCTCTGACGAGCTGGAAGCGAACATCATCATAAGAGGTCTTAGGGCGGTGAGCGATTTCGAGTATGAACTTCAAATGGGGTATGCCAATGCTTCACTCAAAAAAGAGTTAGAGACTGTCTATCTTATGCCTAGTCTTGAACATGCTTTTGTAAGCTCTTCGGTGGTGCGTTCTATTTTAAATTTTGATGGAAAAGTAGAACACCTTGTTCCTGACGCAGCACTCAAACTCATAAAGTGTGTACGATAATGTATATACTTATTGAAGGCATAGATACCTGTGGTAAAAGCACGCAGATAGACCTGATCTCAGATAAACATCCTGAGATCATCATCACACATGAACCTGGAGGTACACCTTTTGGCAAAAAAGCAAGAGAGATACTTCTCACAGATTCTTTAGCATCTAAACGTGCTGAACTACTACTTTTTTTAGCAGACAGAGCAGAACATTACCAAGAGATCATCTCTCCAAATAAAGATAAGATCATCATTTCCGACAGAGGTTTCCTCTCAGGCATAGGTTACGCCCTTGCAAACGGTGACTTTGACTTTAATGAACTGGTTAGCCTAAACAAGTTTGCACTTGAAGGACATTTTCCAGACAAGGTGATCTTGTTTTTAACAGATATGAACACGTTGGAAGAGCGAACTTCGGCTAAAAGTCTTGATGGCATTGAGCTTAGAGGATTAGAATATCTGCTCACAGTACAGGAACATATGAAACAAAGCATACTAAAACTTGGTATCCCTCATCTTTTTATAGATGCAACACAAGATATAGAAAGTATTCATCAAACGATACTAACCTACTTGAAGGTATAATTCCATAATTATTGGTGCGTTGGGAAACGCACCCTACAACAATAACACCGTAGGGTGCGTTTGCCAACGCACCTTGTAGGATACAAGGAAACACTAAATGATAAACCCACTAAGAGGGATGAAAGACCTTACTTTTGAAGAGAGTGCCCGTTTTGTACATATTATCACAACGGCTATAGGCATCTCTAAAAAATACGGATACAGCTACATCGAAACCCCTATCTTGGAAGAGACAGGACTTTTCAAACGTTCTGTGGGTGAAAGTTCAGATATCGTAGGTAAAGAGATGTATCAGTTTGAAGACAAAGGAGGCAATGATGTCTGTATGCGTCCGGAAGGCACAGCAGGCATAGTACGTGCTTTTGTCTCTGCCAAACTTGATCGTCAGCCTGTCAAACAGAAGTTTTACTACTACGGACCAATGTTTCGTTATGAAAGACCACAAAAAGGTCGCCTAAGAGAGTTTCACCAGTTTGGTTGTGAGAGTTTTGGAGAGGCTTCTGTCTATGAAGACTTTACTATCATCACGATGATAAGCCAGATATTCAATGAGTTAGGTATAGGTTTTGACCTTCAGATAAACTCACTTGGATGTGTTGAGTGTATGCCTCCATACAAGCAACACCTTGTAGGCTTTTTAAGAGAAACCCAAGAAGAGCTTTGTGAAGACTGTAACAGACGCATAGGTACAAATCCTATACGTGTACTTGACTGTAAAAACACAGCATGTCAGTCACTTCTCACTAACTCACCAAAACTCATAAACAACCTTTGTAATGAATGCGATAGTGACTTTGTAAAACTCACTGCCCTTCTAGACAAAGCTGGCATAGACTACGAAGTAGACACAAACCTTGTAAGAGGACTGGACTATTACAGTAAAACAGCCTTTGAATTTGTAAGTAATGAGATAGGTGCACAGTCTGCCATCGCAGGTGGTGGACGCTACAACAAACTTGTAGAGTATCTAGATGGGAAACCTACTCCGGCTGTTGGTTTTGCCATTGGTATAGAAAGGATTATGGAACTCGTACAGATGCCGGAAGTCAAAAGAGAAGGTATCTACCTTGGTGCCATGACCGAAGAAGCAGTCGAAACTCTTTTCCCTGTAGCAACAGCAAAACGCTTAGAGCAAAAAGTGACGCTTGAATACAACTCAAAAGGCTTCAAAAGCCACATGAAGGGTGCAGATAAGGTCAATGCCAGATACTGTGCCCTTATCGGGGAAGATGAGTTAAAAAATGGAACTATTTGGGTGAAAGATCTGGAGACTAAGGAAGAGAAAACTATTTTGATTGAGGCGTTTTAAACAAAATAAACGCTTCTCTTCTTTTTTCTACTCTTTAGGTTTTGGATCACAAAAATTGAGAGATACATTGTTGTCAAATTCTGCGATCTTGTCATCTGCACTGTAAACAATCTCCTTATCAACTTTTAAATGTTTTTGCTTGATCTTCTCCGGATAATTGATCTGGTTGAGAATATGCTTGATGCAGTTGATACGTGCCTTTTTCTTGTTGTCTGAATGGATCACTGCCCATGGAGTAGCTTCAGTATGTGAAGCCATGAACATCGAATATTCTGCTACGGTATATTTATCCCACAGTTGTTGCGAAAGCTCATCAATAGGAGAGAGCTTATACTGTTTGAGCGGATTTGTTTTCCGCTCTTTAAAGCGTTTCGCCTGCTCATCTTTTGAGACGGAGAAGTAGAATTTTATCAAAATGATCCCACTATTGACAAGTCTCCTTTCAAAAAAAGGTACTTCGTGCAAAAATTCCTGATGCTCCTCCTGCGTACAAAACCCCATGACCGGTTCTACCCCCGCACGATTGTACCAACTCCGATCAAAAAGCACGATCTCTCCGCCACTGGAGAGATGCTGGACATAACGCTGGAAATACCACTGTGTCTTTTCTACATCTGAGGGTTTATTCAGGGCGACGACTCTTGCACCACGAGGATTGAGGTGTTCAGTAATGCGTTTGATGGTTCCGCCTTTTCCTGCGGCATCACGCCCTTCAAAGATTATGAGTACTTTCAAGCCCTGCTTTTTGACATGCTTTTGAAGTTTAAGCAATTCGATCTGGAGCTTCTGAAGCTCTTCCTCATATTCGAGTACTTCTTTCTTTATCCAAACGGGAACACGTCTCTTCTTCTTGTCAGCACGCTGTTCCTCTTCTTCAAAACGTTTGATACACTCATCTCTTCGCTCTTTTTGTATCTCTTTTTTGAGTGTACCCCCCTCTTCCATTTCAGTTTCGATCATATCGCGTTTTGTCCCCATCTTATACCGCCTTATTGCATCAGAATTTTTTTGCAGTTTGAACTCTCTTGAGAATAGAATCTATCCTAAAGCTGAAGCCACCTCAACAGATCTTTAGTAAGTCTACCTACTGCTTCATTTGTAGCCTCAACATAGCCGGCTGCATTAGTAGTTTTGGTAGCCACTTTATAGTTAAATCGTTTGGTTTTAACTAATTTTCCCGTATCTGTATTGATGAGAGAGAACTGTACAGAGACAAGGGCATGTGACTCTATTCCTCTTACCTGGTGAGAAAATGCAAAGATGGTACTTTCAAGTCGGTAGTCCTCTTGTGCTGTTGAAGCATAAGGCAATACTGCTTTAAAAAGGTTACTTCCATCTAAAGCTTGGATCAAAGTACCTTCAAGGAGTTTACCTATTTTATTTGACCATTGGCTATTTTGATAAGCACCCTGCTCTGCACTGCTATATGAGTAACGCATCTTTTGGCTTATCTTCTCTTTGAGACTTTGGGGGTACATTACTTTGATGGTTTTATATTTAAATTTACTGCTGGATGTTTTTGCAACTATAGGTGTATGCAGTGTATACACTTTAAGTGGTGCTTGCTTGTTGCTACATCCACTAACCCATAGAAGTATAAATATAAGTGCTAATTTCTTCATTCTCCAGGTCCTCTTCTTGGTGTTCTTCCTTTAAAAAGCAAGTCATTTGGACTTTGTTCAAGTTGCTGTGCCAAATCATTTATCTGTTGACTCAATACCTCTATCTCCACTAACATAGGTTCAAGAATATTTTTGAGATTATAATCACCCCTATCCAAACTCTTTTCTACTTTAAGAGTAACACGATTAAAGTTTTTACTTGTTTCCATCAATTTATCAATCGTAGGAATAGTTACTTTTTTAATACCTGAAAAATCTTTTTGCATCTGTTTAAAGTCTGCCGTAGCTTCTGTAAATTTTGTATTGATTTCATCCATAGAAGCTCTAAACTCTCTAAGAGTTATATCTACCTCATCAAGTGAATCGATCGTTTTTTGCTCCACTTCTTCAGCTTTGGCTGTTATCTTCTCCGTGCTCTCAAATACTTTTCCTAAAGTATCTATATTTTTCTCACTCAATAATTTTTGACCTTTATTTACCAGTAAAGTGACTCTCTCTGCAAGAGTACCAAGTCCCTTCGTTGTTTTGTTAAGCCAAGAGGGAGCCGTTGCTATAATTGGAATGTAATCCTCTGTAGGTTCTAGTGTTTTTGCTTCATTGGTTCCACCAGTTATCTGAAGATATGAGATCCCTGTGACTCCATACATCTCTGTAGATACGACCATATCCTCTTTGATAGGGGTTCCTTTATTAATTTTCAGAACGATCTCTACTTTTTCAACATCTTTAGGATTGATCCCGATCTTACTTATGGATCCGACATCAACACCACGCAGTTTAACCGTTGAATCCTTGGAAAGCCCGGAAACAGATTCACTCATTTGGATTTTATAGTAATCAAACTCTTTTTGTAAACCATATTTTGCCAACCAAAAGGCAAACCAGATCATTCCTGTAGTGAAGATTAATACAAAGATACCTACGATCGTATAATTGATTTTGCTATACATCTACAATAACCTCTTTATTTACATATATTTCTGCGCATACCTATTTTTGAAAAATGCTTCAACAAATGGATGTTGTGATTGTAACACATTTTCCAAATTTCCCTCTGCAACCACATGCTTATCTGCCAAAACAGACATCCTGTCTACAATATTGACGATTGAATCCAGATCATGTGTGATCATCACAACCGTTATCCCCAAAAGCTCACGTAATTCCAATATCAACTCATCGAAATTTCTAGCACCTATAGGATCAAGTCCAGATGTAGGTTCATCCAAGAAAAGCAATTCCGGTTCCATAGCCAAAGCCCTTGCCAAGGCCGCTCTTTTGATCATACCACCACTTAATTCAGAGGGGTAGAGTGCTCCGACACTTGGCTCTAACCCTACCATGTAGAGCTTGGAATTTATCAACTCATTTCGCATTGTTTTTGTAATATCAGTATACTCTTTGAGTTGCACTTCTATATTTTCTGCTACAGTCAACGGGGAGAAGAGTGCCCCGAACTGAAATAGTACACCCCATTTTCTACGTAGAGCCTGAGCTTCTTCAAAACTGATATTATTTAACGTTTGATCCAAAACAGTCATCTTACCGGCGGCAGGTTCCAGAAGCATGATCATCTCTTTCATCAAAACAGATTTACCTGAACCACTCTCCCCCAATATCCCGTAGATCTCACCACGATCGACATGAAGATTTACTCCATCATGGATCACCCTCTTCCCAAATCTTGTTACGATCCCCTCTGCTTTAATGACAGTACTCACAGTTCAAGCTCCGTATAGATTACCGAGAAGAGTGCATCAAAAGCGATCACCAGGAAGATAGAGTTAACTACACTTGCTGTCGTATGCAATCCGATACTCTCTGTATTTTCAGAGACTTGAAGACCTCTATAACATCCTACTGCAGCGATAAGAAAGGCAAAGACAGGTCCTTTTATCATCCCTAAGACATAGTGCTTGACTTCCAACACTTCATTGAGACGCTCTATAAATTGGCCCATAGAGATATTAAGCTGCATATTTGCTGCCACCATGCCACCAAAGATCCCCATAATATCTGCAAAGAAGATCAAAAGAGGCAGTGCGATCATTAAAGCGAAAATACGAGGTAGAACCAGAAAATAGTAGGGATCAAAGCCCATAGTTCGCATCGCTGCTATCTCTTCTGTGATCTTCATGGCACCGATCTCAGCCGTATATGCTGAACCACTTCGCCCGGCGATCACGATCGCAGTGATCATAGGACCCATCTCTCTTGTGATCGATATAGCCACCGTATCGACGATAAAGAGATCCGCCCCGAATTTTGCCAACTGTACACCACTCTGATAAGCGATCACCAAACCAACCAAAAAGGCGCTCAAACCAATGATGATGAGTGCATTAAAACCAGATCTATGGATATGATAGACCATCTCTTTGAAACGTATATCTCCAGGATGCATCAGTGTATGAAAGAATGCACTGAAGAGATGTCCAAGAAAAGTGACAAAATCCTTTAGATCTTTATAGACTTCAACTGTATTTTGACCAGTTCTTTCTAAAATAGTTTGCTTTGGAGGGGCGATCACCTCTTTAAGATTCCTCTCTTTCAACAGAGCATACATTGCTTTTTGCTCTTCTGTATAACCGATGACTTCTACTTCAGTTTCTTTTTTAAAGCGTTCAAAATATTCGATAAAAAGCAACACACCTGCACTGTCAAACTGTTCGATCCCTGAGACATCCCATATGATTTTTTGTTCATAAGGTACTTTAGCCAATTGCTTCTCTATCTGCCGTACACTCTGTAGAGTCCACTCCCTTATAGAGATAAGCTTAAGATGCTGCTGATGTACTTCATAAGACAAAAACTGTTTAGACATATAAACATTATAGGTAAGATTAGATTAAGTTTTGCTATAATCTCGAAGATAACATGAAGAGGTGAAGCATGAAAAACTTTGGTTTGAACATTTGGGGTGATAGCAATTTTATACTCAAAAACAACACCGTCAATATAAACCATGCTAACCAACCTTCCCTGCTTGAGATCACCAAAGAGATAAGAGAAAAAGGCTATAAAGGGCCACTTTTACTTCGTTTTCCTCATCTTATAGAAAAACAGATCTCTACCCTTTTTAATACCTTTGAAAAAGCTAAAAAAGAATTTAACTATCAGGGTGATTTTCAAGCTGTTTTTCCACTCAAAGTCAATCAATTTCCCAACTTCATACACTCCCTTATGGATGTCTCAAAAGAGTATAACTACGGATTGGAAGCAGGAAGTAAAGCTGAACTCATCATTGCCATAACAAAAACACCACTGGGTGCTCCTATCACGGTCAATGGCTTTAAAGACAAAGAGATGATCTCTCTTTGTTTCATTGCAGCAAAGATGGGGCACAACATCACCGTGACCATTGAAGGTCTGGGAGAACTTGAAACCATCATTCAAGTTAACCATGAGTTTAATAAAAATGTTGAGAACCCCATCACTCCCAAGATAGGTGTACGCATACGTCTTCACAGTTCAGGCATAGGTATCTGGGCAAAAAGTGGTGGGTACAGTTCCAAGTTCGGACTCACTTCTACCGAACTGCTTGAAGCCTATGAGATGCTTAAAAAACATGAACTACTTGACCAGCTTTGGATGATCCACTTTCATATTGGTTCACAGATGGGGGATATCGCTCCTCTTAAAAAAGCACTGAGAGAGGCCGGCAACATCTATGCTGAACTTAAAAAGCGTGGTGCTGATGCACTGGGGGCCATCAACATCGGTGGCGGTCTGGCTGTAGAGTACAGCCAACACTCCCATAACCAAGAGAGGAACTACTCACTCAAAGAGTTTGCCAATGACGTCATCTACCTTATGCAAGATATCGCTAAAAGGAAAGATGTTTCCCAACCCGATATCTTCACCGAGTCAGGTCGTTTCATCGCAGCTTCACATTCTGTACTTGTAGCACCCGTTCTTGAACTCTTTTCTCAAGAGTATCATGAAAAGGGTCTTCGTCTCAAAGAGGTAAATCCACCACTTATCCAAGAGCTTTATGACCTTTTCAACTCTCTTACACGTGAACATGCCAGAGAGTACCTTCACGATGCACTTGACCATATGGAAAGTTTGCTTACACTCTTTGATCTGGGCTACATAGACCTTGAAGACCGCTCAAATACAGAAATACTGGTTAACCTTATCATCAAAAAAGCCATTGCTCTACTTAAAAATGAAGGTACGGATGAACTTAAAAAACTACAGGATCGCATACAAGAGAAGTATTTGGTAAATTTCTCAGCCTTTCAGTCACTACCTGACTTTTGGGGTTTGGCTCAGCAGTTTCCCATTATGCCGCTTGATCATCTCGATACGAAGCCAACCAATCCTGCAAGCATCTGGGACATTACCTGTGACAGTGATGGGGAGATAGGTTTTAACCGTGACCTGCCACTTTATCTGCATGACATAGATGTGAGTAAAGAAGAGTACTTCTTGGGCTTTTTCCTTACGGGAGCTTACCAGGAAGTACTGGGTATGAAACATAACCTCTTTACACACCCTACTGAGTGTGTGATAAACTTTGATGAAGAAGGGTCTTACTCTATAAATCATCTTATAGAAGCACAAAATCTCATGGATGTTTTAGATGATCTCGATTATGATACGAATCTCATAGATAAAGCACTTAAATACCAGATAGAAGAGTCTACAGCTATCTCAAAAGAAGAAAAAAGAGAACTTTTGGGTAAACTTTACCTCTATTTAAGTGAAAATAGCTATCTTAAGACGATTCAAGCCCAAAATGAAAACATATAAGGACCGTTACAAGTGAACCCATTTAGTCTCATAAAAGAAGATTTTCTAAATGTCAAGAGAAATGACCCTGCCCTACACTCTACTTTTGAGTTATTTTTTAACTATCCAGGATTATGGGCTCTCTTCTTTTACCGTAACGCACATTGGCTTTACAGTAAAGGTTTAAGATTTCTTCCTCGTCTTATCTCTGCTATAGGCCTTTTTTTGACAACTATAGACATTCACCCGGCTGCTACTTTAGGACGCAGAGTTTTTATAGATCATGGTGTGGGTGTGGTTATCGGTGAGACTGCTATTCTCGGTGATGATGTGATCGTCTATCAACAGGTAACATTAGGTGGTGTGAGTACCAGTAAAGGCAAAAGACACCCGACCCTGGGGAACAATGTGGTCATCGGTGCAGGAGCCAAAGTACTTGGAAACATCACTATAGGTGAGAACTCAAAAGTCGGTGCAAATTCTGTTGTGGTTAAAGATGTACCTGCAGACTCAACTGCCATCGGCATCCCGGCACGTGTACTTAAAAGAGGCTTTGACAAAACACCACTCAGCCACAACAAGATCCCGGATGTCAATAAAGAGATCTTTGAGTATCTTCTTAAACGTATTGAAGTACTTGAAGGTGCTCTTCCTAAAGGGAAACAGGAAGGCGTCAAAGAAAAAGATAATAAACTTGAAGAGCTTTATGACAACTTTATTCATAGTATGGATTGATGATTGATCCGTACTAAAGATATAAAATTTTTTAACGTTACATATCCAAAGGACTTGCAATCCTACCCTTATTTATCTCTGCTACTACATGTGTATATACCATAGTTGTCTCCACACTTTTATGACCTAACAATTTAATAAGACAGTGTAGGGTTATTTAAGGCTCTCTAATGCTGAGTTATTAAATATTTGGATATAATTTAATTATTGGATACCAATTTAATGCATGAATGGAAAAGTCAATGAATATTGAAATAAGCCCAAGAAGAGTATTTATCACATTGCTTATAATTATCTCTTTTCTTCTGTTTGCAAACATAATGGGGATTATCGCTAAGTACTTTTTTCATTTGAATGATCTCAAAATTGTAAGCAGTTTAATTGGGAAGTTTGATTTTGATACAGAATATAATGTTCCGACACTTTATTCTTCATTGATACTTGCCGTTAATTCATTATTATTTTTGATTATCACAATTAAGCATAAGCAAACAGGTTCCGACTATGCAGCCTGGCTTGGATTGATGCTTGCTTTTCTTTTCTTGTCACTTGATGAGGGTTTTAAAATCCATGAAGGAATTTTTAGCCCCATAGTTCGTGAAGCGCTTCATCCGTCAGGGTTGTTATATTACGCATGGGTGATTCCCTATGGTGTTGCAGTAGCCATTTTTGGGGTAATATATCTGCCTTTTTTATTGAGGCTTCCCAAAAAGACAAAGATCTTGTTTGTTGTTTCCGGGACAATCTTTGTCCTGGGTGCCATTGGATTTGAGATGTTGGGAGCCTTGCAGGACGAGAAATACGGCGAAGAAAATCTGCCTTATGCAATTTTATACACATTTGAAGAACTTCTTGAGATGTTGGGAACCGCCCTTCTTGTTTATACGCTGCTCTCTTATATAAGTGAGCAATTTGATCATCTTACTATAACCATAAAAGAGAAAATATTATGAAAAGAGATATAAGACTTTTTATATTTTGGCTGTACCTCTTGGCTGCTCTTGGTTTAATTTTAATTGTGATTGTCTGCAATGTATACGATATTCCAATAGTAAAGTTTACACGTGATCAGGCGTCTGTGCTGGATGGAAGCCCATTTCACGGTCTGCTTTCAAGCATTGGAGTATTATTATGGAGCTGGACTGCTGCTATTGCGCTGTTTTGTTATGCTTTATTGAGAAAAAGTGGTGACAAAAGCGGATTTGCAGGCTTTCTCTTGACGGGAGGACTTTTGACATTTATATTACTTATTGATGATTTCTTTATGTTGCATGACTGGATCCTTCCAAGAATGCTCGGTATAAGCGAGCATGTAGTTTTTTTATTTTATGCTGTTTTTATTTTGTTCTATTTAGTAAAATTTAAACAATTTATCTTTGAAAGAGATTACTCTTTACTGTTGGCGGCTATCTTATTTTTCGCACTTTCCCTTATAGTTGATAGTTTTCCTTATTCTCTGATAGGTAAATGGCATCATCTATTTGAAGACGGTACAAAATTCTTTGGGATTGTCAGTTGGTTTGCTTATCACGTTTCACTGTATTATCAAGAAATGATTGTTCATAAAAAAATATAGACTAAGGAGATAAAGTGTACATCATAACCAATAGAAAGATCTCAAGGAAAAATAGCAGCTACAGCATCTTCAAAAAGACACCGAATCCTCAAGGGCCGAACGAGTTAAGACTTTTGGAGATGGTGCGAGAGAAGAGTAAGAGAAGATTTGTCCTGCTCGACGATAAACTCACAAAAAAACAGGTCAAGAAGATCAAAGAGAGGTATAATCTGGATATTGACACCGAGAAAGATGCGCCGGTAAAGAAAAACCTAAAGCTAAAGACTCTGTTTTCAGATCTTTTTGAGGGAAGAAGAGCGGAAGAGAAATTGAAGTACAAGGCTGATGTGAATGCCTATACACTTAAGTGAAAAACATCAAACAATCTTTCAGAAAAATACAAAAGCCTTTAAGTGCATTAGTAGTCATTATTGTAATTGTACTTTTAAACCCGGATAAGCTCACTGATCTAACCTTTAAAGCATCAATTCATATACTATTGCAATCATTATTTATGTATGGGCTATTGGCTTATTTACAAAAATACAAAATTTTACATATTGCATTTGCTCTTTTTGTTGCAACCTCCCTGTTTGCAGTATTAACATATGGTTCTTTTTTTTCTGCAGGGATAATTATGAGTGTTTTTGGCACTTCATTAAATGAAACGTATGACTTTATTGAAAGTAATTTTGCAGATTTGGTTATATCAATTTTACTACTTCTTGGTATGATTTTTTTACCAACGTCAAAAAGAAATAAAATTCATGTATTTTTTCTATCAATTGGCAGCTTATATATTTTATTACCGGCAGTTTATAATTTTAAAAATATAGAGTATTCAGAAGATTATAAAGATTATATGGAAACCGGTGTCGCAAGAGGACTCTCAAGACTTCAAACAGAAACCGAATATGTAGTTATTAAAGATATGGGCAATCGGTTCCCTCCATTAAAAAGCATTAGAGGTATAACCGATACTGTCAATTTTTTATCTACAATGTCAGAGGCATCATCATCATCATGGACAGAGGTGACAGCTAAGAAAGGTTCCCCGAATTTATTAATAATAGGCATAGGAGAATCGCTTAGGGCAGATCATCTGGGAATCTATGGATATGAAAGAAATACAACTCCGCACTTATCTCATATGAAAGATAAGTTATTTGTTTATAAGGATGCATATTCCGGTGGGACGAACACCTGGACTTCCATTCCTGCAATGTTTACGAAGTTTTCAACACGCCCTGATCTGTCTAAATCCATAATTCACTTAGCCAATGATGCCGGATATGAAACATATTGGTTATCAAATCAAACTAAATTAGGTAAGTGGGATTTTGCAGTTTCTTCAATTGCTTCTCAGTCTGATCATACTTTTTTTATCACAAATGAAGATGATCATAAAATTAAGTATGATGGTGCTTTATTGCCTAAACTTTTCAATATACTAAAAGAAAAGAACCCGGATAAAAAAACATTAATTATTTTGCATTTTTATGGTTCTCATATGCTATTCAAAGATCGTTACCCTGCCAATTACTCTAAATTTCATAGTGAATCCACAATAATAGATCAGTATGACAACACTGTTTTATATACAGATTATATTCTTTCTCAGATATTGAATATGGGCTCTAAATATAATGCCGAATTCTTATTTTTTTCTGACCATGCATTAGGTGATCCAAATGGTGAAATTCCTCTTTTACATGATGTGAGACAAGAACCTCATACTGACTCTCTAAACGTACCATTTATAAGTAATGATGATCTTCACCTGAATGCAGACAAGCCAATAAATTTATTTTATTTTGAATGTATCTTTTCTACCTGGTCAGGCATATCTGCTAAAGAATTAAATAGTGACTATTGCACTAAAGGCTTAGATGATAAAAGAATAATATATTACGATGCTAATTTGATCTTACACAAAGTTGAAAATCAAGATGATACTACTAGCCAATAAAATATAGCTGTTTTCATTAGGTATCTAAGTTTATTAATTGAAGATACAACAATTTTGTATCCAGAACTTACAATACATCTAAATTCAATAATGACATCAAAATCTATAGATTTAGAATCAAGCCAACAAGACCTAGGAGAGAAATAACTTTCCCCAGCGGGCAACTTATTTCTTAAGTAAAATGTTGATCAACTAAATACGTCACAAACATACACATACTCATAAATACAAACACTTGTATTTCTTAATAAGTGTCTCTTCTTAGTCGATTATCAAACTCTTTTTGCTATAATAAATGAATTTATTTTAAGGGTTTTTTATGTTATCAGAACGTATCCAGACACTGTCACCATCACTCACTATTGCTATCACTATGCTTGCACAAGATCTTAAAGCTTCAGGTAAAGATGTTCTCAGCTTTTCAGCAGGAGAACCGGACTTCGGTACGCCAAGACGTATCAAAGATGAAGCGATCAAAGCGATCAATGAAGGTTTTACACAGTACACAGCTGTACCGGGTATTGCAGAGGTTCGTGAAGCGATCGCTGGAAAACTCAAAAGAGACAATAATCTTGACTATACACCAGCAGATATCATAGTAAGTAATGGCGCAAAACACTCTTTGTTCAATCTTTTTCAAGCTGTTATCAATGAGGGAGATGAAGTGATCATCCCTGCTCCGTACTGGGTAACTTACCCTGAACTTGTAAAATATGCTTTTGGTGTTCCTGTAGTCATTGAAACAGATGATATCAGTGGATTCAAGATCACTCCTGAGCAGCTGCAAGCAGCTATCACACCTAAAACAAAGATGCTTATACTCACAACTCCTTCCAACCCTACCGGTTCTATCTACAGTAGAGAAGAACTTGAAGCACTGGGAGAAGTACTGAAGGGTACAGATATCATCATAGCAAGTGATGAGATGTACGAGAAACTCGTTTATGATGTAGCTTTTGTAGCAACTGCAAGTATCTCTGAAGACATGTTTCAAAGAACTGTGACGATCAATGGACTCAGTAAATCCGTCGCAATGACCGGATGGCGTTTTGGGTACCTTGCGTCACCAAACAAAGAGTTGATCTCCGTGATGAATAAACTGCAAAGTCAAAGTACTTCAAACATAAACTCTATCACCCAAAAGGCAGCGATCCCAGCACTTAACGGTGAAGTTGATGAAGAGATAGAGATGATGAGAAGAGCATTTGAAGCCCGTGCTAAAGAGGCGGTAGAACTCATGAATGAGATAGATGGTCTTTCTGTACTTAAACCACAAGGTGCATTTTATCTTTTTGTTAATATCAAAGATATCTCTAATGACTCTATCGAATTTTGTAAAGAATTACTTCAGGAGACAGGTGTTGCTGTAGTACCTGGTATAGGCTTTGGGTCTGAAGGCTACTTTAGATTTTCATTTGCTACAGATATGACGACCATTAAAGAAGGTATCCGCCGTATAGAAAAGTTTGTAAAACAAAAAAGAGCCTAATTTTCTTCCATGATGGTAGTATGCACTACCATCTTTACTTCATAATTATTTAACGACTCATTATTTATAAAGGTCTCCTCTATGAAACTCTTTTTAAAACTCTCCCTTATTTTCTCTCTACTCACACTCAGCCTTCATGCAGAACGTGAAAAAGTAAATTTATCTATGGTCATCTCAGGTGGTGTCAGTCTTGGTGCCTATGAGTCCGGATATAACTGGGCAATGATCAAAATGCTAAATAAAGTAAGAGTAAATGGTAAACTGGTAGAACCTGATCTACGTTCTGTAGCTGGAGCATCAGCCGGTTCCATTAATGCATTGCTTTCTGCCATGTATTGGTGTCAAAAAGACTCTATACCTTTAAAAAACAGTGTTGATGACAATCTGTTTTATGAAACATGGGTTAACCTTGATATAGAGGATCTCGTCATAAAGGGTGAAGATCCTGAAAATAAAAGTACACTTTTTACAAGAAAAGGGTTAGAAGAAAAAGCAGCAAAGATCATGAAGCATCTCGAAAAACCTATATACAGAAAAAATTGTGAAGTACCTATGGGGGTTTCTGTAACAAAAGCCACACCTATTGTCGAGACCGTCCAAGGTATTAAGATCAAAAATCAACACTTTTCCATACCTCTTACATTAAAAGAAAAAAATGGAAAAGCCATTGTTACAAACAGAAGTATACCGCCAAGTACAGACTTCTATATCTCTATACCCGGTATAAAGAAAGATAAAAGCAAACTCATTGATGTCCTTTTTGCTTCTTCTGCCTTTCCCGGTGCTTTTCAGCAAGTGAAATTAAAATACAGCTATAAAGGTAAAACCAGATCACATTATTTTATAGATGGTGGTGCGTATGATAACATTCCTCTGCAACTCGCTATTGAACTTGATAAAAATGCTTCACATTTTGTCTTTATTGACCCAAGTAATATGAGAAAAGAGATTACAAAAGCAGATGAGGAGGAAGCCGAAGAGATACCTATTGGTTTCATTACTACCAATGCCATACCACTGCTTAACAGCCTTGAGATCTTCCAATCTATGAAACTCTATCAAGCTATCAATCAGTATATTAGAAATGACAGTTCTAAGACACTGATACTTTCATCTAGATTCCATCCTCTTACAGGAGGATATTTATCACACTTTGCTGCATTCCTAGACAAAAACTTCCGTATGTATGACTATTATGTCGGTGTTTATGATGCTGTATATCATCTTGCGGCTTCTTTTAAAACAAAAAGTCAGTATGCACATATGTCTCAAATAGAACTTATGAATGAATTAAAAACAAGGCTGGGATTAGATAAAAGTCCTGAAGCATTGGCAGCCTACACTCTATTTTTAAATACTGAATTTAATCATACCGTACCAAAAACAACAGATCGTTACTCTGCTATTTACAACTCATTTAATACAAAAAAACCTGATGCAAAACGTTATGACCGTAAAGAATTTAAATCATTCCTCACAAAACTTGATATGCGATACCTGGATCAATATAAAAAATCTTTCCTCTTCTATGCAAAAAAAGATGTTGACCACTGGTATAAAAGACCTTTAAGATCTGTTGTTAATCGTATTACCACACTGGAAAATGACCGGGCTGAAGTTTATGAAGACCATGAGTCCATAGCTAAAGTAACCAGTATATCAGCATGGGCAGGAAGTACTTTCATTAAAGAAAAGGATGGGTTTCAGTTCTTACCATTAAATGTACCAGAAGATGAAGGAAAAGAAGGGTTACGAACTGCTCTCAGACTTTTACCTGGAGAATTTGCTGTAGATATGAATAATGGTGGAATGAGTTTAGGATATACCGCCCTTTATTATAAAAATATGGACATACTCAATGGCTTTGAAGCCAAAGCTTCCTATGTTATAGGTGATGATACAGCCAATTTTGTACGTGTGGACCTAGATGCATTTAAAGAGTATGATGATTTTATAAAATTTGGGGCTGGGGTAAGTTTCTTTGGAGATATGGAAGGATCATTCTATAAACGAGAAAGTGCTTATGGCTTTAACACTTATGTAGATATTGTTGATATATTTAGACTAACTTATGTGAAAAGACATGGGGATAATATAGAGAATAATGATTATCTCTACTTTGGTGTTGAAAATATTCCCAGTCTTATTTATTGGTTAAATCGATAAATAGAATCCTTAATACAAAGGCAAAGACTTTGCCTTTGCTTAGCACTTCTTATCTCTTCTTTGTCATTCTCTCCATAGTAAACCACACCAAACCTATAATACTAAACAATACTACAGGTGCTATCCAAGGACGTTCTTTAATGACACCAAAGAAAGCAATGATAGCCTCACTTGAATAATAAGCACTCAATCCAATAGTGAGTACAAACACAATAGACGCAAATACGTTATAGAATGCAAACTTCTTAAAGTCATACTTAGAAAGTGCCATAGAGATTGGCACAAGGGTTTTTATACCGTACAAAAACTTCTGTATAAATATGGCCAGTACTCCATACTTACGCATAATAAGCGTGGCAAGGGCTATTTTCCGTTTGTGTTTTGCAAAGTAAGGCTGTATCTCTTTTTTCTGGTACTTACCAAGATAAAAAAGAAAAATATCGCCTAAAAAGTTTGACACTGTAGCCACAGCTAAAGCTGTAGTCAGATCCATATTCCCCATAAACGAAAACACACCTGCTGCTGCAACGATGAACAATGAACCGCCAAAAGCAAAAAAAGCGATGGCAAGGTAACCCCAAGTTTCTAAAGAACTAAAATCCATAAATATGTCCTAAGTTTTAAGTAAAGAATCATATCTAAAATAAGTTAACCCAAAATAAGTTATAATTCTACCTATGATAAGCACACTTCTTTCCATCATCTTTGTCTATGTCTTCATCTTACTTGGCTACATGGCTAAACGCATCTTCAAAGAAGAGATGACTACCAAGACACTGACGCTTATGTCAGTCTACTTCTTACAACCCTTTGTCACTATTTGGGGCTTTAGTACGGCTAAATTACACGTTGAACATATTTATGTACCTCTACTCTATTTGGCTATCATCTTAGTATTACTCATTCCTACCATATTCATAGGTAAGATACTTTTTTCAGATCCAAAAGAGCGAGCCATCTTCTCCATAGCAGGCTTTGTAGGAAACACAGGAAATATCGGCATACCACTAGGCATCGCCCTCTTTGGAGAAGCATCTGTTATCTATACTACACTCATCAATATAGCCAATGTCTTTGTGGTCTACATCATCGGCGTATACATCTACTCAAGAGGCTCATTTAGCATTAAGGACTCACTCTTTAACATCATAAAAATCCCCATCATCCCTGCTTCGTTAGTAGCAATACTTATAAATATTTACGATGTACCACTAAGTACACAGATACAAGAGTTTTTTAAAATGGGAGCCTACGCAGGAATAGTCTTGCAACTCTTCTTGCTGGGTACATTCCTACAAGGTATACGCATCAAAGAGCTACACCCAAAACTTTTTATAGGAACTATAAGCCAAAAGTTCATTCTTATCCCGCTTGCTACAGCACTTATACTGAGTTTTACAAACTTACCACTCTTTGTACAAGGAGTTATCTTTATGGAGATGATGGTACCTTTGGCAGTTGCAAATATCAATTTAGCTTCTTTATATGACTGTAAACCTAAGGATGTAACTTCACTTATATTGCTTAGTACACTTTTGTTTATTCCTTTATTGTTTGGGTTAAGTTATATTGTGAATCACTACTATTTGTGATAAAATATTCCTATTATTTTTCTAGGAGTCCTTCATGTCTAAAAAAACCCTTATCATCGGTGCTGGTGGTGTTGGAAATGTGGTTGCATTTAAATGTGCGATGAATGCTGATACCTTTGGAGAGATCACACTTGCAAGTAGAACTGTGAGTAAATGTGATACCATTGCAACCAATGTAAAAGCTAAAACAGGTGTAGAGATACGTACTGCCAAAGTAGATGCAGACTCCATACCTGAACTTAAAGAACTCATCGCTACAACGGGTGCCAGTATTGTCATCAATGTGGCATTGCCTTACCAAGACCTTACCATCATGGATGCCTGTGAGGAGATGCAAGTAGATTACCTCGATACAGCCAACTATGAACACCCAGACACAGCCAAATTTGAGTATAAAGAGCAGTGGGCTAGAGATGAAGAGTTTAGAAAAGCAAACATCATGGGACTACTTGGAAGCGGTTTTGACCCGGGAGTGACCAATGTCTTTTGTGCTTATGCCCAAAAACACTACTTTGATGAGATGCACACTATAGACATTTTAGACTGTAATGCCGGCGACCACGGTTATCCTTTTGCTACCAATTTTAACCCTGAAATAAACCTTCGTGAAGTTTCTGCAAAAGGTCGCTATTGGGAAAATGGAAAATGGATAGAGACTGAGCCTATGGAAATTAAACAAGTATGGGATTACCCAGAAATAGGACCAAAGGACAGCTATCTTCTTTACCATGAAGAGATGGAGTCACTGGTTAAACACATCAAAGGACTCAAAAAGATAAGATTTTTTATGACCTTTGGAGAGAGCTATCTTACACACATGAAATGTCTTGAAAATGTAGGGATGCTAGGCATCAAAGAAGTAGAACACAAGGGACAAAAGATCGTCCCTATGGAGTTTCTGGCTACCCTGCTTCCAGACCCGGCAAGTCTTGGACCACGTACTAAAGGCAAGACAAATATAGGTATCTTTGCAAAAGGCATCAAAAACGGAAAAGAACGTACCATCTACATATACCAAGTCAGTGACCATGAGAAATGCTATGCAGAAGTCATGAGCCAAGGTGTGAGCTACACTACAGGCGTACCAGCCATGATAGGAGCTAAACTTATGTTAGAAGGGCTCTGGCAAGGCAAAGGTGTCTTCAACATGGAAGAGTTTGATCCCGACCCGTTTATGGAAGAGTTAAATCAACAAGGATTACCTTGGAAAATTATGGAGCTTGAGGCGGATGAGGATTTGAGAGTAGATAGCTAATGCACTTCAACGGCTTCCCAAAAGAGGGATTACAATTTCTAGATAAGATCATCATAAACAACTCAAAAGAGTGGCTTGATGCTAACAGAAGTGAGTATGAAAAGGTGATCGTAGAACCTAATAAAGCCTATGTAGAAGAGATGGGTGAACATTTACAGGTTCTCGTACCCACTGTCAATGCCATTCCTAATACCAACAAATCTCTCTTTCGTATCTACCGTGATGCACGTTTTCATCTGGCTGATCCTATCAAGACACGTATTGGTATCATCTTCTGGCAAGGCGGTGGGCACCGTATGCAAAGCAGTAGCTTTTATATGCACTATGACCCGGTGGAAATACTTGTAGCCACAGGCATACGTAACTTTAAACCAACTCTGCTGGCTACCTACCGTGAGTACATACAAAACGAAGAGAGACGAACAGAACTTCACAACATTTTTGAGGATTTAAAAGCAAAAGGCTACAAGATACCTGAAGCAAAGTATAAACGCATGCCTAGAGGCTGTGACAGTACAGATACTCATAGCTACCTCTACCTTCAAGGAGCCGTGTTCGCTTATACTACATTTGCACCCGATGAAACATTTCACTCAGAGGCTATCATAGATAAGATTTTTAAGATCCATGAAGATATGTTTTCCCTTCATCAGTGGGTCTATGAACTTACTCTGCATTGTGATACTTCCGCAGATATATTTCGTTAAACGCATATTCACATAAAAAACTACACACCGTTTACACACTTCTTTTGCTACTATTTCCATAGTGGCATATAATCCTAAATAAATTAGGAGGTAAGTAATGAGTCATCATGTGGTTATACTTGGTGGGAGTTACGGAGGCATCGCTGCGATGCGACGACTAAGTAAATATCCGGAAATCCAGATAACACTCATAGACCAGCATCCTTACCATTTTTTGCAAACAGAAGGTTACGAACTCATTTCCAGCAACACTTCCTTTGAGGATACCATTGTGAGTCTCCCAGCTTTGTGTGCAAACTATGAAAATGTCACATTTCTACATCGTACTGTAGACTCCATCAACCCCCAAAAGAAAGTCATTCTTCTCCCTGATGGTAACTGCAAGTACGATACTCTTATCATCGCTTTAGGTAGTGTTACAAAACGTTTTGAATGCGATACAAGCGTCTATAACTACTCCAGTGGTGCCAAAAGCCTTAGAGGAGCACTCAAACTCAACCAATTTTTCCAAGATGAACTCTATAAACGACTTGAATCTGCTAAACAGGCTAAAGAAAACTTCAACATCATCATCGGTGGAGCAGGACTTTCCGGTGTCGAGATAGCTGCAGGCATGCAACACTTCTTTAACCGCTACTATAGAACCAATACCCTCTCCTGTGCTACCTTACATATACACCTCATTGCCAGTAGAGAAACCATACTCAAGGGTATGCATCCTCGCATCGTAAAAATAGCTACAAAAAGACTGAAAAAACTTCGGGTAAAAGTACATACACAAAGTCGTATAGCCTCCATAGATAAACATGAAGCAATCCTGACAAATGGAAGTAAAATACCTTTTGATTTTATGATATTTGCAGGTGGTACGACCAGTGCACCATGTCTCAAAACTTTTGATGTTGAAAAAAATAAAAAAGGACAGATAGTTGTAGATAAATATTTAAGAAGTAATACTTATGACAATATTTACGTCATAGGAGATGCTGCTGCTCTTACAAATAAAAGGGGAGAATCTCTACCACCTACAGCTCAAACAGCCATGCAAAGTGGAGAGATAGCAGCAAATAATCTCATACGATCACTACATAATAAACCTCCCAAACAAGCAAATATTCATATCAAAGGCATTGCCATAGCACTTGGAGGAAAATATGCAGCTATAGATCTTGGATTCATACATTTTTGTGGTTATCCGGCATATTTGATAAAAAAAGTCATAGAGAGACTCTATAAATGGCCTCTCTGGTGGTTAGCTTCTAAAGGCTTTACAAAAATAGACTCTTGTGAGATCTAAATAGAACCCTCTGAATAATCCTAGACACTCATAGGGTTCTAAGCCCTATCATACTCATAAATCTACCGCTACATCCCTGCTCTTTGCGGTAGGAGAAAAACCTTTCTACTTCACATGATGTACAGACACAACTCATCTCTATATTTGCTTCAAGTACACCAGAATCCAAAAGTTGTTTTTTGTTAATGAAAGGCAGATCCAGCATGTACTTTTCACCCAGCACATCAAAAGATCGAGGCTCATTAAAGAAATGCTTTGCAACATCTTTACCAACCTCATAACAACAACGTCCTATAGCCGGTGCAACACCAGCTATGATATCTTCAGGATCAGAGTCATATACCTTTGTCATCTTCTGTACCGTTTTAGCCACTATCTTTGCTTCTGTCCCTTTCCATCCAGCATGAATGGCTGCAACCACCTCTTTCTCTTTATCATACAGAAGCACGGGAACACAATCAGCAGTAAGGATGGTAAGCACTACACCTTTTTGATTTGTGATAAGTGCATCACAGTCACTAACAGCATCCTCTATTCCTTGCCACCCTTTGGTTTCGGTCTTGGAAATGATCTCAATATGCTCACTATGCGTTTGATTTGCAACAATAAAATGTAAATTGCTATCTGTATCCAGTAGCGAGGAGAGTTTTTTTCTATTGTCTACAATAGTTTTTACATCTTCTCCTGTATGCAATGCCAAACTAAAGGCATAAGGTTCTGATGCCAGCTTAGTACTCACAGCATGTATACACTCAGGATAATTTTCAAACTGTTTAAATCTGTAAAAATCAACCATAACTATCCTTATACTCTTTTCGATATAATACCCTAAAAAATAATGAGGGTATTAGATGGATTCTTGGTTTGATTTTGACAAACGCATCTTTAAGAACTTTTCTTACTCTTTAATGATACAACTCATTCCACTTTTTGCTATCTCCTCCTATCTTGTTTACGAGATTAACTTTCATCTTTATCAAAAACAAATGATATACTACTTCATTGCAGCTATTGCTTTTTTTGTTTCAGCTTTTATCCCATGGAGACAGATCATTTGGTGGTTTGCCCCTATTTTTTATATTATCAATCTTGGGCTACTCATTGCCGTTGAATTTGTTGGTAAAAGTATACTCGGGGCACAGCGCTGGATAGAGATCCCCGGCATTGGAATCACCATACAACCTTCCGAGTTCATCAAAGTAAATGTTATCATGATGCTTGCTTATCTTATACACAGAAACCCTCCTGGAGAGAAAGGATATGGGCTTTTAAATTTTATCAAACTCTCTATTGTTATCATTATTCCTTTTATTATCATTGCTAAGGAACCAGATCTAGGTACAGCCCTGGTTCTTCTCATCGCAGGGTATGGGATTCTTTTTCTTGTGGGTATAAACTGGAAAATATGGGTAACTATTGCTATACTCGCAGGTGCAGGGGCACCAATAGTGTATGAATATGGACTGAAATCTTACCAAAAAACACGTATTCAAGATGCACTGAACAAACCAAGTTACCAGGTAAGACAGGCGCTTATTGCCATAGGATCAGGTGGATTGGAAGGTAAGAAAAAAGAAGATGCTACCCAAACACAGCTCAAGTTCCTTCCTGTATCTTCAACAGACTTTATCTTTGCCTATCTTGGTGAAAGATTTGGATTTAAAGGTATGATAGCTGTCATCATTCTCTATATCCTCCTCATCTTTAACCTACTCTATATCTCAGCCAAACATGCTAAAGATTATCTCATCAAAACGTTTGCTACCGGTCTTGCCTTTTTGATCTTTGTTTACATGGGGGTAAACGTCCTTATGATCATTGGACTTGCCCCTGTAGTCGGACTTCCTCTACCCATGTTTAGTCACGGAGGAACCTCGTTTATCATTTTTGCAGTAATCTTTGGAATATTACAAAATTTAATTGCTTTTAAAGACTATAGTCGATATACTTCTGACTCGAAAATCACTATGATTTCGAAAGAGTAACCAGCAAACAATTACGGGTCTGTAGCTCAGCTGGTTAGAGCACTCGGCTCATAACCGAGTGGTCCGGGGTTCGAGTCCCCGCGGACCCACCACTAACAAACTCCTACTACATCGAATTTATATAAATTTTATTATTCACTAATTTACTTTAAGTTTTCAATATATCCCATCTTTACACCAATTGTACACAATTATTATTTTTTCAATTCTAGTCTGATTCCAATACCGGCAGCACAGTAAAGTACATCTCAAAGAGGGATTAATAGTAACCTCATATGGAACAAGGCAGCGTATCACGCACTGTACATATAGAATTCTTTATCATTTTACAAGGTATTACATGTAATCATATGTTTTTGGACAATGAGACATATGTAGAAAAAAGGAATTTTCAAAATAACCTTATGTAGATATACTTTGAATTAGAGGAGGAAAACATGGGAAAAATATCATACGATCATATTCAAGAGATTCTTGACAGTTTTAGCGATAAAAATAAAGCATTGGAAGCAGTAAAAAATTTGTTAGTATCGAATGGATACACTGAGCATCATGATGAAGAGAGACTCTTATTTATTAATTCTTTAGGCAGCCATACGCATACAATAGATATAGACTTAAAAAAATATACTGAGGAAAAAAATATACAAAAAGAGGAAAGACAAGCTCTTACTTCAACCAAAGTAATAGATGATCAACCAAAACAAAAAGATATCAATGATATAGTAGACACAATACTGAAATATCACAAGATGCTAGGAGAAGGGAGCATTACGCAAGAAGAATTTGATAATATTAAAAAGGATTTACTTAGCTAAAATAGCTAATACATTATTAGCGACATTATTACCTACTAAACCAGGAAGAATCAAGTAGTAGATAATGTACCGTACAAAGATAATCCTTCCAGATTAACATGTACAGAGCCTTGTATTAAAAGTGTTATATTACTGGATTATACACCTTCTGCGATCATCGCATCTGCAACTCTTTTAAATCCGGCGATGTTTGCTCCATCAACATAATTTCCTGCTACACCAAACTCTTTCGCCGTTGAGGAAACATTTTCACAAATATCTTCCATTGTTGCTTTAAGTTTTGTATCAACTTCTTCAAATGTCCATTTCTGCATTGCGGCATTTTGGCTCATTTCAAAACCACTTACGGCAACACCACCGGCATTGGCTGCTTTTGCCGGAGCAAGACAAATATCACTTTTTAACATAATATGCACTGCTTCTGTTGTAGATGGCATATTTGCACCTTCTGTCACACTCACACAACCATTTTTAATAAGATTTTTCGCATCGACTGCTGTTAATTCATTTTGGGTTGCACATGGGAAAGCTGCATAACATGGGATGTTCCATACTGCATGACCGCCTTTAGGGTATTCAAAGACCGGAGTATAGCTTGCTTCAGGATGTGCTTTAATATATTCTTCCAAAGAAGCACGACGCTCAAACTTCAACTCTTTAAGCAATGGAAGGTCAACACCTCTTGCATCATAGATCATTCCTTTGGAATCTGTACATGTTACAGTAATAGCACCGAGTGCTTTAAGTTTTTCTATGGCATAAAGGGCCACATTTCCAGAGCCACTAACTGCACAGATCTTACCTTCTAAAGTCTCTTTGCCTTCTAACTCCAACATCTTTCGTGTAAAGTAGACCACACCATACCCTGTTGCTTCAGGTCGCATGAGTGAACCACCAAAGAAAGCTGGTTTTCCTGTCAAAACACCCTCAAAGGCTGTTGTCATTCTCTTGTACTGACCAAAGAGATAACCGATTTCACGTCCACCGACACCAATGTCTCCCGCAGGTACATCGATACGTGGTCCAATATGTTTATAGAGCTCTTTCATAAAGGCCGAACAGAACTTCATTACTTCAAAATCACTTTTACCCTTAGGGTCAAAATCACTACCACCTTTGGCACCACCTAAAGGCAGACCAGTCAATGCATTTTTCAAGATCTGCTCAAATCCTAAGAATTTTAAAATACCTTCATTCACAGAGGGATGGAAACGAAGACCGCCTTTGTATGGACCAAGTGCATTGTTAAACTGAACTCTGTAACCGGTATTGACCTGCACTTCATTCTTGTCATCCAACCACACTACTTTAAATTTAATAACCCTGTCTGGTGTGATCAGTCTTCTGATAATGGCATTTTTTGCACTTTTATTATAAATTTCATCTGATTTAAAAAGAGGAAAAATAGAAAGAAGCACCTCTTCCATCGCTTGAAAAAATACGTCATCTTCTGCACAGTTGGGATTCTTAAGTTTTGCGATCTCTGCTTTTGCATCTACAATACTGTTTACTCTTTTCATATTCTTTCCTTCTTAATTGGGTTTGTTTTTTGTATTTAATTGTTTTCATAATGCATCTTGCTTTTTCACATTTTACTTCATCCATTTTAACTTAGAATTACTTATGAGTGACTATGAATATTCAGAAAGTCCTATGGATAAAAATCTGTAATATCAGAGCTACCTTTAAGTTTTTTGAGGCACAATTAAAAAGAGAAACTCATAAATCAAGGGATATATAATGTCAATGGCAGAACAGACAAGAAAGATTTTACTGGCACTTTTTTTGGGGCTGATCGCGTTTGTGGCAATGATAGCATTCTTTACCTTTCAACAGTCATTGATGGTAGCAGCCATCGTACTAATGGTGACACTTTGGACCAACGAAGGATTGCCGCTTGCTGTGGTTTCTCTGTTGCCGATCGTCCTTTTCCCCGCATTTGGAGTCTTATCGACAAAAGAGACAACGATCAACTATGCCAACCCTATTATCTATCTCTTTTTAGGTGGTTTTTTGATCGCTATTGCCGTAGAAAAAACTGGTCTGCATAAAGTCATAGCCAATAAAATGCTGGGTCTTTTCCCAAGCAGTACCCGTGGTATTATCTTTGCGCTGATCATCACATCAGGGCTTTTAAGTTCTGTGCTTTCCAATACAACCACCACCCTCCTCCTGCTCCCTATCGCTCTTTTTCTGACTGAAGATGTAAAACTCAAAATGCGTCTGGCCTTGGGGATCGCTTATGGGGCAAGTATCGGAGGTATCCTAACACCTATCGGTACACCACCAAACCTTATTCTGATGGGTATTATGGAAGAGTTGGGCATGGAAGCTATCCCTTTTGCACAGTGGATGTACATGGTTGCACCTTTGGTTCTTTTAATGTTTGTTGTAGTAGGTTTTGTAATGAGTCTGGGGCTCAAAGATGTACACATCGAAGCTGACCTTAGCACAGAACCTCTTAATGCCGATCAAAAAAAGGTACTGTATATCATAGGTGGATTGATCTTTATGCTTTTGATCAATGCTCCCATCAAACCCTACTATGGTGGACTAGGTCTAAGTGAGTCTGGCATACTGCTCACCGCAGGACTGCTTCTTTTTGCTCCGCCTTTTTCTATTTTGAACTGGATGGAGGATAAAGACAATATCCCTTACCGAATCATGTTTCTTTTTGGTGCCGGTTTTGCGATCGCTGCTGCATTTACGAAGACGGGAATGGCTGGGGAGATCGCTTCACACCTTATCACCTTCTCTACTATGCCAATGATTCTCTTTTTACTGATCATTGCCACGATGGTAACCTTCACGACAGAGATCACCAGCAATACAGCACTTATCTCGATCATGCTTCCCATCCTCTTCAAGGTAGCAGAACAAACCGGTATTGATGCAACACTCATCATGATGGTCGCAACAGTCTGTGCTTCCTATGCCTTTATGCTTCCTATCGCCACACCGCCTAATGCCATTGCCATGAGTTCTGGTGTGGTCTCCATCAAAACAATGGCGACTTATGGTATCGTGTTTAATATCATAGGTATTTTACTTATCGTTTCTGTTGCAAAATCTTTTTGGATCAACTTACTGTAGACGTTATTTGGTACGAAAGAGAATGAAACTGTCATTCTCATTTCATTCTCCCTAAGACTATGAAAGTACACTATGTTTTAACTTTGAGGCTTTGAGTAAATCTTTAAAGCTAAAAATAATAGATAATTATTTAGTTAGCTATAATAAGAAACTATAATTTAGCCTCACAGATTTTTCATCGTATACTGCAATGTGCAAAGATTTGATGGTTTTAGAATAAGTTAAA
>CBFCXZ010000029.1:0-28307 GCA_965602275.1 uncultured bacterium
ATGGTGGTCGCTACAAGACTCGAACTTGTGACATCTACCTTGTAAGGGTAGCGCTCTACCAACTGAGCTAAGCGACCATAGTTTTAATGTTTATCTGGAAAAGATTGGCGACCCCTAAAGGATTTGAACCTTTGTTTTTACGTTGAAAACGTAATATCCTTGGCCACTAGATGAAAGGGTCATCAAGAACCATAAACATAAAATTGTTAAAAGTGGTGACCCGTCTAGGATTCGAACCTAGGGCCCATTCCTTAAAAGGGAATTGCTCTACCAACTGAGCTAACGGGTCAAACAATGTAATGGCGCGGTGGACGAGACTCGAACTCGCGACCCCCTGCGTGACAGGCAGGTATTCTAACCAACTGAACTACCACCGCATAACATTGTTTAATGGTGGTCGCTACAAGACTCGAACTTGTGACATCTACCTTGTAAGGGTAGCGCTCTACCAACTGAGCTAAGCGACCAAATATTTGTAAAAGTGGTGACCCGTCTAGGATTCGAACCTAGGGCCCATTCCTTAAAAGGGAATTGCTCTACCAACTGAGCTAACGGGTCACACGTTTTTGCACTCATTACTTGAATAAGTGGACGGAATTATAGCTCAGAAACCTTTGATTGTCAAGAGAATTTTAAGAAATATCTAAAATTTTAATGTTTTAGCAAGTTTCTCAATGGCAAATGAGGTTGATAGCTCTTGAACCTCTACTCTTGACCCTTTAAAATGGCAATGAAATATCTCTCTATCTGTAGGAGTTAGTAATCCTATATAGACAGTTCCAACAGGTTTAAACTCTGTACCTCCAGTAGGTCCTGCAATACCGGAAACAGCTATAGCATAATCACTTTGTGCCATTTTTTGGATGCCGTCAAGCATCTGTAATACACACTCCTGGCTTACTGCACCAAACTCTTCCAATATATCATTTTCAACACCCAGCCATTTGTGTTTGATCTCATTAGAGTAAGTGACACATGAACCATTTAAAACATTTGAAGCACCGGATATAGTTGTAAATGCTGCTGCTATACGCCCACCTGTGCAACTTTCTGCAAAAGAGATAGTTTGTTGCTCTTTTGTAAGTTTAGTAATGATTTTTTCTACAAGTTCATTAGTATTTTCCATAAGATAATTGTATCAAAAGTACCTTTTAATGGTCTTTTCGATACAATCACGAGATAATATAACAGGGGCAACCCTAATCAAGGTGTTATCGACTATGGATTTCAAAGAAACCCTCCTACTTCCTAAAACTGACTTCCCAATGCGTGGAAATCTTCCAACAAATGAACCTAAAAAATATAATGCATGGTTTGATGCAGACATTTATGAGCAGATGAAAGCTAAACGTGCAGATGCTGAAATGTTTACATTGCATGACGGACCTCCGTATGCCAATGGTGACATCCACATAGGTCACGCACTCAACAAAGTACTTAAAGATATCATTTTAAAATATAACTATTTTCAAGGTAAAGCAGTGCGTATGACTCCGGGCTGGGACTGTCATGGTTTGCCTATCGAGCAGAAAGTGGAAGAGAAACTTGGCAAAAGCAAAAAAGAAGCGATGCCAACAGAGAAATTTAGAGAGCTTTGTCGAGCACATGCTGCGAAGTTTGTAGATATCCAAAGAGATGGCTTTAAAAGTTTAGGTGTCATCGCAGACTGGGAGAATCCTTATGTGACGATGGATTTTAAATTTGAAGCGAACATTTACAGAACACTTTGTGAGGTTGCAAAAAAAGGTTTACTAGTTGAGAGACATAAACCTATCTTCTGGTCTTGGGCTGCCAGAACAGCACTTGCAGATGCAGAGGTAGAGTATGAAGATAAAGAAGATTATTCTATTTATGTGCATTTTGAACTTAGTGATGCTGGCAAAGAAAAGTTGGGGCTAGAAGATAAAGCTGGGCTTGTTATCTGGACAACGACTCCTTGGACACTTCCTTCAAATACAGGTATCTCTTTAAATCCTGATGAGATGTATGTACTTACCGACGATGGTCACATAGTAGCAGAAGCACGTTATGATGCAATGATAGAAGAGGGCGTAGTCTCTGGACATGCAAGCAGAAAGATCGCAGCAACGGAGATGGAAAACCTTTTAGCGATCAACCCGGTGAATGGTCGTACTTCTACAGTGGTACTCGGTGATCATGTACTTATGGATGGTGGTACAGGATGTGTACACACTGCTCCTGGACATGGTGAGGATGATTACAAAGTAGGTCTTAAATATGGTCTTGATGTTGTGATGCCTGTAGATGAACGTGGATGTTTTGATGAGAGTGTTGTTGGTCTTAACCTCTTGCCAAATCCTGAAGAGTTCGTAGGTATGCATATCTTCAAAACCAATGAGCCTATTTTGGAAATACTTGGTGATTCGCTACTTAAAGAGAGTAAGTTCGTTCACTCGTATCCACACTGTTGGAGAACGAAAAAACCACTTATCTATAGAGCAACGAACCAATGGTTTATCTCTATAGATGATAAAGCAAAAGGTGCGGAAAATACATTAAGAGATACAGCACTTCATGCCATAGAGGGTGTTGACTTTTACCCTAAGACATCTAAGAATCGTCTCAAACCGATGATAGAGGGTAGACCTGACTGGTGTATCTCTCGTCAGCGTTCTTGGGGTGTACCTATAGCATTCTTTAGGATCAAAAGTACGAAAGAAGTTATCTTTGATGTTGATGTGTTGGAACATGTAGCAAACTTGTTTGATGTGCATGGTGCAGATGCTTGGTACTCTATGTCAAACGCAGAACTTTTACCAGAAAGCAGCAAGTATAATCCTGATGACTTAGAGAAGATCTCTGACATTCTAGATGTATGGTTTGACTCTGGTTCGACTTGGAACTCAGTATTAAGTTCAGGTAACTATGATGCCGGACAATACCCCGCATCACTTTACATAGAAGGAAGTGACCAGCATAGAGGCTGGTTCCAATCATCATTGTTGCTAAGTACAGCTGTGAATGAAATTTCACCATACAAAACACTCATCACTCACGGATTTACAGTGGATGATAAAGGTGAGAAGATGAGTAAGTCTAAGGGTAATGTTGTTGCTCCAGATAAAGTCATCAAGCAGTATGGCTCAGAGATCTTGAGACTATGGGTTGCGCTTTCTGACTATCAGACAGACTTGAAGATCTCTGATGGTATCTTGAAGCAAACAGCAGAGCAGTACAGAAAAATACGTAATACCTTTAGATTTTTACTTGCGAATGTCGATGACCTTGAAGCCTATGTTTCAAATGATGAGTATGGTGAGCTGGACAGATGGATACTTACTAAAGCTAGAGAAGTATTTGCTTCAGTGAAAAGCTCTTTTGATGCATATGATTTCCTTAGAGGTTTTGCAACACTTAACCACTTCATTACCAATGAGCTTTCAGGTATCTATATGGATATCACTAAAGACAGACTCTACTGTGAAGATAAAAATGATGCCAGCAGAAGAGCAACACAGTCAGCGATGGCACATATCTCTAAAGCGATGTTAGGACTTGTTGCACCAGTATTGACATACACAGTAGATGAGATATTAGAATATGCTCCAGCCCTTTTCAAAGATGGCATGGAAAATGTATTTGATCTTGTGTATGTGGAAGTGCCAGAAGTAGCAAGCTCTTTTGATGATACGGTACTTATCACTGCGCGTGTGAAGTTCTCAGAAGCTGTTGATAAGCTCAAAAAAGAGAAACTCATGAAATCTACACTTGAAGTTGAAATAGCAGGTGATATGAGTACATTTGCTATTAATGACAGCAAAGACCTTGAAGACTGGTTTGTGGTTTCAGCTATGAAAACTGCTAGTGATGGCGAACAAGTAGCTTCTTTTGAAGTAGAAGGCAAAACATTTACAGTACATAAAGCAACTGCTTCGAAATGTCCAAGATGTTGGAGATTTACAAGTACTTCTGATGACTGTGCTTGTGAGAGATGTGCCAAAGTTGTTACTGATGGAGAAGTTGCCTAATGTTTGACATGACACAACCCATCCAAATGCCTGTAATCATAGGCTCTATTGTATTTATATTTGGATTGGTTGGTATAGGGTTGGCAGTAGTAGAATATTATAAGAGAAAAGGAAGCAAGTCGTGATAACACTAAAAGAAGCGTTAACAAAATCCAATGAAGAGTTAGCAGAGCTGAGAGCTGAACTTGAAACAAAAGCCAAAGAGTCTGGACTTAATGCTTATGTAGGGTTTGAGAGTTCAGGTGAGGGTGTGCCTATCCTGATAAAAGATAACATTCAAGTGAATGGTTGGCCTGTAACCTCTGGTTCTAAGATCCTTCAAGGCTACATCGCGCCTTACGAAGCTACTGCCATTAAAAACTTAAAGTCTAAAGGCATGATGGCATTTGGTAGAGCTAACATGGATGAATTCGCGATGGGTTCAACAACCGAAAGTTCTTTTTATGGTCCCACTAAAAACCCGCATGGGACAGACAGGGTACCAGGAGGGTCTTCGGGTGGATCTGCAGCAGCTGTTGCAGGTGGTATCGCCATAGCAGCACTTGGTTCAGACACAGGTGGATCTATCCGCCAGCCTGCAGCGTACTGTGGTGTAGTAGGGATGAAACCTACATATGGACGTGTAAGTCGTTTTGGTTTAGCAGCATATGCTTCTTCTCTTGATCAGATAGGTCCCATAGCTCAAAATGTTGAAGATGCGGCAATTCTTTATGATGCTATTAAAGGGCATGATGACAGAGATTCTACTTCTGCAGATTTTGAGATAGAAGATATCGCTAACAATATTAACTCTGATGCTAAGTTAACGATCGCTGTGATCGATAACTACATCTCTGAAGCAGATGAAAATACACAAAATGCATATGCAAAAACAGTGAAGGCGCTCGAAGAAGCAGGACATACCATTGTACATAAAAATATGCAAAACACGAAGTATGATATCGCAACATACTACATCTTAGCAACAGCAGAAGCGGCTACAAACCTTGCACGTTTTGATGGTGTGCGTTATGGAACAAGAGCAGAGTCTAAAAGTACGGAAGAGCTTTTCTTCAACACAAGATCTGAAGGTTTTGGTACAGAGGTAAAAAGACGAATCTTACTAGGTAACTTCGTACTCTCTTCAGGGTATTATGATGCATACTATGTAAAAGCACAAAAAGTAAGACACCTCATAAGAGATGAATTTAACGCTATCTTTGAAGAGGCAGATCTTATTTTGTCACCTGTAGCACCAACTGTAGCGCCTAAGATAGGAGCCTCAAAAGACCCACTTGAAATGTACAAAAGTGATATGTATACGATCGCTATCAACCTTGCAGGACTTCCTGCGATCTCTCTACCAGTTGCAAAAGATGATGAAGGTATGCCAATAGGTTTACAACTCATCGCTAAAGCATTTAACGAAAAAACGCTTTTTGACGGTGCTTCAAGCATGGAAAAAGCTGTAAACTATACAAAATAAGGAATCACATGAGAATTAAAAAAAGAGCACTAACATTTGAAGACGTATTACTTGTACCGCAACATTCACTTGTCCTTCCTAAAGAAGTTAGTATAAAAAGTAACCTTACAAAACGTGTAACACTAAACACACCTATCGTCTCTGCTGCGATGGATACGGTAACTGAGTACAAAGCAGCCATTGCTATGGCACATTTAGGTGGTATCGGGATCATCCATAAAAATATGGATATCGAGACACAGGCAAAGCAGATCACTAAAGTTAAAAAATCTGAGAGTGGTATCATCATTGATCCTATCTATATAGCTCCAGATAAAACAGTTGCAGATGCAGATGCTTTAATGGGTGAATATAAGATTTCGGGTGTGCCTGTTGTAGATGAAAATATGAAGCTGTTAGGTATCATCACAAACCGTGATATGCGTTTCATTACTGATATGAGTTTAATTATTTCAGATGTGATGACCAAGGCACCTTTATTTACTGCAAGAGCAGGTATAACACTAGAAGATGCAGCTAAAATACTGCAAGAGCATAAGGTAGAAAAACTTCCTATCGTAGATGAAAACGATGTCCTGCAAGGTCTTGTAACCATCAAAGACATCGAGAAAAAAGAGAAATTTCCTAATGCGAACAAAGATGAACATGGTCGTCTAAGAGTAGGTGCTGCTATAGGTGTCGGTCAACTTGACCGTGCTACGGCACTCGTAGCAGCAGGTGTAGATGTCCTTGTCCTTGACTCTGCACATGGACACTCACAAGGTATCATAGACACGCTTATACTCATTAAGAAAACTCTAGATATAGATGTTATCGCAGGTAACATCGCAACTGGTGCTGCTGCACAAGATCTTATAGATGCAGGGGCAGATGCAGTCAAAGTTGGTATAGGACCTGGTTCTATCTGTACTACGCGTATCGTTGCAGGTGTTGGTGTGCCTCAGATCTCTGCCATTGATGAAGTGGCTCTTGTAGCAAACAAAGCAGGCGTACCTGTGGTTGCTGATGGAGGTATCAAATACTCTGGAGATGTAGCAAAAGCCCTAGCTGTGGGTGCCAGTTCAGTGATGTTAGGTTCTGCACTTGCAGGAACATACGAAGCACCGGGCGAGATGATACTTTTTAACGGAAGACAGTTCAAAGAGTACAGAGGTATGGGAAGTATTGGTGCTATGAGCAAAGGAAGTACAGACCGCTACTTCCAAGAAGGAACAGCAGCAGATAAACTTGTACCAGAAGGTATTGAAGGACGTGTACCATACAGAGGACGTATTGCAGATGTCGTTCACCAAATGGTAGGTGGACTCAGATCTTCTATGGGTTACTGTGGTTCAGAGTCTATTAAAGTATTTTGGGAAAAAGCAGAATTTGTTGAAATTACAAGTGCTGGTTTGAAAGAATCTCATGTACATGATGTAACCATTACTAAAGAGTCTCCTAACTATCACAGTTAAATCTTTTCTATGTGTATTACCACATCTTTGTGGTAATACACAGATACAAATACTATCTTTTCCAATAATTAATCCTCTCTTCAAGTTAGCACAAGCTATAATTTACCTATATAATTAAATAAGGAAGAGTAATGCACGAACAAACACTAGCCATCCATGCCGGATATGAAAAAGATGCGCAGGGGACTATGGCAGTTCCTATTTATATGAGTACGGCGTATGAGTTTAGAGATACTGAACATGCGGCAAACCTTTTTGCACTTAAAGAACTTGGGAATATTTATACAAGATTGATGAACCCGACCACAGATGTCTTTGAAAAACGTTTTGCAGCACTTGAAGGTGGGGTGGCTGCCATAGGGACTGCTTCAGGGATGGCGGCTATCTTCTATGCCATTGCCAACGTAGCTGAAGCGGGTGATAACATCATCGTAGCGAAGCAAGTGTATGGTGGAACGACTACGCTTACGGGGCATACCATTAAACGTTTTGGTATAGAAACACGTTATTTTGATGTACGTAATCCTTCTGAAATTGAAGCACTGGTAGATGACAAAACAAAGATCATCCTTTTTGAAAGTATCACGAATCCAAGCATTGATGTGGCTGATTTTGATGCTATTGTGGCTATAGCTGATAAGCATAACATCCTTACATGTGTGGACAATACAGTTGCAACACCGATGCTTTGTAAACCTTTAGAACTTGGATGTGACCTCTCAGTACACTCTGCAAGTAAATATACGACAGGACAGGGACTTGCCATCGGTGGTGTTATTGTTGAGCGTGAGAATTTGGTAGAGAAGATCAAGGGTAATGCACGGTATGCACACTTTAATGAACCAGATGAGAGTTACCATGGGCTTGTATACAGTGATCTGCCTTTACCGCTTTTTACACTTAGAGTAAGACTTGCATTATTACGTGATCTAGGTGCCGCACCTTCTCCGTTCAACTCATGGTTGTATATCCAGGGACTTGAGACTCTACCTTTACGTATGAGACAACACTCTAGTTCAGCGTTAGCTATAGCAGAGTTCCTTGAAGCACATCCAAAGGTCAGTAAAGTAAATTATCCCGGACTTAAGTCAGATGCTAATTATGAACTAGGTCAAAAATACTTTAAAGGAGGGCATAGTGGACTGCTTTCTTTTGAAGTTGCAGACAAAGAGACTGCGCAGAAGATAGCTGATAGTACAGAGATCTTTTCTTTGGTAGTAAACATCGGTGACAGTAAGTCTATCATTACCCATCCTGCAAGTACAACACATCAACAACTCTCGTCTCAAGAGCTGATTGATGCAGGTGTGCCTGGTGGATTGGTTAGACTTAGTGTTGGGCTTGAAGATACACAAGATTTGATAGATGATTTAGCTAAAGCGTTAGGTTAATTGTAGGGTGCGTTTGCCAACGCACCTTTTTAACATTCATTTTATCTACAATCTTATATTTATAATTCCAATCTCTTTCATGGTGCGTTAGTAAACGCACCCTACAACCTTCACGACAAAGTATAAATATGCTAAAATATCACAATTAAATCCATCCACAAAAGCAGTCCATGAAAATCGAAACCAAAACAGCATATTTTAGCAGCCCTCTTTACTTAGAGAGTGGGCGTATCTTAGAGCCTTATGAGATAGCTTATGAGACTTATGGTGAGCTAAACGAAGAAAAGAGTAATGTTGTTTTGGTGTGTCATGCACTGAGTGGCTCACACCATGCTGCAGGTACCTATGAAGGTGACAGAAAAGCAGGTTGGTGGGATGGACTTATTGGTGATGGTAAGGCGATAGATACAACGAAGTATTTTGTCATCTGTACCAATGTTCTAGGTTCATGTTTCGGAACTATAGGTCCTATGAGTGCCAACTACCCAAGTGAAGACCCTTATAGATTGAGATTTCCTGTTGTGACTATCAAAGATATGATCAGAGCACAGATGCACTTACTCTCTTCTCTTGGTATCCATCATTTGCGAGCTATCGTAGGCGGTTCTATGGGTGGGATGCAGGCACTTCAGTTTGCTGTGGATTATCCAAATTTTGCAGATGATATCATATCACTTGCAGCAACCTACGCAACAAGACCTTGGACAATGTCATTCAACAAAGTAGCTATGGAAGCCATACGCAGAGACCCGCGTTTTAAACATGGGAATTATGCAAGAGATGCTTTTAAAGAAGAAGGGTTGGATGGTTTAGCCATCGGACGTATCGCCGGGCATATCTCTTACCTTTCTCCTGATTCAATGGATGATAAATTTGGACGTAACTATGTCAGTAATGATGGTCTGTTTGAACTCTTTGGGCGTTACGAAGTAGAACGATATATGGAGTATAACACCAATAACTTCTCACGTATCTTTGACCCGCTTTCTTACCTTTATATAGTAAAGGCGATCAATACGTTTAATCTAAGCCGTGGGTATGACTCCTTACATGATGCCATTTCACGTATTAAAGGAAATGTACATATGATAAGTTTTTCATCTGATTATCTGTTTTTCCCTTCAGAGATGGAACACATCGCTAAGATGATGAAGCGTAATGGTCAGTCACATAGTTATCTTGAAGTTGAGAGTGATTATGGGCATGATGCTTTTTTGGTGGAGTTAGATAAATTTGAAGAAAATATCAAGGATGTACTTAAATGAAAAATGAAACCTTTGAAGAAAAACTAGAACACTCAAAAGAGTTGCTTGAAAAGCTTATGAATCCTGAGATAACACTTGAAGAGTCTGTGAAGCTTTATGAAGAGGGTCTTAAAAACATTAAAGAAGCCCAAACACTTATAGAAGAGGCAAAAACAAAAATTACGGTGATAGAACAAGCCAATCAAAAGGAAGCATAATTATGAAAATAACTGAGTCGCTAGACGAAGCTTCAGTGCATGCACCCCAAGGGCATTTCCTACGGACAATTGAGTCTGGGCTTTGCTCGGACTCAAGGAGAATATATAATGGGTAAGCAACTGGTTGTATCGGCCTTACAATTGCCAACACTTGGTATGAATGCCACACGACTGGAATTTTACCTCAAGCAGGCAAATGGCAGGGGAGCGGATGTTATGCTCCTTGGTGAGTATGTACTAAATCACTTCTTTAAAGAGTTTGCTACGATGGCACCCAACATGGTCAAAGAGCAGAGCCGTAAACACATTGAACTACTTAAAAATCTTGCAAAAAAATATGATATTATTTTTATTGCTCCGATCATCTTGACTAACAAAGATGGTTATTATAAAACCATTGCAAAGATCACGCCTAAAAGTGCAAGCTATTATGCACAGCAGATATTACTCCCGTATGCACACTGGAATGAAAAGAAATTTTTTGCAAATAAAGTGGCTCCACTCAAGGATCCGATGACATTTAACATCAAAGGTTTTAAGGTGATGGTCATGGCTGGATTTGAACTTCATTTTGACCCTTTTTGGCAAAAAGTAACGCAAAAGAAAATAGATCTGGTTTTGCTTCCTACTGCATCAACGTTTGGTTCGCATAATCGTTGGAGAGAGATCATTAAAACCAAAGCCTTTTTACACGGATGTTTCATTCTTCGTGCAAATCGTTTGGGTGAGTACAGTGATGATGAGGTCAAGTGGAAGTTTTATGGTGATACGATGTTAGTCTCTCCTGAAGGTGAAGTGGAGATGATGCTTGAAGATAAAGAGTCGATGCTTATCGAAGTGATCGATAAGGCAGAAGTCTTGGAACATAGAAGAGTATGGAGTTTTGAGAAGGAATTAAAGCAACGAGAAGAGTTACTATGACTCCAGAACAATACTTTAACAGACAGATACAACTTTGGGGTTCAAATGTACAACAGAGTTTACAAAGTAAAAAGATAGCGATCATTGGTTCTGGTGGATTGGGTTGTACACTGGCAATGGCACTGGGAACTTCAGGGATTGGTGAGATACATATGGTGGATTTTGATACTGTATCAAATCATAATATCCATAGACAGATAGCCTTTACTCTTAAAGATGAAGGTAAAAGCAAAGCCAAAGCAATAGTTTCACTCATCAAAAGTAAAAATCCTTTTGTAAAAGCAGTTGCTTTCGATATGGATTTTGATGATTTTAAAGGGATGGACAATACCTATGATCTTATCTTGGATGCTACAGACAATCTACCTGTAAGAGGGGAAATAGACAAGTATGCTAAAGAGACTAAAATACCTTGGATCTATGCCAGTGTAGAAGAGTTCAATGGTCAAGTCTGTTTTTTTGATGAAGCAAACTTTCAAGTCTTTAATATCTCTGACCATAAACCAGGTGGTATTGCCGCACCTATTGTAATGCACGTAGGCTCACTGCAAGCCAACCTTGCTTTACGTTATCTTGCAGGACTTTCAGTGACAAAAGATAAACTCTATTATCTCTATTTCAATGATGAGGGTGAACTCATTACTCAAAAATTCGGAATGCCAAAAGTCTAAAACTAAAATAAATAGTGTTAAAATAAGATAAATAATATTTGAAGGATTAATATGAAATTAAAAACATTACTTTTTTCAGCGATGATCTTGTTTTTTACCGGATGTACGCAAGAGACACAAAACTCTCTGAGTCGTTCACTGCAGAACTGGACAGGAACCAATGGTGTACTTGATGTATATGCCGGGGACAAGCTGGTACATAGATTTATCAAGATAGATAAACTCTCTACAGCTTATGGAACCAATGATAGCCAAATGAGACCTTACCGTTATGGATATGGTTTTGATGATGAAAATTTAAACTATATAAAGGATGCAAGTGAAAAGAAAGTCTATTTTGAATTTTCGGACTACTCTACATCTTATGTTTTTTATGAAAGAAATACACAATAAGGGAATTGAAAAATGAAATTTATTTCAACTAAAGAGGCACCGCAAGCCATAGGGCCATATTCACAAGCAGTTGTTGTCAATGGATTTGTGTATACATCAGGACAGATCGGTTTATTACCCAATGGAGAGTTAATAGCTGATGATGTTGAGAGCCAAACACATCAAGTGATGAAAAATCTTTTTTATGTCCTTGAAGCAGCTAATGCACATTTTAATGATGTGATCAAAACAACCATTTTTTTAGAAGATATGCGTGATTTTGATAAGATCAATGCTATTTATGCACACTATTTCGGTACACATAAGCCTGTAAGAAGTACAGTAGCAGTACGTAGTTTACCAAAAAATGTAAAGATAGAGATCGACTGTATTGCCTTGGCAGAGGCGAATGTTGACTTTGGTTAGGGGATATTCATTATTTCTTAATATTTTAAAAAAATATTAAACATTGTTTGGGTATAATCACGAACTTTTTTAAGACAATATAGAATAAAGGGTTTGCAATGTACGCAATCATTAAAGCAAGTGGTCAACAATTCAAAGTTCAAGAGGGTGATATCATCTGTTTTGACAACATGAGTCTTGAGCCAAAAGCAGCAGTAGAATTCAAAGAAGTTCTAGCGTTAGATAACGGTGAATTAACTGTAGGTACTCCATTCGTAGAGGGTGCTATAGTTAAAGGTGAAGTGATCAATGAAGGTAGAGATAAAAAAGTTATCATCTACAAGAAAAGAAGAAGAAAAGATTCAAAACTTAAAAGAGGTTTCAGAAGAGACTTTACTAGAGTTAGAATTACTAAAATAGCATAAGGAGCTTAGATGGCACACAAGAAAGGTCAAGGATCCACTCAGAATAATCGTGATTCAGCTGGACGTCGTTTAGGCGTTAAAAAATTTGGTGGTGAAGCAGTTATCCCAGGTAACATTATCATCAGACAAAGAGGAACTAAAGTTCACCCAGGTAATGGTGTAGGTATGGGTAAAGACCATACTTTATTTGCACTTGTTGAAGGTGTAGTTAAATTTGAAAACAGAACTGCTAGTCAGAAGAAAGTTTCAGTAGTACCTGCATAATACTATACGAATCCGAAGTTCTTTCGGATTCATTTCTCTCTAATCTTTTTAGATTATTTTTATTTTCTATTCTTCATCCAGAACAAGTAAATGTTTACATCTGTTACGGCCTAAAAACCAACCATCATTATAATCTTTATCATTGTTAAAGAGTGAATGTGCTTTTTTGTAATCACCTTTAGAGGTTGTACATCCATCTTCAATACCCTGTTTAAAATTATCTGAAAAGTTTTTACCAAAATAGATATCACTATGATAGAATCCACCTTTACTCACAGGTACTTTGCTTGGTGTACAACCATTATATAGAAAGAGTGAGGTTAGTAGAATGATAGTTGACATAGGTTTAATAGATTTCATTAAATGCCCTTGAAATTATTTTAGTATGGAAGATTATAGCGATAATTTTCCTAATTTAGATATAATTTCATAATTCATTTACTATCATCATATCAGATGATAGTTTCTCATAAGATACAAAGGTTTATATATGTTCGTAGATAGTGTAGAGCTCATGATCAGCTCAGGTAAAGGTGGTGCGGGTGCCATCTCTTTTTGGACAGAGAAATTTGTTGCATATGGTGGCCCAGATGGTGGTGATGGTGGTCGTGGCGGCTCAGTCTTTTTTAAAGTAGATAACAATACCGATACACTCTCAGGACTTCGTGGACGCAATCACATCAAAGCAGAAAATGGTCGTCCTGGTGAAGGTCGTAAATGTTATGGTCGCAAAGGGCAAGATACGATCATCACTGTACCTCCTGGTACTACTGTGGTAGATATGGAAACAGGTGAAGAGTTACTTGATCTTGTAACAGAAGGTGAAGTAGTTTTATTTTTAGAAGGTGGTAAAGGCGGTCTTGGGAATATGCACTTTAAAAGTTCAACAAACCAAAGGCCAACGTATGCTCAGCCAGGTTTACCGGGAATTACCAAAGAAATAAGACTTGAGATGAAACTTATTGCTGATGTTGGGCTTGTAGGGTATCCAAATGTTGGAAAATCAACACTTATCGCTACACTTTCAAACGCAAGACCACAAGTAGCAAACTATGAGTTTACAACACTGACACCGAAGTTAGGTGTGGTACACATAGGAGATTATGATTCATTTATGATGGCTGATATTCCTGGTATCATTGAAGGTGCGAGTGATGGTAGAGGTTTAGGTTTGGAGTTCTTGAAACATATTGAAAGAACAAAAACACTGCTTCTTATGATCGATGCTGCAAATTATAGAGAGATGAAGTATCAGTATGAGACACTTTTGGTAGAGCTAGATCGTTACTCTGAAACACTTGCGGGTAGAAAACATGCTATTGCCATCACAAAGATAGATGCGCTGTCACAAGATGAAGTCAATGAACTCACAAAGACTTTCTTGTCAGATATTGGTTTAGAAGCAAATGATACTTTGAACAAATATAAAGCAGATACAAATTATATGAGTTATGGCTTTAAAACAGACTTTGGTGTAGCTTTACCGGAAAAAGAGCCGCTTTTTGTACTTCCTATCTCTTCTGTAGCACACTTGAATACAGAAGCGTTACGTTATGCTTTAGGTGATTTTATAAAAAATGTTGAAGAAGAAAATGAAGCTGAATAAAAGTAGGTAAATATGAAACGCATCGTAATTAAAGTAGGTTCTCATGTCTTAACAGAAAATGGAGCTATCGCTAAAAATCGTATGTTGGCTCTTGTGGAGCTGATAGCGGAACTTAAAGCAGATAAGTATGAAGTCATTTTGGTCAGTTCTGGTGCTGTATCTGCAGGATATACACAATTAGCATTAGATAGAAGTGTCGTGGAAAACAAACAGGCACTGGCTGCTATCGGACAACCCTATTTGCTTAAAATGTATCAGGAAAAGTTTGAGAAATTTGGATTACTCTGTTCACAAGTACTCATACCTGCAGATGTTTTTGATTCTAAAAACCATAGAGAACATGCTAAAAATGCTATAGATACATTACTTGAAAACAATGTTGTACCTATTATCAATGAAAATGACACAGTAAGTATTGAAGAACTTATTTTTGGAGATAATGACAGACTTTCTGCACATGTGGCACACTACTTTGATGCGTCACTTCTCGTGATACTGTCTGATATAGATGCATACTATGACAAAGATCCAAACAACTATGCAGATGCTAAACGTAGAGCTGTAGTCAATACCATAGATGAGGAAGAACTGCAAGCAGAACATACCCCCAATAATGAATTTGCCACAGGTGGCATCGTCACTAAACTACAGTCTGCTGACTTTTTAATGAAGCATGATAGAGAGATGTTTTTGGCCAGTGGGTTTGACTTGAGTGACGTAAGAAGTTTTCTTCTAGAGGATAAGCATAAAGGCGGAACACATTTTGTCTGCTAAGAAAAACATTGTTTATATGGGTACACCCCATTATGCAAGAGGGATACTCAATACATTGATTCAAGCAGAAGATATGAATGTCTCTTTGGTTTTAACACAACCAGATCGTCCAGTAGGACGGAAAAAAGTGTTGACACCTCCACCTGTAAAGGTTTTGGCAGAGGAGTATAATATAGAAGTTTTGCAGCCAGAGAAGTTGAGTGATGAGGGTATGGAAGAGGCTATCAGAGAGGCAAAACCTGACTTTATCGTGGTGGCTGCATTTGGACAGATTTTGCCTAAGAGTATTTTAGATATTGCACCATGCATTAATTTGCATGCTTCACTTTTACCTCAGTACAGAGGAGCAAGTCCTGTTCAGCAGTCATTACTTCATGGAGATGAGATAACAGGCGTAACTTCTATGCTTATGGAAGAGGGGTTGGATACAGGACCTATGCTTGAAAAAATAGAATTTGTGATACCTGATGAAATGAGACTGTATGCGCTTATGCAACAACTTACAGATGATGCATGTGATCTTACGTTAAGTACACTCAGAAACTATGAAAATATAACACCGAAAGTACAAGATGAAAGTCAAGCAACACTTTGTAAAAAAATTAAAAAGAGTGATGGTGAAGTAGACTTTGAAGATGCAACTGTTATTTATAACAAATACCGTGCCTTTGAAGGTTGGCCAGGTATATTTACAGCCAATGGTACAAAGTTTGATGGACTTAGTTTAGTAGATACTACAAGTAAGAATAGTATTTTGGAGATACTGGCATTTGAAGAAGAGAGCGTACTTGTAGGTTGCCGTACGGGTGTATTAAAAATAGAGACTCTGCAACCTGCTTCAAAAAAAGCCATGTCAGCAAAGGCTTACTGTGTAGGAAGAGGATTAAAAGTTGGAAATACGATTATTTGACAAACTCCCCTCTACGCAAAAGTATCTTATAGAACAACTACAAGATGGTAAGCTTGAAGCACCTATTGCTGTAATGACATCTGAACAAAGTTCAGGTGTAGGAAGTCGTGATAATGAATGGTCTGGAGGTAAAGGAAATTTCTTTGCTTCAATCGCTGTAAATATAGAAATGCTTCCTAAAGATCTCTCTCTTTCATCATCTTCCATTTACTTCTCTTTTGTTATGAAACAAACGCTAGAGGCACTTGGTGAAAATATTTGGTTAAAATGGCCAAATGATTTTTATTTTAATAATGATAAAGTAGGTGGAACGATCACTCAAAAAGTAAAAAATGTTTTAGTGTGTGGAATTGGGATAAATTTAAAAAATACGCAAAATGGCTACAGTGCCTTGCAGTGCGATATTGCACCGGAAATATTGCTTGAAAAGTACCTTGTGGCACTTGAAAAATTTCCAAAATGGAAGCAGGTTTTTAGTGAGTATGAGGTAGAATTTGAACTAAGCAGAAAGTTTTCAGTTCATATTGAAAACTATCAAAATAGCCTATCAGACGCTAGTTTGTGTGGGGATGGTTCTTTAATAATAGGGGGTAAGAGGGTGTATAGTTTACGATGAGCGAAGTGATAAGCATTGCCAACCAAAAAGGTGGCGTAGGGAAAACAACAACAGCAGTAAATCTAGCAGCATCTTTAGCTGAAAAAGGTAAAAAAGTCCTTCTTTTAGACATTGATCCCCAGTCTAATGCAACCACCAGTTTAGGGTTTAACAGAAGTGATTATGAATTCAATATTTACCATGTGCTGATCGGGAGTAAAAAGATCTCTGAAGTAGTACTCAAAACAGCTATAAAAAATCTTAGCCTTGTACCTTCGAACATTGGCCTTGTAGGGATAGAAAAAGAGTTTTATAACCCTAAAAAGAAAAATAGAGAACTGATCCTTAAAGAGAAGATCAAAGAAGTTTCTAAAAAATTTGATTTTATCATCATTGATTCCCCTCCGGCATTGGGTCCCATTACTATTAATGCTTTAAGTGCTTCTGATTCAGTGATTATTCCAATTCAGTGTGAGTTTTTTGCATTAGAAGGATTGGCACAGTTGCTTAATACAGTAAGTCTTTTGAAAAAAACGATCAATCCAAAGCTCAAGATAAAAGGCTTCTTGCCGACAATGTATTCAGGACAAAATAATCTCTCTAAGCAAGTGCTTGCAGACCTGACTCATCATTTTAAAGATAAGCTTTTTCATATTAAAAAAGGCAAAGAGTGTATTGTTGTACCACGCAATGTAAAGGTGGCGGAGAGTCCTAGCTTTGGTAAGCCGGTAACACACTATGCAACAAATTCCAAAGGTTCTATCGCCTATAGAGATCTGGCAACAGTGATAGTAAGAGGTTAAAAATGGCATTAGGTAGAGGACTGGGAGATATTCTTTCTGAAGTAGAAGAGGCATATGAAAAAGACCTTAGTCATATAGATAACTTTGAACTTGAAGCACAAGGTGCTAGAGTAGAAGAACTTCGTGTTGACAGTATCACTCCCAACCCTTTTCAACCACGTAAACATTTTGATGAAAAAGCACTTCAAGAACTAAGTAAGTCTGTTAAAGAGCACGGCTTACTTCAACCTATCGTTGTTATAGAAAAAGAAGATGGTTATTTACTTATTGCGGGGGAACGTCGTCTAAGAGCACATAAATTAGCAAAACTTACAACGATTAAAGCGATCATCGCTGATGTAGACATAGACGAAGTAAGACTGCGTGAACTCTCCCTTATTGAAAATATCCAAAGAGAAAATCTTAATGCTATTGAGCTTGCAAACTCTTATGCTGAGTTGATAGAAGTACATAAGATCACCCATGACGAACTCTCTAACATCGTCCATAAAAGCCGTTCACAGATCACAAATACCATGCGTCTTTTGAGTCTTGGCGACTATGCACAAAAACAAGTAGTGTCCGGGAAAATTTCTCAAGGGCATGCAAAAGTGCTTGTTGGACTTGATGAGAAAAAGCAAAAAATTGTTATAGACAGTATCATCGGACAAAAATTAAGTGTTCGTGATGCTGAAAAAATGGTAAAAAATTATAAAGAGAATGTTTCAACCGCATCTCATAAACCTTCTACACCTCATTTACTTGAAAAATATGCAAAAGAGTTGGAAACAACATTACCTTTTAAACATAAAATTAAAGCTAAAAGCATTGAGATAAGCTTAACTAATAAGAAAGATATCGAAAACTTTTTAACATTCCTCAAAAAACCCTAAAATTTAACCAACATCTCATCTCCAAAATGCTAAAATAATACGAAATTTACATGAGGAGTTTTAATGCTTGATATACATTTATCATTGATGTTGTTCGTCTTAGCTTTGTTTCTGTTCCTTCTTGTTGTTTTAAATAATATGCTATTTAAGCCATTGGTTAAGTTCATGGATGATAGAGATAACTCTATAGCAAAAGATTTAGAAGCAGCAAAAGGTCTCAGTGGCAATACTGATGAACTCAATGCTAAAGCAGATGAAAATCTTAGCAATGCTAAGAATGAAGCTGCGGCAATAAGACAGAAAGCGATCGATGATGAAAAAACATTGGCTGCAAGTAAAGTCGAAACAAAACAGAGTGAACTAGACAAAGAGTATGGCAGCTTCGTTGAGAAGTTAACCGCAGATAAAGAGAGTCTTAAAAATTCTCTTCTTTCTCAAATGCCTCTATTTAAAGAGAGCCTCAAAGCTAAGTTTAGCAAATTATAGGAAGGGATGAATATGAAAAAATTAGCACTATTGTCTTTACTTATGGTACCTGCTATTCTTTTGGCAAGTGGTGGAGATGCTGAGTCAACTCGTTACTTTGCACAAACAGGTAGAGAGACAGACTTTTGGCCAAGAGTAGTTAACTTTACTATCTTCGCATCTTTGCTTTACTATTTGATCGCTAGCCCGATCAAAAATTTCTTCGTAGGAAGAAAAGAAGGTATCGCAGGGCAGCTTAGAGAGATAGAAGATAAACTTCAAGCAGCTAAAGATGAGAAGAAAGAAGCTCAAACTCGTTTAGATGAGAGTAGTAAGAAAGCTGAACAGATCATTGCTGATGCGAAAAAAGAAGCAACTCTTTTAGCGGAAAAGATCTCTGAAGCAAATGAAAATGAGTTGGCTCTTATGGAGAAACAACTTGAAGAAAAAATGACTTTAGAAGAGAGAAGATCTGCTAGAGAAGCGATCGATGAGATCTTGAGTGAGAATATCACGAATGATGACATTATGATCGATGAATCTAAAGTAGTTGATATTATTTCTAAGAAGGTGGCATAGATGGAAGAATTAATCGCTAAAAGATATGCAACAGCACTTTCTTCTGTAAGTAAAGATATAGTAAGCATTGTAGAAGTACTTAATGTACTTACTGAAGCTATTAGTAGTGATGAGGTTAAAACAGCTTTGACCTCTCCTATTATTGCTGCTGAGAAAAAAACAGAAATGATTCTTTCTGCTCTTGATAAAAAAGCAGATGCGACACTTGTAAACTTTATTAAAATTTTGGGTGAAAACGGAAGACTTGATCTGATTCCTGCTATTGCTAAAGTACTTAATGCTGACTTGCAAAAAGAGTCAAATCAATACGAAGGTGTATTGAAAAGCAAAGAGACACTTGGTGATAAAGAGTTGAGTAAGTTAGAAGCGACACTTAAAAAATATACAGGTTCTACGATTAAATTAACACAAGAAAAAACGGATCTTGACGGGTTACGTGTTTCAGTTGATGATTTGGGTATTGAGGTTAATTTCTCTAAGAAGAGAGTTAAAGAACAACTAATTGATTTCATTAAGAAATCTTTATAGTTATCTAACAGTAAAGGAGAGTCAGTGGCAGTAAAATTGCAAGCAGATGAGATAAGTTCAATCATCAAAGAGAGAATTGAGAACTTTGAGATTGATGTAGACATCAATGAAATAGGAAAAGTAGTAGGTATCGCAGATGGTATATCAACCGTTTATGGTCTTAACAATGTTATGGCAGGTGAGGTTGTAGAGTTTGATAACGGTGCTAAAGGACTAGTATTGAACCTTGAAGAGGCAAACGTAGGTGTTGTTGTTCTGGGTTCTAGTGCTGGAATTGTAGAAGGTATGAGCGTTAAGAGAGCTGGAGAGCTTCTTAAAACACCGGTTGGCGATGCTTTGATGGGTAGAGTTGTAAACCCACTTGGTGAAGCTATTGATGGTAAAGGTGCAGTTGAAGCAACAGAGCATAGATTTGTTGAAGAGAAAGCACCGGGGATCATGGCTAGAAAATCAGTTCATGAGCCACTTCAAACAGGTATCAAAGCGATTGATGCACTTGTACCGGTTGGTAGAGGTCAAAGAGAGCTTATCATTGGTGATAGACAAACTGGTAAAACAACATTGGCTATCGATACGATCATCAACCAAAAAGGTCAAGATGTTGTATGTATTTATGTTGCTATTGGTCAAAAACAATCAACAGTAGCTGCTACAGTGAAAAAACTTGAAGAGCACGGTGCAATGGATTATACAATTGTAGTTAATGCTGGTGCTTCTGACTCTTCTGCACTTCAGTTCCTTGCTCCATATGCCGGTGTAACTATGGCTGAGTACTTCAGAGACAATGGTAGACATGCAGTTATCTTCTATGATGACCTTTCTAAGCATGCGGTTGCATACAGAGAGATGTCATTGATCCTTAGAAGACCTCCGGGTCGTGAAGCATACCCAGGTGATGTTTTCTATCTTCACTCAAGACTTCTTGAAAGAGCTGCAAAGCTTTCTGATGAGTTAGGTGCCGGTTCAATTACTGCATTCCCTATCATTGAAACTCAAGCGGGTGATGTTGCGGCGTATATCCCGACAAACGTTATTTCTATTACAGATGGTCAAATTTTCCTAGAGACTGACTTGTTTAACTCTGGTATCAGACCAGCGATCAACGTAGGGCTTTCAGTTTCACGTGTTGGTGGTGCTGCTCAAATTAAAGCGACTAAACAAGTTTCTGGAACACTTAGACTTGACCTTGCTTCATTTAGAGAGCTTCAAGCCTTTGCACAGTTTGCATCTGATCTTGATGACTATACAAGAGGTCAACTAGAGCGTGGACAAAGAATGGTTGAAGTTCTTAAACAAGGACCATATGTTCCAGTTGCAATTGAAAAACAGGTTGTGATCATTTTTGCTGGTGCAAATGGATACTTAGATGACATTGCTGTAAGTTCTGTAACGAAATTTGAAGCAGATCTTATGCCATTTATGGAAGCAAAATATGCAAACATCTTAGAGAGTATCAGAAATGAGAAAAAGATCTCTGATGATACAGATGCTCAATTACGTAAAGCTATCGAAGATTTCAAAGCTTCATTCGCTGAGTAAGAAAGGCTTAAAATGGCTAATTTAAAAGAGATAAAGCGTAAGATCGGGAGTGTTAAGAACACACAAAAAACGACTAACGCTATGAAGCTTGTCTCTTCTGCTAAACTGAAAAGAACAGAAGAACTTGCTAAGCGTTCAAGAGTTTATGCTGCAAAATTGACTGAACTCATAGAAGAGATCGCTCAAAAAATGCAACAGTCCAATGCAGAGGGTATCGATAATGTCTATTTTAAGGATATACCAAATCCTAAAAAAGTTGATATTATCTTTATTACTGCAGACAAAGGTCTTTGTGGTGGATTTAACTCACAAACGATCAAGAGAGTAAATCAACTGCTTTCTGACTATAAAGCGCAAGATGTTAAAGTACGTCTTAGAGCTGTAGGAAGAAAAGGTATTGATTACTTTAAATTCAATAACTTTGAATTAAGTGATGAGGTCATCGGGCTTTCTGCAGCACCTGATTTCAAACAGGCGGCAGAGTTCATCTCTGAAGTGGCGGCATCATATGTAAACGGTGAAACAGATAAGATCGTTTTGGTACACAACGGTTATGTAAATATGATCACCCAAGAGGTCAAAGAAGATCATGTTCTGCCGGTAGATACATCAAAGCTGGAACTTAGTTCTGTTTCAACTTCAGAACTTGAAGTTGAGCCGGATGATGATGATACACTTCTTGATGCATTGGTGAAGCGTTATATTGAGTATACAATGTATTACTCACTTATTGACTCATTGGCTGCTGAGCACTCTGCTCGTATGCAAGCGATGGACGCAGCAACAAAGAATGCTAAAGAGATGGTAAAAGAGCTAAATGTTAAATACAACAAAGCAAGACAAGAAGCCATCACTACTGAACTCATAGAGATCATCAGTGGTGTGGAATCAATGAAATAATAAGAGGAGAAGAAATGACAGGTAAAATAGTACAAGTCTTAGGTCCCGTTCTAGATGTGGATTTTACAGACTACCTACCGGAGATCAATGAAGCGTTAGAAACAACATTCATGTTCGAAGGTAAAGAGCAAAAATTGGTTTTAGAAGTAGCAGCACAACTTGGTGATAATAGAGTAAGAACAATTGCTATGGATATGAGTGAAGGTGTTGTTAGAGGTCAAGAAGTGAAAGCAACTGGTGACTCTATCAAAGTTCCTGTAGGCGAAGAAGTTCTTGGACGTATCTTCAACGTTATCGGTGAAGCTATTGATGAAGCGGGTGAAGTAAATGCTAAAGAGTACTGGTCAATCCACAGAGATCCACCACCATTCGAAGAGCAAAGTACAAAAACAGAAGTTTTTGAAACTGGTATAAAAGTTGTTGACCTTCTCGCTCCATACTCAAAAGGTGGTAAAGTAGGACTATTTGGTGGTGCCGGTGTTGGTAAAACCGTCATTATTATGGAACTTATTAACAACGTTGCGCTTAAACACAGTGGTTACTCTGTATTTGCCGGTGTTGGTGAAAGAACACGTGAAGGAAATGACCTTTACTATGAAATGAAAGAGTCAAACGTACTTGACAAAGTTGCACTGTGCTATGGTCAAATGTCTGAGCCTCCAGGAGCAAGAAACCGTATTGCTCTTACCGGTCTTACTATGGCTGAGTACTTTAGAGATGAAATGGGTCTTGATGTATTGATGTTTATTGATAATATCTTTAGATTTGCTCAATCTGGTTCAGAGATGTCTGCACTTCTTGGCCGTATCCCTTCAGCGGTTGGTTATCAGCCAACACTTGCTAGAGAGATGGGTGCACTTCAAGAGAGAATTACATCAACAACAAAAGGTTCTATTACTTCTGTTCAAGCAGTATATGTTCCTGCGGATGACTTGACTGACCCTGCTCCGGCATCTGTATTTGCTCACCTTGATGCGACAACCGTTCTTAACAGATCGATTGCTGAAAAAGGTATCTATCCTGCGGTTGATCCATTGGATTCAACTTCAAGAATGCTTGATCCGCAAATTGTCGGTGAAGAGCATTATGGTATCGCTAATGGTGTTCAACAAATTCTTCAAAAGTATAAAGACCTTCAGGATATCATTGCGATTCTTGGTATGGACGAACTTTCTGAAGATGACAAACTTGTTGTTGAAAGAGCAAGAAAGATTGAAAAATACCTTTCTCAGCCATTCCACGTTGCTGAAGTATTTACAGGTTCTCCAGGTGTATATGTTACACTTGAAGAGACTATCGAAGGATTTAAAGGTCTTCTCGAAGGTAAATATGACGACATGAATGAAGCTGCATTCTATATGGTTGGAAATATGGGTGAAGCTATCGCGAAAAACGATAAGATTAACGCTAAGTAATCTTAGTTCGTGTCTTATAAAGGATAATTATGGAACTTATGAAGCTAGAAATAGTCACACCAAACGGTGTGATCTTTGACGCTGAAGTAAAACAAGTAACTTTACCAGGGTCTGAGGGTGAGTTTGGTGTTTTAGCTAACCACGCTACTTTGGTATCGTTGCTTGATACAGGTGTGATCGGTATCGAAAAATCAGACGGAAGTGAATTAGCAGTTGCTATCAACTCTGGGTATGTAAAAGTCGATGAAGAAAAAACCACGTGTATCGTTGATGGTGCAGTCGCTCTCTCTGGTGATGACAGTGACCTTGCTAAAGCACTTGAAGCAGCTAAAGAGTTGCTCAAGAGTACAGAATCTTCTAATACAGCTATCGCATCTGCAGTAGCTAAAGTAGAACAAATCGGAAAGTCTCTCTAAGTTGGGATCTCTCCTAGATTATTTCATGGACAGCAGTGCAATTACTATTTTTGTACTGCTTCTGCTATCAGTCTATTTTATCGCTACATTTTGGGTTTTCTTAGACAGATTTTATATTTTAAACTCACGTATAGGCTCTGAAGCCAAATCACTTAAAGCACTTTATACAGGTCAGTCAAAATCAGTGGCTAGTAACTCACTTATTTTTACTTATCTGAGTCGTGTAAATACTCCAAACAGTGCCATACTTGAGGCAGCATCTTCTGATGCTATACGTGTTTCAACCAAGGGCTTAACCTGGCTCTCTATCATCGCATCTACTTCACCGTTCATAGGTCTTTTTGGTACGGTTATAGGCATACTTGAAACCTTTTCTAAACTTGGTTCACAGTCCAGTGCTTCTTTGAGTGTAGTAGCTCCAGCTATATCTGAAGCCCTTATCGCAACAGCGGCAGGTATCGCTGTTGCGATCTTTGCGTATACTTTTCATTTGATCTTAAAACGTAAAGCATATGAACTTAGTTCACTGCTCTCTTCTCAGTCTGAAGTGATACTTTCTCAGGTCAATGAGGATAAATAAATGTTCTCTTGGGATGATAGTCCAGATCTGAATATTACGCCTCTTGTAGACGTAATGTTGGTACTGATGGCTATTTTAATGATCACTGCACCTACGATCACTTTTCAAGAACAGATAGACCTTCCTCAAGGTTCAAAAACCGTCAAAGTCACAAAACCGAAAACACTTACCATTCGTATGGATAAAAAACAAAAAATTTATTTGAACAATGATACTTATGCTTTAGATACTTTTGCGGATGATTTTGTAAACAAGTCTGTAAAGTTCGACAAAAACTCTGAAGTCTATATACGTGCAGATGAACAGCTCAAATACAAAGATGTGATGTACTTACTTAAAAGTGTCAAAGCGGCTGGTTTTGAGAAGGTTTCACTTATAACCCTATGATAAAACAGTCTTCTACATTCATCTCTGGATTTTTGGCGTTTGGCATCTACTTTCTACTCATTGGTTTACTGATCTTTTATTTTAATTCACGTGATGAAAAGAAGTCGGTGCATTATGTTAAAAAAGATGAACGTCGTATACAAGTAGCACTCTCTACACCCAAAAAACTTGAAAATAAAAAAGCTATAAATCCTAAACCAAAAGTAAAACCCAAGCCTAAGCCAAAACCCAAGGTTAAACCTAAAGTGAAGCCAAAACCTAAAACAAAGCCTAAGAAAGTGGTAAAGAAAAAGGTCATTAAAGAAAAAGTAGTCAAAAAAGTAGTAAAGAAAAAAGATGAAAATCTTACAAAACCAAAGAAAAAAGCTTTAGACCTTTTTGCAAACGTTAAAACACCTAAAAAGAAAAAGCTTATAGAGGTGACAGACAAGCCTATAAAAACAGTACCTAAAAATAACCTTATCAAGGTGACTGATAAACATATAAGTGCAAGTGAACGTATCAGTTCTTCACTCAAACAACAACAAAGCAGTGACAGTGGTGTAGAAAATGCGTATTTGGCAAAAGTACAAAGTATGTTGGAGGGTTGGCCTGCACAAAGTGAATATGCTGGTGAAAAGGTTAAAGTAATACTCTACATCAATCCTACAGGATTTTTTGAATTCAAATTAAAAACAGCGTCAAACAATGTAAATTTCAATGAAGGACTTACAGAATACTTGGAACAACTCCAAGATATAGGTTTTGGTCGTCATAAAGGTGAAAGAACTTACCAGTTTGAAGCAGAATTTATTGCAAAAGAGTAATGAGTCTCTGAGTACCTAGGGGTATTCAGGGGATTCAATATATAATTTATAAAAGGAGTGTTATATGGTATTAAAATTAGGGATCCCCAAAGGAAGCTTGCAAGAGTCAACGATCAAAATATTTAAAGAGGCCGGGTATGACATTAAGGTAAGAGAGAGAAATTATTATCCCTCTGTTGATGATCCACAGTTGGAGTGTATGCTTATCCGTGCGCAGGAGATGGCTAGATATGTTGAAGGTGGACAGCTTGATTGCGGATTGACTGGTTTGGATTGGATCAAGGAGAATCGTGCAGATGTAGTAGAAGTATGTGAACTTACTTATGCAAAACAGAGTTTTAAACCTATCAAGTGGGTGTTGGCAGTGAAAGAGGATTCACCTTATAAAAGTGTCAAAGACCTGGAAGGCAAAACAATAGCAACTGAGGTGGTCAATCTTACTACTGACTACCTGGCTTCTCATGGAGTTAAAGCCAATGTAGAGTTCAGCTGGGGGACGACTGAGGTCAAAGTACCTGATCTTGCAGATGCCATCGTTGAGATCACAGAGACTGGGTCGTCACTCAGGGCAAACGACTTGAAGATCATTGATACGGTTTTAGAGACAACTACAAGGTTCATCGCCAACAAAAATGCATATGAAGATCCGAAAAAAAGAGTAAAGATCGACAGGATCATCATGATGCTCAAATCTGTGATAGATGCGGTTCCTAAAGTCTGTTTGATTCTCAATGCTCCAGAGGCTGAACTGGAGGCTATCTTAAAGATCCTTCCAAATGATAATCCTACTGTTTCACATTTGGCAAAAGGTGACTGGATAGATGTGATGGCTGTTGTGGATAAAGGTAGTCTTCGTGATTTGATCCCAAAACTCAAAGAGCATGGAGCAAAGTCGATCGTAGAGATACCGGTGAGTAAAATAATAGAATAATAGGGTGATGAGATGCATAAAACGATAGCATATCAAGGTGTACAGGGTGCCTATTCGGAGCAGGCTTGTAAAAATGCTTATGAGGATTATGAAACTATCGCATGTGATACTTTTCATGAAGCGATGTGGTTAGTAGAGCAGGGAGATGCAGACTTGGCGATGATCCCCTTGGAGAACTCTACTGCTGGCAGGGTAGAAGAGATCTATAGATTGATCCCTAAAATGGCACTGCATGTTATAGGTGAACACTTTGAACCGGTCGTACATTGTCTGCTTGCTCTGCCGGATGCAAAGTTGGAAGATCTGAAATATGTTGCTTCACATCCTCAGGCATTGGCACAGTGTCATCACAATATCATTTCACTAGGGGTAAAAGCGGAAGCGAAGCTTGATACAGCAGGTGCTGCTAAAGAACTGGTTGAATTACAAGATGTTCAAAGAGCAGCCATCGCCTCAAAGCTCGCAGCAGATATTTATGGACTGCAGATCTTAAAAGAAAACTTTGAAGATAAGCGTGGAAATACTACACGGTTTTTCATACTTTCACGAGAAAAGAATGTACCTCTTTTCGATCCATCTAAAAGATACATCACTTCACTGGTATTTCAAGTAAAAAATATACCATCGGCCCTCTATAAAGTGCTTGGAGGTTTTGCAACCAATGGCATTAACCTTTTAAAGATCGAGAGCTACATGGGAACCCAAATGCTTCCTGGAAGTCAATTTCATATTGATATAGATGGGCATATTGACTCAGATGTGTTAAAGCTTGCCCTAAAAGAATTAGCATTTTTCGCCGATGATGTACGGATACTTGGTATCTATGAGAGTCATAGGCATCGTGAAGTGGAGTATATGATTTAAGAAATCCTCTCTTATTTGACTGAATAAAAAAAGCCAAAACTAAACACAGAACTGTTATCGTATAAATATTATATTTATTAAGGAGCATCAAATAAGACAAATAACTATATTTATCGTATCAGTTTTACTCTTGGCAGTGTTTTCTCTGCCTATAAGTGCCATGCCGCCCAAACAGATGAAGCAGATACTTAACATGACTCAAAACAACTGGGTGAGTTTTCGTGATTTTAACGGGAAACAGTTGATCTACTTTACACATTTGGAATCTTACACATGTGGCATAAAAGAAGTGCGTTACAGCATCAACTCAGATGAATTGGATAAAGTATGGGAACTTCAGCCTTGTGATATTAAGAATCCTATGACTATTACCAAAGATATTATTTATCTGACTATGCCACTGGATACTGCAAAATCTATAGCCGTACAAGTGACCTTTGCTGATGGTACGAAAAGTGATATAGTCCATAAAAATCCGTAAATTCAGTCCCTTTCAAAACCTTATAAAGTTATATATT
>CBFCXZ010000030.1:0-27276 GCA_965602275.1 uncultured bacterium
TATTTTATATGGTTTTTATAGTGAAATCATATCAAAACATACTAGGTGATTAAGAGATAAAAGGTATATTTACGCAGTTTATTTTACACCCTCTCCATTGATAATATTAACTATTTCATCCACACTTAAAAGTTTTCCTGTGCTTTTTACTTCTCCATCTATCACTAATGATGGTGTACTAATAACACCATAATCCATGATTTTTTGAATATCTTCAACCTTCTCTACACTATGAAATCCACCAACTTTTGCTACAGCCTGTTTTGTGGATTCTTCTAATGCTTTACATTTTGTACAACCTGTACCTAGTATCTCTATTTTCATTTTGTTTTCTCCTTTTTATACTCTTGTTGAAATTCTTTTGCATTATCACCTCTTAAGTAATCAACTGTCTTTAATAGTCCATCACTTAAATATTTTGCTTCATATCCTTTTAGCATTAAAAATATTCTAGCTATATTTGCTCTATCATTATGAGGACAAACAGTGATGATTAGTTTATTTTTATCTAACTCATTAAGCCTATCTGGAAGTTCATTAAGAGGTATATTTTTTGTAAATCCTGTATGCCAAGCTTCATACTCTTCACGAAATCTTATATCTATAACTTGAGCCTTGCCATCTTCTAACATATTTAACATCTCAACTGCTTTAATTTTCATATCTTTTCTTGCTTCATAATCAAAATTTTTCAAATAATTTTCAAAACTTTGAGCATTTACATAACTAGCTAACATGACTAAAATCAATAGATACTTCATCATAATTTCCCCTTTTTATAATATAAAATTAAAGAGATAACCTATAGCAATTATCCCCAAACCAACAATCCCAAAGAATAGAATAATCAACTTAGTATGTATTATTCTTTTAAGTATCATAGCCTCAGGAAGGCTGAGAGCAGTTACTGCCATCATAAAACTTAGAGCGGTTCCAAGTAGCATTCCTTTGCTGACAAATACTTCAACTAGTGGCATTACTCCAGCTGCGTTACTATACATCGGTATTCCCATTAGAACAGCGACTAAAACTGCAAAAGGATTATCTGCTCCTGCATATTTTACAATAAAGTCTGCTGGGATATATCCATGAATAAAAGCTCCAATTCCCACACCAATCAGCACATAAATATAGATCTTTTTAAAGATATCAAGCGTATACTCAGATGCTTCTTTTACTCGCTCTTTAAATGTAAGTTTTATCTTAACTTCATCTAACTCTCCATCCATTGGTGTCACATCAAGTAAAATATACTTCTCCATCTTCATTCGACCTATAAAGTATCCACCAAGTGTTGAAACTAGCAATCCAAACCCAATATATATAGCCGTAATTTTCCAACCAAATATACCAAACAGAAGTGCTATAGCTATCTCATTATTTAAAGGAGAGCTGATAAGAAATGAGAAAGTTACACCAAGAGGTATGCGAGCTTGAATAAAACCTAAGAATAGAGGTATGGCACTACAGCTACAAAATGGAGTAATAATACCAAATAGTGAAGCTAAAACATTACCAAAAAAAGGTGATTTACCCTGTAAGTAAGCTCTTACATACTCTGTATTAAAGTGTGTTCTCAAATACGACACAATAAAAATAATAGTTAGGAGTAAAAACCAGATTTTAATCGTGTCATAGATGAAAAAATTAATTGCTTCAGCCAAATGACCTTGCATATTTAGAGCATCATATATAAAATAATCTACGGTCTCTTTCCACATTGTTTTAGCTCCTTAAAGGAAAGACTATTTCTATTATAATCCTAAAGTATGAACCAAAAGTGAACCTATAGAAAGTTTAGAAATGTAAAAAAATAGGAGAATTGAATAGTTATTTGAAGTATTCCGTCCAAAATTAAACTTAGGTTTGGATATCTGGATAGATGGAAAGTAAATGACTCTAGTTAAAAATATATACCGATTTTCATAACTGTTTTATAGATAGTCAGACTGACAATAGTTCACACCATCGTTTGGATATTGCAGAGTTACTCCTGCAATATCAATGTTTAACGAACAAACGGTCCTCTAATATAGCCCCATGGATTGAGATGGATTTCAAACTCATTTCCGTTACTATCTTTAACTGTAGCAATGTATATAATACCCATTGGCATACGCTGTGTTTCAAGTTCTATTAGTTTAAATCCCTTGAGATTGTCCTTAATATATTGACCTAACATTTTTCTGGCTTTAGCCTCTGGAATCGGTTATAACTGCGTTGTTTATTATGCCGCTGTCCATGCATACCATAACCTTGTCCCATCATTCCTTGGCCATGCATGCCATATCCATAGCATGGTTGTTGTCCACATCGATAATCTGTTTCAGACTCTGCCATTAACATCGTACCTGCTATACCTTGTGCAGCGTTTGTGCAGTAAGAATATTAATTATTATACAGGCTTGCTTTTATAAGATTGTTTTTAGAAATCTAATATCACCTTTTTATGTTTAATATATAGATGAACAGAAGATATAAGAAAGATAAAAAGCGAATACTAGTTGATTAACATTATTTTTTATCTCTGAAGAATGAAAACCTTATAATTTAACATAGAATATAAGGTTTGTCGCTGTAGCGATACCTTTTGACTACTTTTAAACAAGCAAGAAGATAAAACCTTATAAGACATGCCGATATGGGAGGTTTTATAAGGTTAGATACTAACTTCTATATTGCTTTAATAAAACTTTGTTAAACTTATAAAAACTATTGAAAAAGGTTATTCATGAAAAGTATTACATTACTAGCGAGTATTTTTGCTGCACTTCTCTTTGTCGGTTGTGCCGACAGTGCAACAGCCACACAAAAGCACAGTAAAACTCGTTTTCAAACTGTATCTGCTGAGCAGGCTATACTTGTACAAAAAGGTCAGGGTAGAGACTCTTGTATCATTTGTGGTATGCACCTGCAAGCATTTTACAAAACAAATCACGCGGCAGACACTAAAACAGGGTCTAAAAAACAGTACTGTTCAATACACTGTGTTGTACATGACAACGAGATCAATAAAACAGATCTCTTAAACCTGAAAGTCGTAGATACTAATAGCCTGAAGTTCATCCGTGCAGACAAAGCATTTTATGTGGTAGGAAGCTCCAAACCAGGTACTATGAGCCGTACCAGCAAGTATGCCTTTGCTAAAAAGTCTGAAGCTGAAGCTTTCAGTAAAAAGTTTGGTGGTAAAATTATGAACCTTCATGACACCTATACTGTAGCGATGAAAGATTCTTACAGATAAGATAACCTTCCTGACTCTCCAGATATGATCTAATGTAACATTATTAGATCATATCCCTCTCCAACATACATATTTAGTTCATATTATTGTTGTATACTCTATGATTAACCCTATAGGAGCGAATCATGAAACAAATTTTAATTTTCTTCATCACACTCTCTTTTCTGGGAGCCAATGCCTTACTGGAAAAGATAGACAGAAACTTACAGCCTGTATCCAGTGAAAGTTATAAAAAACTTACCAATATCGAACCTAACGGAAGCAAAAAAACATTTTTACTTTATCAGGCGAAAAAAGGGAAAGAGAAAATGGTCTCTCTTTTCTTGGAGCCTGAGAGCGAAAAAGGAAGGTCAACACTGAGATTGGGTGACAATATGTGGCTCTACATTCCCAATGTCGGTAAACCCATCCGTATTGCTTCTATGCAATCGGTGGTAGGTGGTGTATTTAACAACAGTGATATCATGAGACTTGATTTTTCTGCAGAGTACAAAGTAACCGGGCAAAAAGAGAGTAGCAGTGAATATACGCTGACTTTAAAAGCAAAAAATGCCAGTGTTGCTTATGATAAACTCATTATGACTGTAGATAAAAAGAGTGTTACACCTAAAAAGGTGGTTTGCTACGCTTCAACGGGTATGCTTATCAAAACACTGACCTATAAAAACATCAAGAAGTTTGCTCCGGGCATCGTAAGACCTGCCGTAGTAGAGACAGTAAGCCCATTCTACAAAGGGTATAAATCTATCATGGTGTACGGTAAGATCACACCAAAATCCTTTGCCAACGAAGTCTTTACTCTTGATAACATATCAAAAGTCGGTACACTAAGAAGATGATTCGTCCTCTTCTTGCTCTTTTAGTTCTATGTACTGTAGGTATATACGCTGATGACTATGACTTTGATATGGAGAGCATAGAAACAAAAAGTTTTGAATACTCAGGGTATCTTCGTGCTGAATATAAATACCAAAATCTTAATCAGGATTCCCCTCTCTATACGCTGTTAAATAGAGATGATAGCTCTCAAAACACTTTTTTGAATGAAGCACTGTTTCGTTTCACCCACTATAAAGATGATTTCAAACTCATCGGTGCACTCTCTGCAAGATATGCCAATGTTGATGGTATAGATGAGAGTCTCTTTACTGCATATCAGCTCTATGCACACAACACACTCTCTATCAATCACTCCATAGATGTAGGTAAAAAAACACTCAAGTGGGGGAAAGGATACTTCTTTAATCCTGCAGCCTTCCTTGACAGACCCAAAGATCCAACACAACCGGAAAATGCCTACGAAGGCTATGTGATGGCTAACTATGCCTACAATAAAAGCTTTGATGGAGATTTAAAAAACCTGAAGCTGGATCTCATTTATATGCCAACCACTTCTGAGGTCAATGATGATTTTTATAATGGACAGTCAACCAACCTGGCAATGAAACTCTATCTGCTTTATCTTGATACTGATATAGAGTTCATCTATCTTTACAGTGATGAACAAAAAGATAAGATAGGTTTCACCTTCTCAAAAAACCTTGCAACCTATTTTGAAGTACATGGAGAGTATGCCAAAGAGATAGATGGATATCACTCCTATGTTTTAGGGTTGAAATATGTAACGGAAAATGATATTATTATATTGAGTGAATACTACTATGACTCTGAAGGATTGACCAGAGATGAGATAAGATCTTCTACAAAATTAATACCTTTCTCTGGAAAAAGTTATTTTGTCAACAAATTCTCAAAGAAAGAACCCTTTGGCATCGTCTACTCTTCTGTTTATTTCAAAGATATGTTGAGTACCGAAGACAAGAGTCACTTGGATACCCTTGGATTCATCTATACGTTTAAGAACAATCTTGAAATAGACTTCTCTTATAACCTGAACAGTGGAGATGAAGAGAGTGAGTTTGGAAAAAAAATGGTAAGTGATTTTGCCTGGTTAAAGGCAACATGGTATTTCTAAGAGAATTTTTAAAGGTTTAAAAATTCTCTTACAACTTCTCTGTCATCAAAAGGATATTTGACCCCTTTGATCTCCTGATAGTCCTCATCACCTTTACCCAAGATAAGAAGTGCATCATCACCTTCAAGTCCATCCAGTGCCATCTTGATAGCAAGTTTTCTATCTGGTGTGGCAGTAACCTGACCTTTACCGTGTAATCCCACAAGGATATCTTCGAGTATCATCTCAGGTACTTCATCACGAGGGTTATCGCTTGTCACATAGATCTTCTTTGCGAATTTACCTGCAACGGCACCCATGCGTGGACGTTTCGCTTTATCACGATTTCCACCGGCACCAAACACCACAGAGATATCTCTATCTTTGATAGAGTCAAGTACCTGATACATACCATCATCCGTATGTGCAAAATCTACGATCACAAGAGGATCACGGCTTACAACTTCCATACGCCCTGCAACACCGGCAAAGTTTTGAACTACTTCACAAACCTCTTCGACTTTTCTGCCTGTCAACATTACAACGGAACCAACTGCAGCCATAAGGTTGAATAGATTAAAAAGTCCTACCATAGGTGAGTGGAAAGTAGCCTCTGTCTGCATATGCTTAATACCTGCAGTGATCCCATGGATAAGCGCAAAAGCTTGCACTTTAAACGTTGCTGGTTCATCTACTCCGTAACTTTGTGCACCAATAGGATTATAAGTGATGTTTTTAATATCATCTTTATTGAGCAGTTTTGGTGTTTCATCTGCAAAGAAAAGACTTTTAATACGTCTATACTCTTCTACTGTACCATGATAGTCCAGATGGTCACTTGTGACATTGGTATGTACCTTAAGTGCGAAAGTCAAACCTTCTATACGCTTTTGATCTATAGCGTGAGAACTCACTTCCATGATGAAGTAATTACATCCCAAGTCCATAGTCTGCTTCATATTGTGCAGTGTTTCCAAGATAGAAGGTGTCGTCATACTCTTCTCTTCTATACGCTTCTCTTGGGCAAATAGCCCCCTGGTTCCCTGAAGGGCAGGCTTCTCATCCAGGTCAAGCAGAAAAGAGTAAATCGCTGCGGTTACGGTCGTTTTACCATTGGTTCCGGTAACCCCAACCACTTTCATCTTCTCTAGTCCCCAAAAAGTAATGAGTTCTTCCGGGGTTATACATGCTGGTTTAGGATCCAGTTTTTCATAATAGGGAGTGTTTTGTGCCGTTCTTAAAAAAAGTGTTTGATCATCCAGCACACTGGTATCATCACTTAGAAAGCTATAGTTACTATTCTCAATGGTTTGCTCAAAAGCTAACTTCACTTTTTTGATCCTCTAACAACATTATACAGAGCCAAAACATCCTGATCATCACCAAAGAGGTTGGTTGTTGCATCAAGATACCCCAGTGCCATCTCATCAAAGCCTTCGTTTGCAAGTTTTGTCACAAAGTCTATAAACTCATCTTTATCGGTAATCACCACTTTAGTTGAGAACATGATGTCCTCAAATGTCTTTTTAAAACTTCCGCGACTCTCCACAAGTTCTAAAAAATCACTATAACGTATACCATCTCCATACTCTATCTGTTCCTGTATAGGATTGAGCAAAAGTTCCTGTATATTATGTTTAGAACTGTCTAAAGAGTCTATGAGACCATCTATGATGTCAACTGCATTCTCTTTTTCAGTTTTGATCATCTGATAGTAGTCAAACAGTGCCTGTGCTTCTTCTTCACTCTCTGCACCCAGATCACTTAAATAGACTCCTATTCTAGCTTCATCCAGCAAAGGATAATCTTTCAAAATGAGCCCATAACTTCTTAAAGCATTTACGTAGTCCCCCTTAAGGAACTCACCTTCTGCTCTTTGCAATAATAGATCTTGACTAACTTTATTCATATTAACCTAATTGATCCAATTTGTCTTCCCAGCCTTGAGGGACGTTCATAACAGTTAACTCTGGGTGTATCAAAGTTTTGAGTTGTCTTTCAACACCAAACTTCAATGTCGTACCACTACTCCCACACCCTACACAAGCACCTTGAAGCTGTACATAAACTACACCGCCTTTAATCGCTATAAGTTCTATGTCACCACCATCTAATTTAATAGAAGGTCTGACTTTCTCTATCACATCTTTAACAGCTGGTTCTAATTCTTCATCTGTAAACGGAATCAATATTTCTCCTTGCATCATATCTAAAATAGATGTCTATTATATAATTATTATAACAAAATCATAGTAAATTCTTTGTGTACTATACTATTTAAGTGTGTTATACACTAAAAGTGTTATTTTGTCAATGGGTTTATGTGGGTTTTAAAAGTTTAAGAAGTAGTACCCAAGGCAAAGCCTTGAAATACTGAAGTTCAGAAGCAAATTATACGAGTTCGATAATTGCCATAGGTGCTGAATCACCTTTTCTCATACGTGTTTTAATAATTCTTGTATATCCACCATTTCTGTCTGCATACTTTGGTGCGATTTCGTTTACAATTGTATTTGTACACTCTTTATGTTGTAACATTGCAAAAATTGCTCTATGTGAATTCAAATCACCAGCTGCTGCTTTTGTGATTAGTTTTTCATAGTAGCTTCTAAGCTCTTTAGCTTTTGGCAATGTAGTCTCAATTCTACCTTCTTTTGTTAAAGCAATAGAAAGGTTCTTAAGAAGCGCTGCTCTGTGAGAAGACGTTCTGTTTAGTTTACGGTAACCATGCTTATGTCTCATGTTCGTCCTTTTACATTTACACTTAAAGCTTATGCTTTAAGTTGTTCTATTTTCTTTACAAGATTTGCTCTTGTAACATCTGCGAGTTCAAACTCAGAACCAAATCCGTGCTCTACGAGACACTCATTGATTTCATCAAGAGATTTTTTACCAAGATTTTTGATATTTTTAATCTCATTTTCACTCATCAATACCAATTCACCAAGGTATTTCATTCCTGCTCTGTCAAGTGAGTTGAATGATCTTGCACTAAGTCCAAGACTATCTACAGTCTGCATGAAAGGTTTGAGTTCGCTGTCATCATTGCTTCTTTTTACCGGTGTTACAGAGATATCAACATCAAGTACACCGTTAAAAACAGAAAGTTGCTTATTCATTACTTCTAATGCATTCGTAAATGCTTCTACAGGACCGATCTGAGCATCTGTTTCGATGTCAAACGTGATCTTTTCAAAGTTTGGATTGTCCTCTACAAGTACAGGCTCGATCTTATAGTTTGCTTTTCTTACCGGTGTAAAGAAAGCATCCAATGCGATACTGTCTGCTGCAACGTCATCTCTAAGGTCTTCACTTGGTACATAACCAATCCCTTTTGAGATAACGACTGTAAAGTTAAGCTCAGCATCTTCATTAAGTGTAGCAAGTGGCAGATCACCATTTACTACTTCAATTTGATCATTGTTAAGATCTTGTGCTGTTACTTCTTTATGTCCAGAAAAACTATATTTAAGCTCTACCTTATCACTCTCGTCTTTAATTTTAAAACGAATGTTTTTAAGGTTAATAATAAATACAGCAACATCTTCGTGCATACCTCTAATGTTATCAAACTCGTGTGCAGCACCTTCGATCTTTACAGAAATCGGTGCATAACCGATAGAAGAACCTAAGATAAGTCTTCTAAGTGGGTGCGCGAGTGTAACAGCATAACCGCTCTCAAAAGGATAAGCGATGATCTCAGCACGATTTGCGCTAATCTCATTGACTTCTACCTCTGTCGGCATAAATGGTGCAACTTTAATTTTTCTCATTAACTAGCCTTTACTAAGATTATTTAGAGTATAGCTCGACGATTAAACGCTCTTCAACTGGGATTGCAATCTCTTCTCTCTCTGGAATTCTTGTGAATAAACCAAAAAGTTTTTCTTTATCCATATCAACCCATTCAACCATACCAGTTTGGCTAGTCAATTCGATTGCTCTAAGGATCTGAGGATTCGTTTTACTTTTTTCTCTGATCTCAATTTTTTGACCTGCTTTTACTCTAAATGAAGGGATATCTACTCTTTTCCCGTCAACAAGTACATGTCCGTGGTTTACAAATTGTCTTGCAGACGCTCTTGTCGTTGCGAAACCCATTCTATAAACTACATTGTCAAGTCTTTGCTCAAGAAGTTGGATAAGGATCGAACCTGTATTGCCATCTTTTGAGTTTGCTTCTTTATAAAGTGCTCTAAATTGTTTTTCAGAAACACCATACATAAATTTAGCTTTTTGCTTCTCTTGAAGTTGAAGACCATACTCAGAGATCTTTGTTCTTCTTTGACCATGTTGCCCTGGAGCATATGGTCTTTTTTCCAATGCAGATTTACCAGCAAGTCTTCTCTCACCTTTTAATCCTAAATCAACGCCAAGTCTTCTTTCTAGTCTTTCAACTGGACCTCTATATCTTGCCATGCTTATACCCTTCTCTTCTTAGGTGGTCTACAACCATTGTGTGGAAGTGGTGTAATATCTTTTAAAGATGTTACTCTAATTCCTTCAGTTGCACCAATAGCTTTAACAGCTGTATCTCTACCAGAACCAGGACCTTGTACTTTGATTCCTACTTCTTTAACACCATTTTCCATTGCTTTAGTCATTGCATCAGCTACTGCTTCAGTTGCTGCAAAAGGAGTTGATTTTTTAGAACCTTTAAAACCTAGTGCTCCTGCTGAACTCCAAGCGATAACATTTCCCATTTCATCCGTCACTGTGATTACAGTGTTATTGAAAGTTGCAGCAACATATACTACAGCTTTAGCAATACTTTTTTTTGCTTTTTTCTTAGCCATTCTAAACTACTCCTTATGCCGCGCCGACAGTCTTACGTTTACCCTTACGAGTACGCGCATTTGTCTTTGTTTTTTGTCCACGACAAGGTAAACCTCTTCTGTGTCTAAGACCTCTGTAAGAACCTAAATCCATAAGTGCTTTGATATCCAAAGTTACTTTTTTTCTAAGATCACCTTCAACCATAACATTTTCTTGAATGTCATTACGAATAACAGCTGCTTGTGCATCTGTAAGTTCATGAGCTCTTGTGTTATAATCGATACCTGTTCTGTCAAGAATTTGTCTTGACGTTGCTAACCCAATACCAAAAATGTAAGTAAGTGCATACTCCATTCTCTTCTTTTGTGGTAAATCAACACCTGCAATACGTGCCATGTTTATCCTTGTCTTTGTTTATGTTTTGGATTTTTACAAATCACGCGTACGATACCCTTGCGTTTAATGATCTTGCAATCATCACACATTTTTTTAACTGATGGTCTAACCTTCATTGGTTACTCCTACGATTTTTTTGCACCTAGAGTGTCCGTAAACACTCCTTTTTTGCGTGGATAGACGATGTTTTGTCTCTCCAACCCTTGAGTAATCGGTGCGACTTAATCAAAGATTCTTCGCGCAGTTTCCTAAAGCCTAATAGTTTTAGGGAGGAGGATTATATCCAAAAGTTTATTAATATTTTCTGATGTTGTATATTAAGTTTGTCTCTAGAACTTAGAGACAGATAAAAAAGGTCACCTTTCTAATTATGTAACCGGTGCAACATCTTGTCTGCACTCAAACTTACCAACATAGAAACTATCACATACGCCAAGAAGAAGTAAAGTCCTACCTCCACCTCAGCACGACTCACATCACCCTTGTTTGCAGTCAGATAAACTAGGAATGTCGCGACAACAAAAACATCGACCATCGACCATTTTCCTATCATCTTAAAAAACTTTACGATGCTATGTGCAAATTTACTCTCCATAAAAATGGAGACAAAGAGCAAAGAGAGTGTTTTTGTTACCGGCACGAGTACAGAGAAAAGCAGTATAACTATTGCCACCACCACATCACCACTCTCAAAAAGTTTTGTGATGGAACCAACAACCCCTTTAGACTCAAAGGAAAGCACTACATCACCCAAGTACTCTACTTCTTTATGGATAGTTACCATCATAATAGGAGTGATTAGTCCAAACACCAACGTTACCAGTGCACCCAGAGAACCAAAAAAAGTAAAGGCACGTAAAGAAATCAAAAAATAGCTACCCAGTATCCCAAGGAGTAACAGTATAAAATAGAGTGCATACTCCTGACTCTTCTTTTTATGGATCTCTTGTTCTGCTCTCAGTTTTTCAAGGTTCTTCTTTTTATCATTTTCATAAAACCCCAAAGAGAATGCTTCAGCAAGTTCTTTGAGTTGAAACTCTGCAAGTTTTTTTGCACTCATATGACTCACAAGTGATGCTGTTGCCTCTTCGTACCCCTTTGCCTGAGTATAAGCTTTGGAACCAAAGAAGACCATCACAGTTAAAAGAAGTGTTAAGATCATATAGAGTATCTGTTTTTTCATAGCAAGATTATACTATACTTTATTATGAACAAAATAGAAATACTTAAACAAATAGCATTGGACGCAGGTAAGATAGTGAAAGAAGGCTACCATGCCAGCAAAAAGATAACACATAAAGGTATTGTTGACCTTGTCACCGAATATGACGTAAAGACAGAAAATTTCATCTTAGAAAAACTAAAAAAATATTTCCCTGACCATACACTTGTGGGAGAAGAGAGTCATCCACAGAGCGACAATGACAGTTACCATGACGATAAAGCCATATACATCGACCCCATCGATGGCACAACCAACTTCATCCATGGTATCCCTTATCTTGCTATCTCTCTAGGCGTGTGGGAAAAAGGTGAACCTGTGATGGCTGTGGTCTATAACCCTATCTTGGAAGAGATGTTTTGGGCAGTCAAAGGAGAAGGGTCTTACTGTAACGAAACCAAACTTACTGTAAGTTCACAAGAAAAACTCCAACAGTCTCTCATCGCCACAGGATTCCCTTATGCCAAAGTTAACCAGGGCATAGAATACCGCTGGGTTATCAAATGTATGACAAACATCTTACCTCACATCCAAGATATACGCCGTCTAGGTGCCGCAGCTGTCGACCTCTGCTATCTAGCCCAAGGCAAAACCGAAGCCTTCTATGAGATAGACCTTAAACCATGGGATGTAGCCGGAGGGATTCTAGTGCTACTTGAAGCAGGAGGCAAAGTCTCTAATGTCCATAATGAAAAGTTTGATTTTGATGATAAAAGTATCGTAGCAAGCAATGGAAGAGTACATGAACAACTCTTGAGGTATTTGGAACTAATCTAATACCTCAAAATAGATTAATAAAGTCTTCTGAAAAAAGTTATCATTGTCATCACTTATCATGACATAACGATGTTTTCCTACTTTAGCCAAACCTTCAAAATTATCTACATCCCATCCTTTGTGGCTATTCATTTTTGCCAGTACTTTCGTTTTACACATTTTTTTCTTACAGTTTCGGATATAAACCTTTTTAAGTGTCACAACAAAGGGGTTCATCAGTCCGGTAAAAGAGCGCTCAAGGACAAGAAGATTACCGTCATCCATCACTTCTATGGCAGAGATGGCACTTTTTTCTTCAGCTTCAGCTTTAAAATGCCACTCTTTTCCACTTAATGCATAGATCGTCTGCCGTTTTTTATCATCTTTTTTCAAGGGCCATTCAGCAGCTGTCAATGTACCATACTTTGGATGCCAGGCAAGGGCTTCAAGTGATTTATTTCTACTGCGGTAATTTTTACTATCTCTTAGTTTTTTGGGTAACTGATATTTTCGTATCATATGACCATATTTATTGGAGTTTTTATGAAAGTAGCCTATTTTTGCTTTTCCCTCAAAAGAGATAAGCAGTCGTCCTTTACCATCAAGCGTCATTCCTTCACTGTCACGTCGCCATTTTTTAAATTTCTTAGCATTTTTTTTGGTGAGTTTTGCAGCAGCGAGAGGTTGCATATCTTCTATCTTTTCAGTAAACCTGGCGTTAAAAGTAAAAAGTTTTCCCTCATCACTCACAAGAAAAAGTTTTTTTACTTTTTGATAATATGCTACATCTGAAATTTCAGAAAACTTGATGCCGTCAATATGGGTAAAAGAAAGTTGTTTCTGGTCAAGTATTTTAATACCCATAAAACAATTTTCTTTTAAGTTAGGAGTGATATTTACAGGGGATATACTTGCCTGGAGTAACCCAAGACAAAGTATAAAAAGAAAAACTATTCTCATTTTTCCTGAGACTCTTCAGGAAAGAAATAAACCATAATAATAATCCATGCAACAGCAACATCTATGGCAACATCCGCATAGTTAAATACTGCGAAGTTGAATCCACAGTGCCAGGCTATATAATCAACCACCCCCTCATGCACAAAACGGTCATACACATTGCCAAGTGCTCCGCCTATCAGTAGCCCTACAGGAAAAGCGTATCGTTTAATGTAGCCCTCTGAGAAAACATAATAGAGTATTCCAACGATCAGAAGACTCTGTATCCATTTCAAGTAAGGACCTACAAAAGCAAACATAGAGAAAGCCACACCTTTGTTATAGTGTAACTCCAAGTCTATACACGTACCTGCACGATAATACCCTTCAATAAAAAGTGACTTGATATTCTGATCGATGATAAATGTACCCAATGCAACCAGTAAAAAAACTGAAAATGCCCTCATTAAGCAAGTGCACCTTTAAAAAACTTTACACACTCTTCCATCATTACATCAAGCTTCTTTTCATCTTTACCTTCCAGTAAAAGGCGTATTTTATTTTCTGTTCCGGAGTATCTGAAAAGATGACGCATTCCTGCTTCTTCAACCTTCTCCTTCAATGCATCTAGTCCTTCTATGGTATCAAAATCTCTTTTTTCATCTACCATAAGATTTACAAGCATTTGTGGATAAGACTCATAAGGGTTAAATACTTCACTTGCTTTTTGTCCACTCTCGACAAGGTAAGCCAATGCCTGCAAGGCACTCGAGATACCATCTCCTGTCTTTGCATAATCAGAGAAGATGATATGCCCACTCTGCTCTCCCCCAAAGTTGATACCCTTTTCCTGCATCATCTCAACAACATTTTTATCTCCTACTGCGGCACGGTGCAGGGTAAGACTTTGTGAAGTGAGATACTCATCAAGTCCCTGGTTACTCATGACCGTAGCAACCATCCCGCCACCTTTAAGTTTACCTTGATTCTTCAAGTGTACCGTAAGCACACCCATCAGCTTATCCCCATCAATCACTTCACCTTTTTCATCCACCATAACAAGTCTGTCAGCATCACCATCAAGAGCAATACCCACATCCGCACGATAATCCAATACTGCCTTGGCCAAATATTCTGGATGCAGCGCTCCACACCCCTCATTGATATTGAACCCATCTGGTTTATCTCCAAGGATCACAACATCTGCACCAAGTTCTTGCAGGACCGTAGGCCCAACAATATAACCTGCACCATTTGCACAGTCTATGACCACCCGTTTACCCCATAGAGTTAATGTCTCCGGAAAAGAGTTTTTAAGATGCACGATATAACGACCGACAACATCATCAATTCTTTTAGATTTTCCTATCTCTTTACCTGTTACCTGTGCTGCTTCAATACGTGCATCATCTGCATAGATCGATTCTATCTCTTCTTCTTTTTCTCGGTTTAATTTATTACCAAACCAATCAAAGAACTTAATACCATTATCATAATAAGGGTTATGACTTGCAGAGATCATGATCCCGGCATCACAACGCATGTTCGCTGTCAAAAATGCTATGGCAGGAGTAGGCATAGGTCCTATCTGGATTACATCAAAACCAACAGCAGTCAGACCGGAAACCATAGCATTTTCAATCATATAACCACTTCTTCTTGTGTCTTTTCCTACCAATATTTTATTGGTTCTTGCAAATTGTTTAAAGTATATTCCTGTTGCCATTGCAAGTCTCATTGCATTCAATGCACTTACTTTCTTCCCTGCTTTTCCACGTACGCCATCTGTTCCAAAAAGTGTCAAAATAATTTCCTTAAACTTTAAATAATATTGCTAATTTTACTTAAAATAGATTAATAGTAAGAATATCCCATTGGCACCATTGCTGCTTTTACAAAAATTTTTAATTATATTAATAATGCTTTAATATTCTTTTGGATATCATTCGCGCACTAATTTCACTCGAAATAGCTAGGCAAATGCCTACTAAGACTTCGAGATAATACTTAAAGGAACACCGATGGCAAACAATAAATCAGCAAAAAAACGTATTTTGCAAACTGCTGTAAGAACTGAAAGAAACAGATATTACAGAACAAGAATCAAAAACATCACTAAAGCGGTACATGAAGCAGTAGAAGCAGCAGATAAGACAGCAGCAACAGCAGCATTCACAGTAGCCAACAAGCAGATCCACTCTCTAGTAAGCAAAGGTTTTATCAAAAAAACAACTGCAGCTAGAAAAGTAAGCCGTCTTCATAAAATGATAAACAAAATAGAAGCTGCATAAGCAGTTTTCACTCTTTAGCGGTTAGTCTTTACGACTAACCCTATTTTAATATCTTACAATCCAACACAAAGAACACCTATGTTCAAAGAAAAACTTCAACCTTTCATCGATAGACACAACGAAATTACTAAACTTCTAAGTTCTCCGGATATTGCCAGTGACATTAGTCGAATGACAGAACTCAGCAAAGAGCAGTCAGGACTTAATGATCTCGTAGAAAAAGCAAACCTCTACATAGAAACTGCAGATGCCATAGAAGAAAATAAAGAACTTCTAGGAGATGCTGAACTAGGTGATCTTGCAAAAGAAGAACTTACAGAACTAGAACCTATGCTTCCTGCACTGGAGAGTGAAATAAAGATACTTATGCTTCCAAAAGATAAGAATGACGACAAAAATATTTTACTTGAACTCAGAGCAGGTGCAGGGGGAGATGAAGCAGCACTGTTTGTTGCAGATGTTTTCCGTATGTATTCTCGCTATGCAGAGCAGGCAGGATGGAAGATAGAGATCATAAGTAGCAATGACGGCACAGCAGGTGGGTACAAAGAACTCATCGCCCAGATCTCTGGAGAGGGTGTATATGCACTTCTCAAATACGAAGCAGGCATACACCGTGTACAACGTGTACCAGATACAGAAACACAAGGACGTGTTCATACTTCAGCCATCACGGTAGCTGTTATCCCTGAAGTAGATGATGTAGAAGTAGATCTCAAACCAAATGATATCAAAATGGACGTGTACCGTTCAAGTGGATGTGGAGGTCAATCTGTCAACACCACAGACTCCGCTGTACGTTTAACACACATTCCTACAGGAATCGTAGCTGCCATTCAAGATGAAAAGTCACAACATAAAAACAAAGCTAAGGCAATGAAAGTACTTAAAGCAAGAGTTTATGAAGCAGAACTTCAAAAACAACTTGATGAAACTTCAAGTCAAAGAAAACTCCAAGTAGGTTCTGGTTCACGTTCTGAAAAGATACGTACCTATAACTATCCTCAAAACAGACTAACAGACCACCGTATAGGGTTAACACTTTATGCCCTCGATGACATCATGAACAATGGAAACCTCAAGCTTGTATTTGAGCCACTCATGGCACACGCAAGAACTGAAGCTATCAAAGAAGCAGGACTGTAACATAGCATATACATGCTATGTTACATATCATTCTCTTCAATCTCTCCATAAGCTTTATCCATGTGTTTTCCTAACACATGACCAATAGCATCCCAATCCTTATATGCTACGAGTTTCTCAAGCACTTTATCTTTTACCTCATAAGCTTGAACATCATCTTCATACGCTTTAGCTACCTCTTCTTTGACTATTTTCAAATAGTTCAAATAAGGATCTATCGTCTCATCTCTTTTTCCTGATATTCCATGTCCAGGGACATATAATGCCAATGCATTTTCAGCCTTAACAGCTTCAAGCAAAGTGATATTACCTAAAAAACTTGATGAACTGTCAAAAGCACCCAAACGTCCTTTCATCACATTATCTCCCAAGAAAAGTGTTTTACTATTGACATGCTCTATAAGCAGATCTGTGTCTGTATGTGCAACTTTTGGATGCCTTACGATAAAAGTTTGTCCATCAACCGTTATTTTGTCTCCCCCTGTTATGGCTTTAGTAGGGTACGCAAAGGCTTTGGTTCCATTAAGGTTTCCTTCTGTCATCCTGTCAAGTATCCTATACCATTTCTCAGCTTCACCCTCTTTGGCAACCTTGATCATATGCTCATCTGCATAAATAACCACATTAGGATACTTCTCAACGATCACCTTATTGGCAAACCAGTGATCACCATGCTTATGTGTATTAAAGACAGCTAAAATAGGTTTTTTACTTACCTTTTCTATCTCCGCCAAGACTTTTTTCCCTACATTATAATTCCCGCCAGGATCAACAATAATCAATCCCTTTTCACCCTCTATAATAGCCGGGTTATTCATAAAGCCTTCATTCTCTTTATTGGGCTCAACCACTGGACCATGCATGACATAGACATTTTGATTGGCTTTTTCAAACTTGAACGTGCCATATTTTCCCAATGTAAAAGTACTTTCTTTTACTACCTCTACCGCTTGCACTATTGTGATAGTACACAGCATCATTACAAATAAGCTTAGATACTTTTTCATATCTTCTCCTAATCATTATTTATCAATCATTATAGTGTGTTTTTTTCAAATAGGCTATAATACGCTTTATTGAATTTATATTTGGAGTATATATGTCAGATTTTAAACAGATAGAGAGTAATGATAATATCAGACAAATGATCAAATCAGCCTTTGATACTGATTTAGCATTAAGCGGTGCATGGGGATACACTCAATCGCTTGCTACAGTCATTGGAAGTACAGATTTACCTATCCTTCAACTGGAACATACTTTAGCATCCATGCGTGCCTATATAGAGATGAATATGACACAAGAGAAAGAAGACCGATACGGAAGTATTAATCTCAATGAGACTTCAAGAGAGCAGATACAAAAAGATGGATTAACTTATGATAAAATAATCTATGAAATAACTGCTATGAAAGAAAATACCTATGCTCTATTTATCAATGAATATAAAGAGGGGTATGGAACAGAGGGCTTTGATCTGAATGAACATTTTAAAAGAAGAAAAGAGGCTACACATACAAGAATTGTAACACATTGGTTTGAAGTAAGTAGTATCAAATAAATTGCCCTAAAGTAACTTATTTGATCTTAACTCTGCCAGACCAAAGGTCTGAACAGAAAAAGCAAAAAAATTATTTAATTTTTTTACTCTCAGTAACAGTCTTTCCAGAAAGGTCTGTCCATGTAATATCTACTTTATCACCTTTTGCAGCACCTTTAAATTTAAATTTAAACTGTGGGTTCTTAGACCAGAACTGACTTGTAGATACATCGTAAACTACTTTATCTCCAACTTTTGCAGTAATGTGTGTAATGAAGTTAGCATCAACACCTTTTTTCTTTGCTTGATCGTAAGTAAGCATGTCATGTTTTGCCATAGCCTTTACCCCTACAACATCACCTTTTAATTTCGCTTTGATTTTCATATTAGCCATAATATTCCTTTATTTTTCTATTTTATTTTACAAACATTGTGAAAGGTCAAATTAACCTTCACATCCACCAAGAGCCACTTCAATTGTGATCGCACCCTTGTAGAACTTACCATCTTGTCCTTCAAGGATAGCCGTGATAGTACCAGATTTTTTCATTTTGATCTTCATCATATACTCAATGATAGAATCTTTGTCTGTACTAAAGACTGCTACAGTAGCTTCAGGGTTTGCATCCTGCAATAAGGCTACAGATTTTGCAGGAATATCAGACTTGATAGTTACAGGGATCGCTCCACCGTTACTTGCAACTTTTGGTGCTTTTACACTCACACCACTCTCTTCTAGTTTGATGTCACCATAAAGCTTTTGAATACTGTCTGCTACGTTATGTGCAGTCCATGTATCTGGTTTTGTTGCTCTAAAATCAATGCTAGTTAATGCACTTAATGTTGCTGGCATTGCAGCTACTGCCACTGCACCAAAACTTAAAAATTTTCTTCTGTTCATATTGTTTCCTTTAATGTATATTTACTATGAAGCAAAAGGTCTCTTCAACCTTATGCAACATTTTACAGACCAATTGTGAAGTAAAAGTGAACCTGCTCACTATTTACTTGCACCAACCATATAGTCTACTATTTCTTTCATCTCATCATCAGACAATGAAGTACCACCTTTTGGAGGCATACCGTTGATTCCGTTGATCGCGTTACTGTTTACTTTATCAAGACCTTTTTTAAGTGCAGCTTCCCATGCTTTTTTATCACCTACTGCTGGTGCACCCATAGCATCTGTTGCGTGACACACTGCACATGATGCCTCATAGGTTTTCTTTCCTGGATGCTCACCACCTGCAGCACCCTCTTCTTTAGGTGGAAGTTCTCTTTTTATAGAGATCGGTGGTAGATAATCACTGATTCCTGCACCTTGGATTCTTAGAAGTACAGGTTTGCCGTCAAAACAGTTTTTCATACATCTTGTACCATTAGCATAATTTTTAGTATCAGCAAAATACGTACGTACATTATCCGGACCTTTTGGACCGTCAATGACTGGTTCGAACCCATCTTTGTTTGGCATAACGATCTTCATGAACTTCTCTCTGTTCAATTCATACTCATCATCAAGCTCTTCACCATCTATCGTCATTTCATTAATCGACAAGGTATAAGCCGATAATGCATAGACTTCATCATCTGTCAAACTCATCGGTGCTGGGTGAGGCATACCTGTCTTAATGTACCACCATAATGTACTTGCCTGTGGCCAGTACGTACCAAATACACGGATCGGACCGTCATCATCTGCTGAAGCCCTTTGGTTCGTAAGTGACTTTTGCCCTTCATAGGCATTTCCTTTTTGCAACGCAGGGTAGCCTGCCCCACCTGTACCAAAATCGAAGTGACATGATGCACATTTTGCTTCATAGATCTCATCACCCTCTTCAACCGTACCTGAACCTTCCGGTAAACCTGTACCATCAGGCATAACATCTATATCCCAATGTTTGATCTCATTGGCTGTTGGCTTTCTACCAAAAGTAAATCCGCCTTTAGAAGCTTTTTCATTTACATAGTATGATGAAGTTTTTCCTTTAGTTACAGGATATGTCACACCACCATCGATAACTTTTTTACCATTTGCATAATCCTTAGATATACTCTTGTCTCCTGCAAATACTACTGTTGAAGTTGCCGCTGCAACTAAAACTGTTGATAACAATATTTTATGATAAGACTTGAACATTTATCACCTCCCCTTTTTCTGTAACTTCCCATGTAGCTGTAGCATTTCTGTGATACACTGACTCTACACCCATTACTGCTCTCTCTTGCTTAACAGAGGGCTGAATGTGTCCTGCATCATCTCTTGCACGACTTGTAAGAAGTAAAGGTTTACCTTCATATTTGTACATCAAACTAAATCTGGTCCAAGCTTTTGGTAATACCAATCCTTTAAGGCTGGCTTCTACATAGTTTTTCCCACCATCAAAAGAGATATCAACGCCTTCAACTGTACCCATACCAGACCATGCTAAACCTTCTATCTCAACAAGATCACCTTTTACAAGGTCAGTCCATGGTTTATCTGGACACGGTGAAGTGATGATAGAGTTTACTTCATTGGCATAGAAATGCTGGATCGATTTACCGCTTGGCTTAAGCGCAGAATATTTCGCTGTTTCCTCTTTTGCATAGAAAGGCTCAGATGCAAACTCAAGTCTGTTAAGCCATTTTACACAAAGATTACCTTCCCATCCCGGGACAAGCAGTCTGATAGGATAACCCTGCTCAGGACGCAATGCTTCACCATTTTGTCCCCAAACGATCATCGCATCATCAAGTACTTTATCTACAGGTATCGTTCTACCCATATGAGAGTTGTCCGCACCTTCTGCAAGCATCCAAAGTGCCTCTTTTTTAAGACCAAGGTCTTTAATAAGATCTTTAATGTAAACACCTGTCCACTCTGCACAGCTCATCATACCTTTGGCAAACTGAATAGAAGGGAATTGAGGTCCTCTCCACTCCGGTCCACCATTTGCCGGACACTCAATAAAGTGAATTCTGCTTACACTTGGATATCTTTTAAGTTCATCCATAGTCAATACAAGTGGCTTATCAACCAGTCCGTGGATCATCAAACGATGCTCATTTGGATCAATTTCCGCTGTACCACCATGACTACGACTGAAGAAAAGACCATTTGGCGTAATAATTCCATTCATCTCATGAATAGGACACATTGCGATAGACGCATACCAGTTCCCTGAAGTAAGAAGTTGTGTATTTCTTCTTGTGACATGATGCTCATATGGAGATGGCTGCCCATAAAGGTTATGTGTTACCGGGTAACCAAATGTTGTCCCCCATTTTTTCTCTTCTACGATAGCTGGATCATCTTCTGCATTTATTTTCACTGGCGCCAGTACACTTGCTGCTGCGAGTGCACTTACTGAATACGCCGCTGTTTTTCTAAAAAAGTCTCTTCTACTTGATTGTTCTAGATCTTTTTGAGAAGCTTTACTTATCTTAGTCATATAACCTCCTTATGTTAATTAGTAATACTCATTTTCGAATATAGTAGAGTCACTATTGTCTTTGATTGTAATAGAAAATAAATTAAAATGTCAAGCAATATCATAAATATTGGTCCTTATCATCATATATTCGTAAAATATATACATATTATTACGTTTTACAATAATCAATCAATAAAATATGTTAATAAAATCAAAATAATAGATGTTCTAAAAAATAAAGATCGCAGTAGTATATTGGAGAACTGTTACCCGAGTATTAACACATATTTACCTGTGTCCTCTTATCTATTATCTAGAATTTTTATGATAAAATAATTACAATTATCATAGAGGAACAACATGCAGTCAACTCAAGTAGGAAAAGTTATCTCTCTCTTTATCTCAACCAAAGAGAGTGCTACACCCATAGAGAAAACGGGGATACACGTAGATGAAAAAGGTATCATAGGAAATAAACATTATGATACAGATACGCAACGCTCCGTACTTATCACCTCTACAGAAAGTTATACCTTGGCTAAAAATAGTCAGATAGAAATGCCACATAGCTCATTGGGAGAAAATCTTCTCATTGACTATAATCCTTACAACTTACCCATAGGCTCAAAACTTCAGATCGGTAATGCTATTTTAGAGATAAGTCAAAATTGTACACTTTGTAATCACCTATCTAACATAGACAAAAAATTACCGAAACTGTTAAAACATGATAGAGGGATTTTTGGGAAAGTGGTTCAAGGTGGGGCTATAAATCAAGGGGATGCTATTTATCTTTTAGGCTAAATAACGAGATAACATGTAAGTACCAAGCAAGCCAGATACGCCATTCCGTACTCGATACGGAATACCTTCAAACTTCAAGAATAATTGTGAAACTCTAAGGGATCCTGAAACAAGTTCAGGATGACGCATATAACGATCTTTACTTCTTCAAAAGTCTTGTCAAAATTTCTTCAAGCTTCTTCTGTGCATCTAAAAGAACATCGATTGATGGTTTATCTTCTATATTCAATCCCGAAATCCATTTGTGTACTGAAGGGAATGCCATATGCATTGTCTTCTCACCTGTTTTCTGATACATATACACTGAACAAGGAGCAAAAGCACCTGCTTCAGGATGTGTTTTTGCTACTTCATAAATAACAGGAATACTACAAAGAGAGTAAACTTCATAAAAGTGATACCACTCTTTGTCATTCTCTTCAAAGTCATAATTTAAGTCCGTAAACCCTGCCATAACAAAACCGTTTGGTGCCAATTCACCTTCAAATGCCATCTGGAAATCATCTTTTGCTTCTTCCCAGTCACCAGGTACATCAACTGATACGCGTGTAATAAATTCACCAGCCGGCTCTTTCATCTTGTAAGGCATAGTGACAAACTTACCTTTTGGCATCGCTGCAGTAAGTGCTTCTTCTACCTTTTTACCAAATGCGATCATCTCTGCATTGTCTTCAGGTATTTTCATCATTCTTGCCATTGCTGAAGCTTCAAGAGAAGAAACAGAGATCGTTTTATCACCTTTTTTCGTATAGATAGAGAGACTGATAGGCGTAAAAAGTCCGATATCCGGATATTTCTCTGCTAAAGCCAAAGCTGTATCTTTTCTAAATACAACCATAAGATTGTATACATCAAAAGAAGTCTCTTTAAAGTCACGTTTAAACGGAAAATTCATATCATTATTCGCTGCGATGACAAAACCTGCTGCCTTGAATGCTGCTTCTATGCTTTTACCTGTGATCTTTCCATCTGCATTGTCTGAAGTAAATACTCTTACATCATTTTTTTGAGCTGCTGCCATAAGCCCTGCTGTCATTAACAGTGCTACTAAAAAACCTTTTACGATTAATTTCATTGTGTTCCTTTATGTTTGTAATGCTTTTATTATAACTGAACTTCAGTTAATCTAAATTTATAACCTGTATTTATGTAGTATAAAAAAGAAAAGTGTATAAAAAGTGAAGTGGTGTTAGAGGAGGAGATTAACAAAGGGGAAAGTCCCTTTGTTAAGAAAGATTAAGATTAAAATCTATATCTAAGGTAGAATCTAAAGTCTTGCGCTGACTCAACAACACTTGGTAAAAATGCTGCAGCCATACCCATGTCTTGTGCTGCAGCCATTGCAGCATCTTGTGTCATACCACTTGCCATAAGATTTCCAACAACTGTCGCACCTGAAGCAGGATCTTGTGTACCACCAAGCTGTGTCCACATACTAGCACCAGCTTTAACATCATCAATTTTCATAGAAGCACCACTGGTATTACCAAAGAATCCTTGACTTCCTGTGTACTCATAATCAATGCTAGTATATCTTACCTGTGCACTTAGCGCATCTGTAAGTTGATAAGTGAAATATGTTTCCCATGCATCACCACGAGCAGCAATCTTAGAACCGATCATAGTATCTTCCGCGTATGTAAATGGTCTCCAGTACTGTGAACCGTGATTAAACTCAAGTCCAAATACACCACCTTCTACTACCGGAAGCTGTGCACCGATCCAGTAAGAAGTACCGGTTTCACTGTCCGTAGAACCAAGCATTGCATACGGATTACCATTTTCATCCAATCCATCATATGGACTTGTTTTAGTCCAAGCAAAGGAACCAAATACTTTTGCGTCAGCAAAATAACCATCCTCTGTTAATCCGTCAACAAGTACTGAAAGAGCTGCACCTTGCATATCACCATACTGCTTGAATCCAAGTTGCTCACCGGTAGTCATATCTACTTCCATACCTGGAAGATCAAATGCTTTATACCAAGTTGATTTTACAATAAATTGACCATCATTATATGGTTCAAAGATAAATCCGGCAAGATCGATACTATCAAGACCATCATTTTCAGCATATGGTGTTGAATCTGCAAACAATGGTGTTGCATTTGTAGAACCACGTCCCATACACACTTTGAAACTCATACCTGGGATTCCTGTAATGTTTGAAAGGTCTAGCTTTGAACTCAAACCATCAAATTCAACATTGATTACATGTGCAAGTGGTGATGATGGAGCATCATCATCTCTAAGATGTGCCAAGAAACCAGTTCCAGATGGTCTTCTACCCACTGAGAACGTCCAAGGCATATCAAGACCAAATGCTTTATCACCAAGATACAACCAATATGCTTCTCTTACTCTCAGTGAGTTATCGCCAAGTGCTGCATTTCCAGTCCAGTCAAACAGTGAACCCATTGAAAATGCTCTATTGCTGTCAAAATCACCAAAGTCTGCGCCGAATGCTTTGTTCATAGAGAGTTGACCTTTAAAGATATTATGACTATCCGGTGCATATGCCATATTTAACAAAAGTCTCAAACCCATAAGAGCATCGTTACCTTTGGTAGTCCCATCAGCCATATCATAGTTGATGTTATCAACAGCAGTTCTTAAGTCAACACCCCATTTGATGTTATCACCTGCATCATGTGCTCTTACTTTGTTGATCTTTGTATTTTGGCTTTTCAGCTTTTTCTTTACATCCGCAAGTTCTGCCTCTAGTGAACTTAATCTTTCACTAAGTGAACTAGCATTTACACTTGTTAGTGCCATTGCTGCCACGAGTGACGCTGTTACAATTTTTTTCATGTATACTCCTTTAATTTATGTTTGTCCAAAAACATGTATACCTAGTCTAGGGAATACATCCTAAGTTTAGACTTAAATTAACGAATAATTAACCAATATTAAAGTTATTTAATATGAACTTATAAGAATTATAAGAATATAGGAATGATTTCAGGGTAAATATAAGGAGAAATATTAAAAAAAATAAGCAATAGTTTCTCTCTAAAAGAGAAGCTATTTACGATAAAGAGCTAAAGAGCCCGACAGTTTTATGTTGGGCTCTTTACTAAAGTAATATTTAGTATCTATAAGTGACAGCAAATCTTAAGTCTTGCGCTGTAATATCAACTTCCTCTGAATCAACCCAGCCGGCACAGTTTACATTTGGAGTGTAATCATGCTGTACATATGTGTATCTTACCTGTGCTGGCAGATATTTTACACCAAAGAGATCAAAGTTCCAGTACGCTTCATAAGCATCACCACGAACCGCTATTTTAGACCCTATCGCAGTATCTTCAGCCCATGTCATTGGAGTCCAGTATTTTGAACCGTGGTTGTATTCAAAACCTATTCTACCGTTATCAGTGATCATATCAGGAATGATCACACCAGCCCAGATAGAACTACCGTCTTGGCTTCCTCCATCTGTTGAACCAAGTAGTTGATATCCATCTTTTGCATTATAGTTTGCATAAGCTCCGGATATGAAAACAGTAGTTTCATCCAAAAAGTCACTGATCTCATCACCAATACCATCTATTTTAAGACCTATAGAGAACAGGTCAGCTGTACCAGCTGCGTCTTTTTTAGTAGATGGATCATTAAATTCTTGTCCTTTGGTATTGAAAATATGAGCCCACTGATACATAAGCTGGTATTGACCATTATTGTATGCATCTCCAACCATAACAAAAAAATCGACATCATCATCATTGCTGTCTGTTTCTGCATATGGACCCCATGGTTGATCACCCACACTGTATACACCGTTTGTCTCACCAGTATGTGCACGTCCATACACAAATTTGGTATAAGCACCGGAAACAAAGCGATCCCATCCAAATTTTACCATCGCTGCATTTACTTCCATATTCGTAATATGTGCAAGTGGTGATCCTGGATTGTCCTCATTTTCTCTATAGTTAGCTAAAAAACCATTCGTTGATGGACGGCGACCGATAGAGAGGCTAATAGGCTGCTCTCCTACGTCAGTTGAATACACAAAGTATGCCTCTTTTACTCGCATAACCGTATCAGTTGCCTTGGATGATGCTGACCAGTCCTTAAATCCTTTAGATTCATCATATAGATGTGCGCCCCAGGTTGAATAAATGGCAAGTTTACCTTTAAAGATCAACCCTTCCATAGGTGCAGCTGCCATAGTAAGGTAAAGCCTGCTTGTTAAAAGCGAGTTGTTTGAAGCTGTTTCACCACTATCATTATCTTTATACTCTAAAACATCAACAGCATTTCTAAAATCAACACCAAATTTAATATTATCAAATGCATCATGTGCTTTGACCTCTTTAAGTGTTGTATCAGTTTTTGAGAGTTTTTTCTCTAAGTCCGCTACTCTCTCCTCAAGTTCAGCATTTGTTGCTGCCTGTAAACCTGTCAATGCAAACGTTGCCACCAATGACATTGTTATTATTTTTCTCATATTATTTACCCTCTTTATAAATTTTGTAGTAATTTTATCGAAAGTATGGTTAAATTATTATTAGTTTATTTTATCATTTTAATAAGTTATAATTATGAACTACACATTGAATATTTTCTTATTTTGCATTCTTAATGGCAATACTTTTATATAATATAGATAATTAAAAAAGATAGTAAATACAAATAAAAAAACAATCAAAAAAGAATATTATATAGTTATTTACTACAACAATAATTAGATAGAAGATGAACCGAAGAGCCTAAAAACAAGGGAGTTTATCTAGGGAGATAAAGAGGAGGCTCTTCTATAAAAGGTAACCAAAGAGCAAATAAGGAA
>CBFCXZ010000031.1:0-23167 GCA_965602275.1 uncultured bacterium
GGAGGGTCAACGACAGCAAAAATAGGAGAAGTGGCATTGGCACATAAAGGCATTCTGTTTTTCGATGAACTGCCACACTTTTCAAAGGCTGTTCTTGAAGCGCTTAGAGAGCCTCTGCAAGACAAAAAGGTACATATTGCAAGGGTGAATTCCAAGATAGAGTACGAAGCGGACATCATGTTCGTAGCAGCACAAAACCCTTGCCCCTGTGGTAACCTACTCTCTAAAATAAAATCATGCCGTTGCAGTGAAGTAGAGATAAAACGCTATCAAAATAAACTCTCTGATCCATTTTTAGACCGTATAGATCTTTTTGTAGTGATGCAGGAGGTGAGTAGTTCTGATAAGGGAGACGTGACTTCCAAACAGATGCATGATGAAGTCATAAAAGCTTTTAAAATGCAAAAGCAAAGAGGACAACAAAGATTGAATGGGAAGTTGAGTGAAGAAGAGATAGAAACATATTGTGTGTTAAGTATGGATGCGGGCAAGATATTGGAGGGGGCTATTAGTAAATTTGGACTTTCACATAGAAGTATTGCATCGATCAAAAAGATAGGTAGGACTATTGCGGATCTTAATAGACATGAGAAGATAGAAAAGTCAGATATTTTGGAAGCGTTGAGCTATAGGAGAAGGAGATAATGTATCTCCCTGCCATGAATTAAAATACTTCCACAACCAATTTTGTGACAATAAATCCACCTACAACAAGCCAAACAAACATTGTAGTAGCGGTATAGATCGGAGCAAGTCCAAGACCTTTGAATTTAGCAAATACAGTTCCCATTCCAAGAGCAGTCATTGCCATAGTAAGTAAGAATGTATCTATCTCATTAATAATATCAACAATATTTTGTGGTACCAGATGTAAAGAGTTAAATCCGGCTACACCGATGAAATAAACAGCAAACCAAGGGATAACAAGTTTCATTTTACCGTTTGTATCACCACCCTCTTTTTTTGCACTGTATGCCAGGTAGAGTCCCAATACAATAAGCATAGGAGCAATCATAATGACACGGGTCATTTTAACGATAACCGCAGCATCTGCCATCTCTTTAGGTGAACCAGGAACAGAAGCAGGTACTGCAACTACTTGTGCTACTTCGTGAATAGTTCCTCCAACATAGATACCAAACTCTCTTGCAGTCATATGTAAAAAGCCTGAAGCATTTTCAAAAATGGTGGTATAGAGTACAGGGTAGAGGAACATAGAGATGGTTCCAAAAAGTACGACCATAGAAACGGCAATAGCTGTTTTGTACTCTTCTGCTTTAAGTACAGGTTCTGTCGCAAGAACTGCTGCTGCACCACAGACCGCTGCTCCGGACGCAGTGAGTATAGAAGTGTCTTTTTCCATACCAAATATTTTTGTTCCTACCCATGAGCCTAGTATGAGAGTAGTAGTAAGCATGATGAGTGAAACTAAAAATCCATCCAACCCTACTTCAGCTATTTGCTGAAAGGTGATCCTAAAGCCATAAAATACGATAGCAAAACGTAAAATCTTCTTTCCAGAGAATGTAATACCGCCTTGCCATGCCTCTGGAGTTTGATTATGTAAAGTATTTGCATAAAAAATACCCATAACAATACCAATGACCAAAGGAGAAAGTCCCAGCGCTTTAACAGGAGCAAGAGCAGCAATATAGGTTGCTGCAGCAGCAAAAATGGCAACAAAAAAGATACCGCTGAGTGTCCCTTTCCGTTTAGCAGGAGAGAATGGCATAGTATTCCTTCAAAATAATTGATAATAATTGTAAAATTCTACTATAATTTTGATACAATATCAAAATAAATAAAATAAAGAATAATCATAAGTTTTATGAATAAAAGAGAAAACATGAAATTAACCCTTAGACAAATGCAAATTTTTCTTAATGTTGTGGTATCAGGACACTTAACCAATGTAGCTAAAGATATGAAGTTAAGCCAGTCTGCTATTTCAATGTCTATTAAAGAGTTGGAAAATATTTTGGGACGACCTGTTTTTGACAGGATCAATAAAAAGCTCGTACTCAATGAAGTAGGACGTGCCTTCTACAAAGAGATAGATCCTATCTTTAAAAAACTTTCAGATATAGAATATGAATTTAAAAACTCAGAAAATAAAGGGATGATCCGTGTGGGGGCAAGTACTACGATCGTAGATTATTTGATGCCTTCTATTATCTGTAGTTACATGAGTTCTTATCCTGATGTAAAGATCACGCTTAAAGAGGGAAACACTAAAGAGATTACCGAAATGATCCAAGAGGGGAGTATAGATGTAGGTTTTGTAGAAGGATTTGTTTCAGGTTCAGATATTATCAAAGAGAAGATAGGTGTGGATGAGCTTGTTGTTGTAACAGCAGATACAAACCTATGCAAATCTTGCTATATAGATGAATTGGCTGAGAAAAGATGGGTACTGAGAGAAGAGGGTTCTGGGACAAGAGAAGTATTTTTGGACTACATTAAAGAAAAAGTAGATGACCTTAATATCTTTTTCGAGTTGGGGCATACGGAGTCAATCAAAAGTATTTTGATGAACCGTGAATGTTTAACCTGTATCTCTAAGATCTCAGTAGAAAATGAGATCTTAGAGGGCAAGTTACATCAGGTAGATGTGAAAAATTTTGATTGTAAAAGAGATTTTTTAATGATATATCACAAAGACAAATATCATAGTACCCTGTTTGAAAAATTTGTATTTTTCTCTAAGAAGTTAATGACGCAAATGCTTGATAGTGAACAAAGAATGAGCTTTAAAAGTACTAAGTAAGACTTTCTAACGCACTCTCGTACTCATGGGGGTGGTTTAAATTTGTAAAAAGTGTATCATCTTCAAAAGATACAAACTGAGTGTCTGCCTCTCCAAGTAGATTATTTAGCCTATGATCCCCTTCTTTTAAATGCTTTTGTGCCAAGGGTAATATGGAGCGCCTATATACACCACAAAGTGGTTGTGTGCCACTAGTGCTTTTAGCAATGATAGCATCAAACGGCTCTTCATGGTTCAACAGTTTTTCTATCACCTCTTCATCTACAAAGGGAGCATCCACACTGAGTATAAAGACCTCATCTACTTCTAGTGCTTCAAAGACAGAGATAATACCTATCAAAGGTGAATTTTCTTCATATCGGTCCATAATGACTGTAGCATCAAAATCAAACTTATCCTCTTTGGAAGAGATATAGACTTTGTTAAAGAGGGCACTGAGTTTGTTGTATTGAAATTCACTTAGTGTGTTGCAGTTAGCAAAAGGAAGAAGTGCCTTGTCTTTACCCATGCGAGAGCTTTTGCCTCCTGCAAAGATGATGGCGGTCATATTATGTTTTGCGTTATGTTTCATGCTATCGTCTCTTTACGTTTTTGATGCACCCACAATACCACAAATGCCATAAAAGTGATAATAGCTTCTACCAAAAACATCTTTTCTCCATAAATTTGCCCGGAGAGTACAGCACCTACTGAGCCACCCAGTCCAAAAGCAATACCCAGGAAGAACTGTTGGGCAAGTTTTTTCTGTGTATAGAGTGAAAAAACATAAGTGATGGCTGCCGTATGGTAAAGGGCAAAACTGATGGCATGTAGAGACTGGGATGCAAAGGTGAGTGTTACCGAATCAGGAAAAAGGTAGAGTATCATCCAGCGAAAGGCAGTGACAAGTGTAGCAAATTGCAAGATATTCAGTAGATTTTTTTGTAGGAGAGGACCCTGAAAGTAGAGCATGACTATTTCACAAATAACACCAAAACTCCACATCCAGCTTGTCATCTCAAGAGAGATACCATGAGAGGTTTCATAAATGGTAAAGAAGTTATAAAAGCCTCCAAATCCTACTTGCATTAAAAAGATAGAGCTCCAAAATGCCCAATATTTTGAGAGTGAAAAGCTGGCATCATCTTGTGCTGACTCGTGTGAAGTGGTATCATACTTTGTTAAGAGCGCACCGAAGATCAAGGTCAAAAATGCCATGAGACTTAGGTAATAGAGTGCTTCATAAGGTGTCTCAAGTACTTTGCCCAACCATAAAGCAATCCCCATAAATCCTAAAGAACCCCAAAGACGTACTTTTCCATAATGACTTTTAGACAAAGAGGCAAGAGCAATAGTTTCTATATAGGGTAAAGAAATACCCATAGCTGCACCAAAAAGTAAATTGGCAAGAAGATAGCCCCAAAAACTCTCAACACTGTATATAAAAAGGAGTGTTCCTGTAAAGGTGAAGAGTAGTGAAAGCAGATAGACTTTAGAGGTAAGAGCAAGATAGTGACGAAAAACAAAAGGGAGTAAAAAGCGCATAAACGGTGCTGCAGCATAAATGATACCGACCTCAACCGTAGTGTAGCCTAACTCAAGTAAGGCTTTTGGCATAAAGATGACATATATACCGACAAGAGCAAAGTAAAAGAAATAATAAGCTCCCAAAAGAGGGGAAAATAAAGAGGGTTTGCTATCTAGGGGTTTTATCATCTTTTATGGTTTCACTTTTTGTAGATAACGGCTGTGCGGCTTAAGAGGTCATGAAGTGTTTTGCTGTCTTTTCTAAAGAACATCATCACCCAACCAAAGAGAGTAAACAGAGACAAAACGGCACAAAGGTTTCTAAAGAGTGTAATAAAAAGTGATGGTTTTTCTCCCGTGGAATCATCTATCAGTGTAAGGTTATAAGCACGATAACCGGGTGTTTGACCCGTTTTAAACATAAAAATGGTTTGTACTACCACAAGCGGTACCAAGATATAAACCCATCCCAGTGCTTTATGCTCAGCAAAACCTTCACGTCCGCCCATGATAAGATAAAACACGACATACATGATGGGCATCACCAGCATAAATGCATCGGTAAGAAAAGCTTTGATCTTGCTTCCCGTAGAAGCATAGTCTCTCTTGTTCTTAGGAGAAGTCTTTTCTATGATGACTTCTTTTTCTTTTCCCTGCTTCACATCACGAAATCGTTTTTTTGCCATTAGAAATCCCAGACAACTGCAGCATAAGGTCCGGCAGAATCTATGTCTAGAACAAGACCACTATATAGATCTTCACTGTCTAGGCGGATAGATTTATAGCCTCCTTCTAGCCCCAGACCCATAGCCAGTGTATAGCGTACACTAAGTTCGTAGTCATAGAATGTAGTCTCTTCATAGCTAATGGCATTGGCTTCCAGTTGTAAACTGATATCGGTACTTGGAATATTGAATCTTACTTTTCCGTAAAGCATAGGGATCCATAGGTCAAAGTTCGTAGACTCATTGATCGGTTCTGGAGAAAGAGAAGGAAGAAGAGGAAGATCAAAATTAGCAAGAGTCCTGACTGCTATATCTCCATCGAGGTATCTTAGTGTGAGACCTGCATCTACTTCAACCACATTATCTAACAGTTCATAATAAAGCGTGAGATCATACATTTGGGTGTCAAGTGAAGTATCTATCTCTCCATTCAGATCGATGATGCCACCCCATGAGAACCCTTCAACAATTCCTTGCCCGGAATGAGATAAACTGCTATAAGCAACTTTTACATTTGGGAATAAAGGTACAGGGTGTTCAAAGTAAGCTTTAAAAATAATATCCTGTTCTGTCTCCCATCCCAGATCCTCTTCAATATCTACTGCTGCATTGCTCAGCTCGAAAGGAAGGGCATAGGAAGCACTACCACTAGGTGAATGACTATACATTCCAAGAGAGATCTCTCCCCCTATTATGGTATCGGCATAAAGTGTGCTTGCAGTTAGTAGTGCGGTAAGTGTTAGTTTTTTTACCATTGTTTTTCCTTGTTTATATCTATTGTGAACATGTGCTACGATAACCCTTGCGTCATGGTGAAGATCGGGAGGAGCATTGCAGACACGATGACTCCGACAACTACACCGATAAAAAGCATCATAAAGGGTTCTATCATGGAGAGCAAAAGTTTGAGTTTGTCTTCATTCTCTTCGGCATAAAGATATGAAATATTATCTAAAATATTTGCTACTTCACTCGACTCTTCACCTAAAGCAAGAGACTGCATAAAGTTACGCTTGAGTTTTACGCCTTTTGCGAGTTGCAGTGCATTTGAAAGCTTATTCCCCTCAAGGACTTTGGTTGAGGCTTTTTCAAAAAGCTCTATGAGTTTATAGTTGGCAAACGATGCAGTAGAGAGTTTAACTGCCTGTGCATAAGCAACTCCGCTCCCAAGCATCAAAGAGAGGATATAGGAAAATCTTCCCAGTTCATGATTTTGGATCAGTGTTCCCAAAACAGGTACTTTGAGTAACCAGCTATCTATGAGTATATGAAATGAATCCACTTTTGAATACGCTAATTTAAAGAGCAAGATAAAAAGGAGGATACCTACTATCAGATGTATATAATAGGTAGTCAGAAAATCACTTATACCCAGTACAAACTGTGTAATAGGAGGAAGTTTCTGGTCGGTATCTTCAAAAATTTCAGTAATTTTTGGAACTACAAAAGCGATGAGAAAAGAGGTCATCGCTATGGCAACGGTAAAGATGATAGTAGGGTAAACCATGGCACCCTTGACTTGCTTTTTTACTTTATTCTGTGCAGAGAAAAAGTTACCCATATTGGTAAGAACTTCTACCATCTTTCCACTTTGTCCTGCGATGTTTAGACTCTGTACGAAAAACTCCGGCATGGCATAGACTTTTTGTGTATTGAGGGCCACGTAAAGAGATTTTCCTTCGTCTATCATGGTTTTGATGGAGTTGAGAAAAGAGACATACTTTTTTTCACCCTCATGTTGATTCTCAAGTAATTTTATGGCAGTAAGTATGGTCATGCCGGAGTTGAGATAGGAAGAGAGTTCTTTTGAAAAAGTAGCAAGTAGCTCACCTGGCATATGACGCTTGGAAAAGGCTTCAAGTGAAAACTCTTTTGTAGGAGAAAGACTCTCATAGTAAATGTTTTGGGTACGAAGTTTTTGTCCAGCTTCTTCGTTAGAACTAGCAGTGACCGTACCTTTGACTGTTTTACCTGTTTTATCAAAACCTTTGTACTTAAAAAGCATCTACTTGTATATCCTTGAGGTAAATTAGTAGTATTATAACTTTTTTAGCTACTAAAGAAGATAAATGATATAAAATAGGACTTTTTACTGCATATGTTTTTTTATGCTTTATGGCATATAGAAGAACTTTCTCCTCTCCTTAAACAAGAACAGATCACTAAATTAATTTTTTGACATTTTCATTATATTAAAGGAGATGATAGTATTGGTATCATCTGACCCCTTCTGTGTAAACAAACAAAAGAGAGTACACTGGATAGTCACTTTAGAAATAGCAAAGATTTACTATCAAGAAACTCTGCTATAATTGAAGCGTTAAAAGATGGCTATACACAGGGAGAATTAGCACGGCATCTAGGTGTATCTGCTGCTTTGGTTTCTTATGTTTTTAGGAGTTCTGATGATTAGTGATTTGTTACCTGACCCTAAAGTTCTGATGGAGAAGCCATTATGGTAAGGAAAACTATAATTTTGTATATAAGTTTGTTTTTTCTTATTGGCTGTTCCGGTAAAGGTTCAAAAAAATTTGCAATGGATGTTTATATTGAGAATAATACATCATCTGTTATTAATAGTATTAATATTAAATATAGCGGAGATGAAATTAATATAGAGAGTATTAACCCAAATGAAATAGCACAAGAAATTGCATATATAGGTGTAGATACAGCTTTTGATATTAAATTTAATATTAAGGGGGAAGAAATTGAGGTTAAGAATGTTGGATATTATTATTTTGGAGGCAAAGATAAAGTCCAGATAATACTTAATAAAGATGAATTATTTGAAAAGATTTCTAATTCTAGTGACCTTATATCCTATAGATATTAAAGGCCGCATAAGGGTCAGGTGATGCTAATGCTACTATAATCAATCTCATACTATACTCCTAGCTTGTTCCATATCTCCCGATATGGAAAGCCTACTATTACCACAAATAACAAAAAACTATCATAACAAAACAGTATTGTATATGTGTTCCACATCAGGAGATCTTGAATAAGAAAGGAGAGGGAAATTAGTAGTATGATAACTTTTTAGTTGTATCTTGCTATAGTTTTACATGAAACGGTTTATAGCTCTTTATTTTCTTTTTTTAGCGATACTCTTTACCTTTTTTTATGCAGATACCTCTATCGTTTCTAACTTTCTAAATGAGGGGCAGACAAAACTCACACTTTTCTTTTTAGCTATGTTTTTAGAGCCAAACCAGCTTAAGGGTATAGATATATGGATAAACCCGCACTATAAGATCATCATCAACCAAGCGTGCAATGGAATGATACCCATACTCTTTTTGTTCGCGGCTATCCTTGCGTACCCCTCTGGAAAGGTACATAAGATAGTATGGATGTTGATAGGGTATGTGTTCTTTAGTATAATGAACGTTATGCGTATTTTATTAGTGGTCTATTTTGTGGAAGGTGGGGGAGGCAGCGGAAACTTTTATTGGTCTCATGATCTTTTGGGAAACAGCTTGTTGATGCTGTTGGGACTTGGTCTTTTTATATCATTTATCAAAACTTCCAAAAAAATAGTTAAAAATTACTGATCTTAAAACGGAAATAAGAAGAGGAATATTTATCTTTAATTTTAATTTCATCTACAATAGCAGTAGGTCCGTACCCTTCAGCAGGCAAGAGATTGAGAGGTTCTGGGATAAAGAAATCTCTACTATTCTTTCTTAGAAGTTCTCTGCTTTTTAACTCTTTGACTTTAAAATGTTTGCGCAGTACTTCATAGGCATCTTTTTTGTCTTTGTGGTATTTAATGACATCATCTGTTAAGAAAAGTGAGTCCTGCAAAGAGAGTTTGTTCCTCTCTGAGATATAAACGATCTGTGCATGATTTTGGCTGTGTAGTTTAAGTACATAAATGATGGAAACAGAGATAATAATGACGGAGATGATGATCTCAATAATAGTAAATGCAGGACGCAAAGTTTTTACAGAGAGTAACGTTTTCAATAGAAGTCTCCACTGTTTGATGCAAGATCACTGTTTTGAAGCCAAAGGTCTTTGGCGTCTTCCAGTGAATCTACTTTTTGAGGTGCTCCAAAAAAAGCAGGCAGGAAATAGATACCACTTTCATTTTTCAAAATGATCTGTGTACTGCTTCCGTTTTTATAGAAGTCAAGTATCAGGCAGATATCTCTGTCTTGATAGCGTCCATACTCCATACGAAGCAGAGAGTCTCTGGCGTCCAAAGTATACGCTTTTGTATCTTTAAGGTCTATACCGTGTTCATAGGCTTGAAAGGCAGAGTCTATCCCTTTTCGCAGGTAACAGGAACGACATTTATCTATGCAGAGCAGGGTAGCTTCTTGGGTAAACAGGTCTGATTTCATAATAGTAGATTTGAGGTTGAGTGCGGTAAGTGCTTTAGGTTTTTGTTTCCCCATCTCCACTCCGCTAAAGCCTAAAAAATAGACGATCGAGATGATAATGATCACAACAAGAAGTTCTATAAGAGAGAACCCTTTATGCATTCTGTCTATTTTTTGTTTGGGCATGAAAAATATTATTTATTGCAATCACTGAATAATATATCTGAATCACTCTCTTCTCCACCCTCTTTTCTGTCTGCTGCGAAGCTAATGATCTCAACTTCTGAACCTTTGTTCAAATAAACAAAAGGTGTCTTCCATGAATCTTTTGGTAATTTTTTAAGGTAAGGTTTTGCACGGTAATTAGGGTATTTGTCTGCATCGGGGTTACTCGTGAGTGCTTCAAAACCCTCTTCTGTATCCGGGTAAACACCATTGTCGAGTTTAAACATGTCAAGTCTCTTTTTGAGGTCATTCATCTTGAGGCACACTGTGTCTCTTTTTGCCTGATCTGCAGAGTCCATAAGCCCTGGGGCAACGACAGCTACAAGACCACCCAGTATGACGATAACAATGAGTAATTCTATAAGGGAAAATCCTGCTCTTAAGTGTGTTGTTTTTATCTTCTTTAATTCTTTCATATTTATCCTTGGTTTGCTTTGGTATAATAATATTTCGAATATAGATTTTACTTTAATAGAGCTTTTAAATGGATAAACCCAAATATACCATACACAGAAGAGTCCCCCACAGAAAAGGGTTTGCTCTTTTCATTACTTTATCTGTACTGGCCGTGATCATCGCCCTGACAGGAATACTGCTCAGTTATTTTGATGAAGTAAGAAAAGATGCAGAGACAACAAAAGCATTGATACAAGGAAACCTTTACTATGCAGATATCGCAAAGACATTTAAAAACTTTAAAAAGAAAAAAACACTCTATTCCACGCTCTATTTAATACCAGTGCCTCTCTCTTCCCCTGATGGGAGATTTTCTATGCTGCTCAAGTGCCGCCCTTTGGCTAATGGGGTCAATGTCAATTGGTTAGGGGTGGGTAATAGTCAAGAAATGCTAGAGCAGTATAATGCAGCACAAAAAGTATTTGATGCTATCTCACAAACATATAATTTGGAAGATGCAGGAAGACTGCAGGAGATGCTTCTTGAAGAGATAGGAAACGGTAACAAGTTTGTTACTAAGGAACAAAGCAGACTTCGTCAAAAAAACGGTATTATATCATATAAACAATTTGAGGGTATTATCAGTAGATACCAGCTTGAAGTTGATGACCAAAAGGTAAGCCGTGTGCCCTGGGCGAAACTTTTCGTATTTAGCCCTACAGCAAAGGTGATAGATGGTGATTATATCTCGGCAGAACTCATCTCCTTGCTTTTTGACATAGACTTCGCAACGGTTAAAGAAGAGTGGGTAGAGGGAGAGACCAAGCTTAAAACATTTGTTCAAAATATGGGTGAAACGTATGACCAAAAACTTTTTACAGAAGATTTTTTGGCAGAATCAGAGTGTGAAGTGCAGTATGGACATGCAGATGAAAGATTTAGATTTACATTTGTAGATATTCAAGGAGAGGTAAAAAATTTTGAATTTTATGGGAAGCAATAAAGAGCTGCTGTTAGTGCATGCATCAATGGAAGATGTCTCTTTGTCAGAGAGTGTGAATGTTATGCTTACACCACAGTTTTATACACTTAAAAAAGAGGCACTTCCTGTAAAGTACCTCTATCAGGCAAAACGCATAGCACCCTCCCTTTTTGACGGCTTACTCGAAGTAGAGGGGTCCTATGAGTATTTTGTATTTAAAGAAGATGAGAGTTGGGTGTTTATCGCTTATGATGCAGAGAAGATCAGCGCTTTTCTTCTTTCCAAGGGGATAAAGCTGGAACAAGTATCTAAACTCTTTTTTGCCCAACAATCACCTTCCTCCTTCATCGACCCGGTTTTTTTAGGAACAAAAGAAGCACTTGTAACTTTGGATGATACTGTTGTTGTTGTACCTCAGGCAGCACTGAGAGAAGAGACAAAATCATTCCTTTTTAACGATAGGTTTGCCCCAAAAACAGGTGTTACTCTACAGGGAGCGTACGGTTCTCTTCTGAGTATGAAGCAAGCCATAGCAGTAGCAGCAGTCTTTACTCTTTTTGCAGGGATGTTTTTTGTAGAGGGTTGGCGTTATGGTCATGACTCAAAGGCCGGTGAAGAGGAGATGCAGCGGCTCTTGGAAGCGTACCCCTCTTTACAAAGTAAAATGCAAAGAGAGAATATCGCTATAAAATATAAAACAATTGATGTTGCAGAACGAAAAAAAAGAGAAGTAGTAAAATCACTCGCAGACATGATCTTCAAAGGGGTCACTTTTACCTCGTTGGGCTTAAATGAAAAGGGCTTTAAGGCACAGTTTTCCTGTAGTGATACTAAAGTGGCTAAACGTTTGAAGGAATTGGCAAAAAAAGAGAAATTCCGTACTTCAAAGGGTGCCCGCAGCAATGATGTACAGATAGAGGGAACGCTATGAGTTTGAAACGATATCAAAATGAATTAGTAGTACTCTTGGCATTTCTGTTAATGTTTGTGGCATTTCTGTATAAAAATGTACAGATCTCATCTCAGGCAGAGGGTACGGCCAATAGCAAGCATGCGGTAAGCGAGTTTAAAGAGATCGTTGCACTTAAAAAAGTATGGGCAGATAAAAAAATATCTAAAAAAGTAGAAAAGCTAAAAAAACTTATCCCTGCGTCAAAAGTCAAGTGGAGCAAGAAAAGTAGAAAAGTCACAGCAGTCTATGAGGAGCTGAGTTCAAAAGAGTTAAATAAACTCATCTCTAAGATCTTAAGTCTTGCAGTAGTGATCATACAGTTAGATATAGAAAAGACAGGTTCAACGTATCACGTGGAGTTCAAATGCAAATGGTAAAAAAGATTTTTATAACACTGTTCATAACTTGGTTTGCACTGTTGATCTTCATGCCCAAACAAGAGATCTACTATGCATTGGAAAAAGAGCTTGCAAAACAAGAGATGGAGATAAATGAAAAAAGCATAGAGGAAGGAGTGTTTTCTTTGACCTTGAATCAGGCCTCTGTGTATGTAAAGGGGATCAAGCTAGCAACTATTGATGAGCTTACTCTCTTTACGCTGCTTTTTTATACAAAAGTTGAACTTGATACACTCTTATTGGATGATGCATTAAAGGCGATGGTACCACAGCAAACGGATAAAGCTATTTTATCTTATACTATTCTTTCTCCTTTTGATGCATCTGTACATGCAGAAGGCAGTTTTGGTGTGATTGATGGCAGTGTGGATATGAAAGAACGAAAGCTCCACATAAACTTTACTGAGACCAAAAAGATAGAGATGATAAAAGCACAGCTTGAAAAAGACGAGAAAGGATGGTACTATGAAACATCTTTTTAAGCCACACATATTCAAAGGGCTTCTGTCACTTTTGATTCTTTTGCTTGTCATCAAGCTGTTATGGTTTGTTGTTGAGCTGGTATGGCTTCCTTCAAGTGGTGTGGAACATACGGAAGAAAAAAGCAGTAAAGCGCTTTACTACAGAGCAAAATTGACACCCAATGAAGCTCCTGCTCCGGATAAACAAAAACCTACTCGTCCTGTCAAGCCGCAAGGAAGCATAAAAGACATTGAACTTTTAGCTATCTATAACGCCTCGGATGTAACGGTCATTACAGTGTTATACAAAAACAAAACAAAAGTGCTCTCCAGAGGGGAAGAGATCAATGGTTTTATGCTGGAGGGTGCAGGCAGTACTTTTGCTACGTTTAGTAAACATTCTAAAACGTATCAAGTAAGCCTCATTAAAAGTAAAAAAGGTGATAAAAATGTCAGTAAAATAAAAAGTGTTCCTACCTCTACTGGAACGCAATCTTCATCCTCTACAGCGGAGGGGGATATTGTTGATGCCGGTGACCATAGGATCGTAGATAAAAGTTTAGTAGAACATTATGCAAAGAATATGGAAGAGATTACGAAAAATATAGGCATTGTTGAACAAAAAGTAGGTAAAGACCTTAAAGGTTTCCGTGTTACTTTTGTCCGTAAAAACAGTCATTTTTCAAAATTGGGATTACGAAGAGGTGATGTGATCAAGTCCATCAACGGACAAGAGATAACCAGCTATAATGTTGCAATGAATATCTATAAAAATATTGACAAAATGGATGGTCTTAGCATAACAATTACAAGAGGAAAAGAAGAAATGGAGTTAGAATATGAAATTAACTAAAATAATTTTGAGTATATTGCTTGTTTTGTCCACAGGACTACATGCGGAAGAAGAGAAGGTAGATGTAAACTTCCGAAACCTTAGCGTAAAAGATTTTATAGAGATGGTTTCTAAAATTACACAGAAAAACATCTTAATAGAGGGTGAATTAAAAGGGAAGATAAACTTTGTTTCTACAACACCTATCAAAAAAAGTTCATTGATACCTCTGGCAAATTCTATTCTTAGTGGAAAAGGTCTGACTTTGGTTGACCAAGGTGAATACTACAAGGTGGTTAAAGGTGCAAGTGCTGCAGGAGAAGGACTTGATGTAAGCAGCACTATCGATGGAGACACGATGAAAACAGTGATGTTCCCTCTTAAGAATTCCAATGCAGCGGTCATCCGTGCAAAGATCAAACCACTTTTGCACAAAAATGCTAAAGTGATCTCATTTAAGGAAAATAACGTTTTAGCCATTACTGCAACACCTAGGACGTTACGCTCCATCTCTAAAGTCATTAATGCCGTAGAGAAGAGAGGTGTAAAAAGATCTGTTATTTTAAAGCTTAAGAATTCCAGCGTGAAAGATGTCTTTACCAATGCTCAAAGTATGTCAAAAAAACTTTTTCCTCAAACCATAGAGAGTGAAAAGGTGGATATTTTTAAAGATGAGGCAACCAACTCCATCATTTTGGTAGGTAAATCAGAGAATAACAATCGAATGATCAAGTATATTAAAAAACTTGATATCAAGGGAGAGAGTACTACACAGCAAATGTATGTGCTACGATTGAAAAATTCAAATGTGGAAGAGATGGAAAAGATCATGAGCCAATTGATCTCTCAAATGAACAATATGACTCCGGCCAAGCCGACCAAAAAAGGTGGAAAGCCTACAAAAGCAATGGTGGTTTCAGACATAGAAAGAAATGCTTTGGTCATTCTTGCCACTGCAGAGCAAATGAAAAATATCAGAGATACGGTAAGAAGGATCGATATTCCTAAAGTACAAGTATATGTAAAAACAAAGATTGTTGAGGTCGATACGAACTTGGCTGAACAGATAGGGTTGCAGTATGGTATGGAAGGAGGGACCATTACGAGTTCTGGCCTTTTCACTATGGCAGCAAATATGGGGGCATCTTCATTACAAATGTCTTCTGCTCTCTTGGGATTTCTAAATCAAAATACAACTGAAACGCTTACTGATGATAATGGAAATGTTATAGGAACGACAACTACTCCTGCATTCAAGTTTGATTCAACTGATAAAGCCTTCGCTTTGGGTGCAAAACTTGATCTCTTACAGAGAAACGGTGCAGCACATCTCTTGAGTGAACCTTCTATTTTATGTACCAACAACAAAGAAGCCGAGATCTATGTTGGACAGACAATGTCCATCTTAACCCAGGGACAACAGTCTACAACAGGTGTTTCAAATATCGTCAATAATTATTCAAGAGAAGACATTGGGTTGACATTAAAAGTGAAACCAAGACTCTCAAGCAATAATCAAGTTACATTAGAGGTAGAAACAACGATTGAAGATCTTGATCCTTCCAGTGAGCAAATAGCAGATAGACCAACCACAACAAAAAGAACAGTGAAGACAAATGCCATTGTGAAAAATGGTGAGACGATCATTCTGGGTGGTTTGATCAAAAGAGTGGGTGGAAAAGGCGTACAAAAAGTACCATATTTAGGAGATATCCCTGTATTTGGAGAGTTACTGTTCACACATAACTCAGATGTAGAACGAGAGCAGAATGTGGTGATCTATCTGACGCCTTATATCGTAAGAAGAAGTGCTGATCTGCAAAAGTTAAAAAAGATGTTGTCTGAACTTGATGAGGTTCAAAGAAGATATAACAAACTTGTGGAAAAAGCACTTAAAGAAGAAACAGGCGTATCTTATTCAGAGCCTAATGCTTCAGGCTACCGTGCTCCGGCAAGACAGAGAATACGAAGAACGCATACAGATAATCTTGATGTTTTAAATGGAACAGAGGACTTTTGATGCAGTTTCCTCGCTTACAGGATGTTAACCTTGAACCCTTATGGGAAGAAGGGTTAAACCATAAACTCTCTCTCAAACACTCTCTGCTTTTTAGTACTATAGAGGGGGTTAAAACGTGTATTATTCAGCAGGAAACATTGGGTGATGCTTTAAACTACTTATCGAAACTTTCGTTAGATTATCCCATAATCCTTGTAGATGATGAGAGTTTTGAAAGACTTAGAAATAAGTTTTTAGAGATTCAGACAGGGTCAGACTTTGAAGAGATGTCAACAGCTTCAGAGGAACTTATAGAAGTAGAGTCTGATCTACTGGAGTTTATCCGTAATTCTCAAGACCTGCTCTCCAGTGAAGAGTCAGCACCTATCATTAAGCTGGTAAACTCTCTCTTTTTTCAAGCCATCAAGAAAGGTGCAAGTGATATTCACATTGAGAGTGCTGAGAAGAAAGGCGAAGTTAGGCTGCGTATAGACGGTGCACTTAAAAAGCATATCGATCTGGAAAAAAGTATTGTAGCGTTGGTGATCAACCGTATCAAGGTTATCTCCAGTCTTGATATCTCAGAGAAAAGAGTACCTCAAGATGGACGTACGCAGATCAGTATCTCAGGGAAAACACTGGATGTAAGGGTTTCTGTACTCCCTACCTACCATGGTGAACGTGTGGTGATGAGGATACTTATGGAGAGTGAACATATCCCTACACTGCAGGAGTTAGGTTTTAGAAGAGAGATAACTGCAGACCTGTATAAACTTCTGCAGCATGCCCACGGTATGATACTTGTTACCGGACCAACAGGATCTGGTAAATCTACCACACTTCATGCATGTCTGCAGCATATTGCAACACCAGATAAAAATATCATTACGGTGGAGGACCCCGTAGAGTATAATGCAGATAACATCAGCCAAATACAGGTAAACACGAAAGTAGGTATGACTTTTTCTGCAGGATTGCGTTCTATCTTAAGACAAGATCCTGATATCATCATGGTGGGGGAGATCCGTGATGCTGAAACAGCAGATATTGCTCTGCGTTCAGCATTGACGGGGCACCTCCTCCTCTCTACCCTGCATACCAATGATGCGACTTCTGCATTGAGCCGTTTGAAGGATATGGGAATAGAAAACTTTCTCATCTCTTCAACACTCTTGGGAGTACTTGCCCAGAGATTGACAAGAAAGCTCTGTTTTTACTGTAAAGAGGCGGCTGTGCTTCCTGTTGAAACGATGAAGGATATTGATCTTCCGCTGGATGGTATTTATTATAAGGCAAAAGGATGCAAGGAGTGTGATTTTACCGGCTACAAAGGCAGACAGGCTATAGGTGAACTTTTTATCATAGATGACAAGGTAAAAGAGATGATGAAAGATGAGTTTAATGATCATCAAGTAAGAGAATTTATGAAAAAGAATGGTATGAAGACCATCGCAGACAAGCTTAAGGGAATGCTTCTGTTGGGTGAAACAAGTTATGAAGAAGCTATCCGTGTCGGATTAATGGATGGCTAAGCGAAAAGCTTTTACTTTAATGGAGGTTCTTGTCTCCATTGCTCTTCTTGGTATTATCCTTCCTGCACTTTACCAAAGTGTAGATATGCTTCGCGATTCCAACCAACACCTTCTGGAGTATTTGGGAAAAGCAAAAAAAGTAAGCAAAGCCACACAAACACTCTATTTGGACATTTTAAGTTCTGACGGCAATATCACTATCAAAAAAGATGAATTTACCAGACTTTGTATGGAGCAGACTAAAAATTCTCTCTATGCACTGCCCGTAGCAAAAGTATGCTGGGTAGTATTGAAAAAAGACAATACTTTAGTAAGGATAGAAGGAAATGCTTACAATCTACCTCTAGGTTCAGAAGAGAGAGTAGAGATAAACCCTATTATGAAAGATATAGAAGTATTTGATGTCTATCATCAAAAAGATAAGATATTGGTTTTGCTACAACAACAGGCAAAAGAACCTATCAGCTTTATGGTACAGGGTGTTTCCAAACCAGAAAAGAAAAAGAAAGAAAAGAAGAAAAAGAAAACCAAAAAACCAAAAAAGAAAAATCCAATTCCTCCAAAAGATACAAATGGAACAAAGTCACCTATTCCTCCTCCGCTTACATAAAGTAAGCCTTCTTCCTTTTAAATTTTGTTACAATAATCCAGAGAATATCTATTACTGAGAGAACAAAGGGGTGTTGTATGCAGGAAATATATGAAAAGTTAGGACTGTTTTATCTGGGGAAAGATGTAGATAAAACGACAATGGAAGCCACTGAAGCACTTACATTGCTGAAAAATAAAAACTTTACGACACATGCTGCTATCATAGGTATGACAGGTTCCGGTAAAACAGGACTTGGGGTAGGTATTATAGAAGAAGCGGCTATAGATAATATCCCTTCCATTGTCATAGACCCTAAAGGAGATATGGGTGACCTCTGCCTCACTGATCCAAGTTTTTCTTCTGCTTCTTTTGAACCATGGGTAAAAGATGAAGCTAAAGCCAAAGAAACAGATGTAGATGAGTATGCCAACAAGATATCTGCTATGTGGAAAGAGGGTATTGAAAGTTCGGGACAAAATGCCCAGCGTGTAGAGAAATTCCATCAAGTTAAAAAAACTATCTATACACCTGGAAGTTCTGCAGGTGTAGCCATCAACATTATGTCTTCGCTTGAAACACCCCCCACTGAGATCATGGAAGACAGTGATACTTTTGCTTCCTATCTAAAAAGCACCACTACATCTTTGCTCTCTTTAGTGGGCATAGATGCTGACCCTTTAGACTCAAAAGAGTATATCCTCCTTGCACAGATCATTACAAAAGTTTGGTTGGCAGATGAAAGTCTGAGTATAGAAGGTATCATAGGAAAGATCATCAATCCTTCATTTAAAAAGATAGGTGTACTTCCTTTGGATGACTTTTATCCACAGGATGCTCGCTTTAAACTTGCTACAAAGTTCAATTCGCTACTTGCAAGTCCAAGCTTCTCACTCTGGCTAAAAGGCGATAGTTTAGATATCCAAAAGCTCCTTTATGATGAAAAGGGTAAAGCTAAAGTAGCCATATTCTCTATCTCTCATCTTAACGATGAGGAACGTATGTTCTTTGTGACACTCCTGTTAAATAAGTATATTGCATGGATGCGTCGCGGGAGTGGTACATCAGCATTAAAAACACTGCTCTATATGGATGAGATATTTGGTTTCTTCCCTCCCACTAAAAATCCACCAAGTAAAGAGCCGATGCTGCTTCTCTTAAAGCAAGCACGAGCTTTTGGTGTAGGGGTTGTGCTCAGTACACAAAACCCGGTAGATTTAGACTATAAAGGACTTTCAAATATCGGTACATGGTTCATAGGACGACTGCAAACGACACAGGATATAGATAGAGTTATAGATGGACTGGGAGGCAAAGTAGGATCCAGCTTTGATAAAAGTGAGATCAAACAGCTATTGGCAAATTTAAAAAAGAGAACCTTCTTCCTGAAAAGTGCACACTTGGATGATATTCGTCTTTTCTCTACGCGTTGGGTAATGAGTTATCTCAAAGGACCACTGAAAAGAGATGAAATATCTGCACTTATGCAAATGCAAAAAGAGGCGCAGAGTATTGTTGTTGAAAGTGTAGATAATATGATTCAAAAAAATCAAAAGCTTGAAAGTTATCAAAATATTGATGCCTCAATCTCTCAATATTTTGAACCAGATACTTCAGGAGAAAATCACTTTGTTGCGACACTTATGGCAAAAGTAAAAGTGCACTTCTACAGTCAACGTAGAGGAATTGATGAGGAGAGAGCACTTATCCTCTCTCTGCCACTACAAAGCAAACAGCAAAATATTAGATGGGATGATGCAGTAGAAGAAGATTTTGATTTTCAAAAGTTTCCATACACTGCACCCAGTAAAGCGAAATTCCACCCACTTCCAAAGATTATACTGGAAGACAAAGGGCTCAAAAATGCCATAAGAGAACTTAAAGAGGCCATCTATCAAGAAAAAAGCTTGGATCTTTTACGTTGTGTCTCCCCTAAGCTGGAATCTAAAGTAGAGGAATCCCATTCTGATTTTATCGTAAGGCTACAGGATATTTTAAAAGAGAAAAAAGAGCTAGAAATAGAAAAGCTACAGACCCGTTACGGTACAAAAGAGAAAACACTTCTAGATAGACTCTTTCGTGCCAAAGAGCGTGTAGAAAAAGAGTCATCAGACTCTACGAGTTCCATGATAGAAACAGGTATTGCTGTTCTTGGTGCACTTTTTGGGAAAGCAAGTCCTACAAAAATAGGTTCTGCATTACGAAAAGGTTCTAAGGTGCTTAAAGAGCGTGGAGATATGAGTAGAGCCCAAGAGCGTTTAGTAGCTATACAAGAAGATATTGAAGCACTGGAATATGAACTTGAAGATAAGATAGACGTATTAAATGAAAAATTTGATGTAGAAAATTGTGCAATAGAAGAATTTAAGATCAAACCACGAAAGACTGATATAGATGTAGAGTTATGTGCTGTGGTATGGAGAGTATAAAAAATGGGCTATAAGCCCATTTTTAAAAGGAACAGTTAGTTCTTACTTCCAGGTTTGATAGCTATACCACCTTCTTTGCACATAGGACATTCATCGGGAGTAAACATTTCAAAAGTAAAGTCATCAAGTGAAAATAGAGGTATGTCATGTGGTAAGCTGCATTCAGCTTTTGCTGTATCATTCCCGCCAACGCGTTTACAGAAGCCTCTGTTAGCCAATGACGCAAATGCAACAACTTTCCCACCCAGCGCCTCTATAGCCTGAGCAGCTTTGAGTGCAGATCCACCAGTGGTAATGATATCTTCACAGATAATGATCTTTTCCCCCTGTGCTACTTCAAATCCACGGCGAAGTTCCATACCTCCCTCTTTTTTTTCAACAAAAATAGAACGAACATCAAGGGAACGGGCCAATTCATAGCCTGCAAGTACACCTCCCAATGCCGGAGCACATACAGTATCTGCTTCAATGCCACTCTCTTGGATCATCTTTGCAAGTGCATCTGTCAGTAAAGAGGCTTTTTTAGGATACTCAAGTACTTTTGCACTTTGAAGGTATCTACGTGAGTGATTCCCGCTTGCAAGAAGGAAATGTCCATCAAGCAGAGCATTGGCATCTTTATATACCAGTTCAACATTCATCATTAAACCTTTAGGATATCCGCTTCTTTGGTTTTGAAAGCCTCATCTATTTTTGCAATATGCTCATCAGTGATTTTTTGTACTTGATCTTGTGCTTTTTTAGAGTCATCTTCACTGATCTCTTTCTCTTTTTCAAGCTTCTTGATCTGATCATTACCATCTTTTCTTACATTTCTTACAGAAACTTTTGCATGTTCTACCATACCTTTAGCTTGTTTTACAATTTCTGTTCTCTGCTCACTTGTCATTGGAGGAAAAAAGAGTTTAATGAAGTCTCCATCATTATTTGGATTTACTCCAATATTTGCTTCTTGAATTGCTTTTTCAATAGCACCTAAAAGACTTTTCTCCCATGGTGTAATGCTGATAGTAGTGGCATCTGTAGCGATAACATTTCCCACTTGAGTGAGTGCTGTCATCGTACCATAGTAATCTACTTTAATATTATCTACGATTCCAGTAGTGACTTTCCCTGTTCTAAGTGTAGCAAAGTCTCTTTTTAAAGCATTTATGCTTTTGTCCATATTCTCAGCTGTATGTTCAAGAGTTTCATTGATCATAACCATCTCCTTGGTATTATTTTAGGGAAATTTTACCCTTTTTTACCTTGCTATTAGCCCCACTAGGCAATATGTACTTCAGTAATGGTTTAGATAATATGCAGAATAAAGATATCAAGAAGGATAACCTTCTTGAAAAATGATTTATTTAGTTGTTGGAGCAGAGGGTGCTGCAGGAGTTGTACTTACTGGAGTTGCAGGAGTTGCTGGTACGGCAGGAACAGCAGCATTGTTTTTAGGAACGATTGTATCAGCGACAGAACTTTTACTTTCTGAAGTATAAAGATACCCTAAAGCCAATGTGTTAACAATAAATGCAAAAGCAAGTGTAAATGTAAGTTTTGCAAGAAAACCCGTAGGTCCTTTTGCTCCAAATACTGATTCGTTGCTTCCGCTATACGCGCCCAGACCTATACTTGAGCTTTTTTGTAGCAGTACAGCGATCGTAATAGCAAGTGCCAATACAATTTGTACAATTAAAAGTGTTGATGTCATCTATTCCTCTTTACTTTGTTGAGTAGCCCAAACTGAATTTGGGTATATTTTCGGCGATTATACCCAAACTATATTGAAATAGTGATGAAGCGGGAAATAATAGTATATCTTTTAGATTATTTCGAGTTTGAAGTGTTTTTTATTGAAGGCTATTTTACTGTAGTTTGTTTGCTGGTTAAGATTGGGCATCTATTATAAAGATGCCCAATCTTTTCTAAAGTTTATTTTTTAGTCGTCGTTACCAAAGATTCCAAGAAGTTGGAGTAGGGCTGTAAACATATTGAGGAAATCCAAGTAAAGCGAAACTGCTGCATCTACAGGTGAATCATATGCACCATTTGCAATATTTTGCGTATCATAGATAGTAAAAAAACTAAATAAAAGTAAGATACCAGCTGTAATGACAACATGCATCATAGGACTTTGAAGAATAAATATATTAACCAATGAAGCTATGATAACCACAATAAGTGTAATAAAAAGTGGTTTCCCCCAACTAGAGTAATCTGTCTTAGAGTTAATAGCAAAAAGACTAAGTGCACCAAAAAGTACAGAAGTCATTAAGAAAGCATTTCCGATCACCGCACCATTACCTGCACCAATGAGTGAGGCTAAAAGAGGTACCAAAGAGATACCTGTTGCAAATGTAAAGACAAAGAGTGCTGCCAAGTTTAATCCGGGTTTGTTTCTTGTCATTCCAAGTCCGATGAAAAGCATAAAGAGTTCAAATCCAAAAATGAACCACTTGTATTGCATAACAGTTTCCGCATAAGGCATAGTAACATAAGCCCCTGCTGCAGCTGCGATCATACTTGCCGCTAAAAGTTGGTAAGTACGCTTCATAAAACTTACTGAAGCCCCTTCTTGTACATAGCCAGCATCTGCTGACGTATAGTTTCTATCATATAAAGCCATGTTATTCCTTCTGAATTATTGAATTTAATGGAAGTATAGTGCAGTCAGATTAATCTAAGGTTAATAGCTAGTATTACTCGTTACTACGCTGTTTTTGAAGCTTAATATATTCTGTTTTTGCTTTTTCGGCTTCTGTTTGATTGGATTTTATTTCATCTTGAGCTATGACTTCTTTCGAAGGGGAAAGCTCAGGAGTTTCCATACATCCAGAAATAAATAATAAGATAAAAGAGAGTAAAAGTAATCGCATAGTGTCTCCTTGGCAATAGTTAGACGTTATTGTAAATAAAGTTGTCTTAAAAAACGATATAAAAGATTTATATCTTATATATAATGTAAGAATAAGTGAAATATATAAAAAAATTAAACAAATTCACAAAAACCCTTGACAAGTAAGTTGTTCGGTGCTATAATACGCGTCCAACAACACAT
>CBFCXZ010000032.1:0-14784 GCA_965602275.1 uncultured bacterium
TTGAATAGAGCTAATAAGTGACCGCTAGGTAACTTATTAGCTCCTATGTTTTGTTGTATATTTAATAGTTGTAATTCTCAATAATCTTTTCAATTTGTTCATCATTATATAATTCGCTAGGTATTATTTTTCTAAAATACATATCTCTATATATGATTTTAATTTCCCATTCTGGTTCTTCATTCCATTTATAATGTTGTGTAGGATTAGTTAAAAATTTAGATCCTATTGCGTGCATAGGCACATTATGATTAGAATTGAAGTAGTTTTGAATTGAAATAGTTTTATTTCTTTCTGAATTTAATTCAGCTAACATTATTTCTTTATTGTATTCATTCTCCTCATCATAAAAATCATCTATATCATTTTCCAATAACCAAGAATGTATAAATTGTTCATCTTGCTCTGATATTAATTTAGTATGTTGATTAGCATAACAAATTTGCCATATCTGAACTACTGAATCTGAATATTTGCCTTCTTCCTCTCTGAATATACCTAGATTATATGTATTTGAATTACATTGTGTACATCTTTGGTTGTATTGTACATTTTTCTGAATATAATAAAAATGGTTTTTTAAATCTTCAAATTCATGTAGGAACTGTTTAATTAAACTATAATCTTGATAAATAATTACAATGTTTTCAAAATGATTTTTTGCAGTTATCGACCAATTAAAGCTACCTGTAATTAATATCTCATCATCAATTATACAAAATTTATCATGCATTAATGCACTTCTTAATCTGGGTTTCACTGGAAATAATGCCATTTTGTCAAGTTTTCTTATAGGTGTTTTAGCATTAGTATAGTCATTATTATATATGATTTCAATATTAATACCACGACTATTTAATTCTTGAAATATTGGATTATAAATATTTCCATTAATCCAAGCTACACAAATTTTTACTGAATATTTTGCAGATAGTAATGTTGTTCGAATGTGATAACTAATATCTTCAAAATATGCTATTGAACTCATTTGTTTCCTTTTGTATACAACTATTTATTCAAGGAACATTATATACCAGGTTACTTATAAAACCCAAAATAAACAGACACAAAAAATGTCTATTTATTTTTAAAAATATGTCAATATGACAGATTTTTATAACTTTTTTAAGAATTTGACTAGAATTATAATTCTATATAATGTCCTTTTAGCACTTAAATTACCGTTATTTGGACAAAGTATTCCGTTATTTGTCAAATAATCCATTAAAAGGACAAAATGTCCTCTCTAGATAAGGAGTAAAGTATGCAAGCGAAAAAGAAACTTTTAGATATTGTTAGAGACAAGGTGCGTGTTAAACATTATAGTTTATCTACAGAAAAAACTTATGTACATTGGATAAAGCATTATATTTTTTATCATAACAAAAAACATCCTGTAGAAATGGGAAAACCGGAGATAGAAGCATTTTTGACTTATCTTGCTGCTGAAAAGAAAGTATCTCCAACAACACAGAATCAAGCTTTTTCAGCCATACTGTTTCTCTACAAAGAGGTACTTGGCATAGATATGAGTAGTTGGAATATACAGGCACTAAGAGCACAAGAGAGAAAACATATACCACAAGTACTTACAAAAGATGAGGTAAAAAGTGTGATAGATAACCTTACAGGAACATATCAACTCATTGTGTACCTTATGTATGGTTGTGGATTAAGAATGAAAGAAGTGTTGAATCTTCGTATAAAAGATATAGACTTTGGATTTGATAAGGTTTACATATGGGATAGTAAAAGTCTTAAAGACAGAACTGTACCTCTTCCACAAGTAATAAAACAACGACTGAAGGCACAAGTAGAGTATGTTGAGGGAATTCACACAAAAGATATAGATGATGGATACGGTACGGTATATATGCCTTATGCACTGGAACGTAAATATCCTAATGCAAAGTTTGAAACAAAATGGCAGTTTCTGTTTCCGATGAGAAATGTGGCTAAAGATCCTAGAAGTGAAATTGTTAGGAGACATCATGTACATGAAAAAACATTGGGACGCAATATCAAACAAGCAGCAATAAAGGCAAAAATACATAAAAGGGTGACTTCGCATATATTTAGACACTCTTATGCTACACATCTTTTACAAAGTGGGATTGATCTGCGAAGTATACAAGAACTGCTTGGTCATAAAAGTGTTGAAACGACTATGGTTTATACTCATGTAGTGGCTGAGATGAATAAGGGTAAGGTTGCAAGTCCGTTAGATATGTAATTTAATAACCTTTCAGCTAAAATACCATTAATAAACACAGAAAGAAACCCATGAAGCTAATCTACCCACTAAACGTCAAAAATGAATTTGTATTTAACTCCTCTCCTAGAGATTTTACCGTTGAAGAGATACCGCTTTATGAGTTTACAGGTGAGGGTGAGCATTTGGTGCTTAAGGTGCGTAAGAAAGAGATGACTACCTGGGAAATGCTGGATGCCATCTCTAACCATGTAGGCATACGCCGTAGAGATATGGGATACGCAGGGCTTAAAGACAAACATGCGATGACCATACAGTACATCTCAGTCATGGCTATACATGAAGAGAAGATCAAAGCGTTTTCACATGACAAGATAAAAATACTTGATACCGTACGTCACAATAATAAGATACGTGTAGGGCACTTAAAAGGCAATCGTTTTAGTATACGTCTTAAAAAAGTACTTGGTGTACAAAAGGACAAACTGGACTCTGTATTGAAGTGGATCAAAGCCAATGGTGTGCCAAACTACTTTGGGAACCAGCGTTTTGGAACTGACGGGAACAACTGGGTTGACGGGAAGAAGCTTATAGATGGTGAGCTTAAAATACGAGACAGAAAGACCAAAGAGTTTTTGATGGGTTCATACCAGAGCTACCTCTTTAACGGATGGCTCTCTAAGCGTATGGAACTTAACCACCTACTTGAAAAGTTCACTGAAGCTGAAACAGAACAGATAATGAAATTGCCGGAAGGCTCTCTAAAAGGCACGAAAGAGCAGCCAAACTTCTTTAAAATTGTAGAGGGTGATGTAATGATGCATTATCCTTATGGACGTCTATTTAATGTAGAAAACCTGGAAGAAGAAGCAAAACGTTTTGAGAATAAAGCCATCGCACCCGCAGGGTTACTTCCTGGAGGCAAAGCGAAGAGAGCTGAAGGTGTAGCAGGGCTGATAGAAGCTCCTTTTGCTGAAGAGATGAACCTCAATGGCACAAGACGTTATGCCTGGATACAAGTGACTGAAATTAAGAAAACCTATGTAGAAGAGAAAGCCCATTATGAACTGAGTTTTGCTCTGCCTAAAGGGTGTTATGCAACAAATGTGTTGGATGTGTTGAGAGGTACTAATTTAGACTGAACCCTCTGAATATCTAGTGTTATTCAGAGGGTTCTGTTATCTCTGCTCTTTTTTTCTAGTGATATCTGCACCCAATGCAAAGAGTTTTCCCTCTAAATCATCATATCCACGGTCTAAATGATAGATACGATGTACATTCGTTGTACCTTCTGCAACCAGAGCAGCAAGGACGAGCGCCGAAGAGGCTCTAAGGTCCGTAGCCATGATATCTGCTCCATAAAGCTCATCCACACCTTTAACTGCTGCGATGCTGCCTTTGAGCCATATATCTGCACCTAAACGGTTAAGTTCACTCACATGCATGAAACGGTTTTCAAAAAGACGCTCTTCTATGATGCTTTCACCTTGTGACATGACAGCAACAGCCATAAATTGTGCTTGCATATCTGTAGGGAAGCCCGGGTATTCCATAGTAATGAGATCAACAGTTTTAAGCTCTTTAGGAGAATGTATGGTCATCGTATCTTCACCTATATCAAATGTACATCCCATAGATTCCAGTTTATCTGTTGAAGCTCTGATATGCTGAGGGTTTACTTTGTTCAGTGTGATAGAAGAGTGGGTAATAGCCCCTGCACAGAGGTATGTCCCCGCTTCAATACGGTCAGGGATAATCTCAACCGTTTTAAAGTGAAGAGGTTCTCTGTCTGTTCCTTCGATAGTCAATTCGTTTGTCCCGATACCTTCTATCTTTACACCGGCATCCGCTATCATTTCGCAGAGTTGTACAACTTCAGGTTCTTTGGCTGCGTTGATGATGGTTGTTGTACCTTTTGCAAGGGCTGCTGCCATTACTATGTTCTCGGTACCACCTACGGTGATCTTATCGAAGATAATGTTTGCACCGTGAAGTCCTTCCGGAGCCATGGCATGAACATAACCACCTTTTATCTCGATCTTTGCACCCATAGCCTCCAGAGCTTTAAGGTGAAGGTCTATAGGACGTTGTCCGATCGCACAACCACCAGGCAAACTCACTTCACACTCACCAAATCTTGCAAGTAGGGGACCAAGTACTAAGATAGATGCCCTCATTTGGGAAACGATCTCATAGATAGCTTTGGTAGAAGTGATGGACCCATTATTGATCTTTGCTACAGTTTTATCATGATCTACAGTTCCGCCAAGCATTGTAAGAAGTTTGAGTAGAGTACGGATATCTACAACATTAGGTAAATTAGTAAGTGTGATCTCTTTATCACTTAATATGGTTGCAGCAATAATTGGTAGCGCAGCATTCTTTGCACCACTTATTGTAACATTACCACTTAACTTTTTTCCACCTTTTATCTCTAAATAATCCATCTCTTCTTCCTCATAATATATATTGAAATAGATTTTATCTAAAGAATGGTTAAGGGCACGTGCACCTAATTATATACTAAATAATATTAAAAATATTATCCCTTTTTACATTAAAAAATAGAAAAATTAATATTATTCACTATAATTTAAAGAAACTGTTATTAAAAGTAGTGTACTATATTTTCTAATATATGTTTATGGTGTGCTTTCAAGCCCCATATAAAGGGAATATGATGTCTAGTAGTTTAGATAAACTTAAAGCACTTACCAGTCGTTTGGAAGAGAAATTAGAGCAGAAAGAAGAGCGCTCTGCACCTGAAATCAAAGAAGTAAGTGCAAGTAAAGAAGCACCCGTATCAACACCTGTAAAAAAGGTCTCTGATAATAAAGTAAGTATAAGTTCTGAGCAGGTTCGTGAAGAGAATAAAGTACGTGTTGAAATACTGTATGAAAAGCTCAAAATTTTTGAAAAGTCTCCGGACTTTAGCAATATTTTTATCTATAAAGCAATGAACCTTTCGGGTATCGGTTTGAAAGAAGAAGATTTTGGTGAAGTACGTGAAGGTAAATATATACAGATCATTGCTATCACCTATGAACCGGATAAAAATGGTAAAAAGAAAGCAAAAAACATCTCTTTGGGATACTTTGGAAAAGCAGAGACTTTAGATGTTACACTAAAAAATGAGATCATCGAATTTGTTTTACGTTGGCGTTATGAAAAAGCATTCCAAAATGTTCAACACTATAAAGATCTTATCGCAAGAGTAGATAAGCCTGCCGATACACTCTTTTAAAATTTAGGGAATTTCTACTTCCCTAACGCTTCACTAACCTAAAATTTGCTACAATTATCTCCTTATTTCACACTAGAGGATAACTATGCATCTTGACTTAACACCTGAAGCACTTTTAGCCCAACTTGGCTACACAAAGAACGAACATACACTTGATCAAATCAACAAGATCATTGCAAATACAGAAGGTTTTGACCACTTTTCTCAACATATACTCTCTTTCAATGATGCTTTGGCAATTGAAAAAGGGTTTATAGCCATGTCAAATTCTGAATATCATTTCAAAATAAAATGTGACGAAGACACTTCTGCAGATAATCTTTCAGCTTTTACCCAACAGGTAAAACACTGGGCAGACAAATACAAAGTAGAACTTAAAAAAATAGATAATAAAAATACATATTACATTATCGGTCAAAAATAATTGCCACTTAGCGCACTCAATGACGATCAGCTAAGTGCTGCTACGGCACCTTTAGGGCATAACCTTATCATTGCCTCTGCAGGTACGGGTAAAACCTCTACGATCGTAGGGCGTATTGCCCATTTGCTCCATGAGGGGATAGACCCCTCTAAGATCTTACTTCTTACCTTTACCAATAAAGCTGCAGGAGAGATGATAGCCCGTCTTGAGCGGTACTTCCCTAAAAAAGTCGTCTCACAAATAGAGTCTGGTACCTTCCATGCAGTAAGCTATAGATGGCTTAAAGAGTTACACCCCAATCTTGCGCTTAAACAGCCCTCTGAACTGAAAACACTCTTTCGAAGTATCTATGAGAAACGAAACTTTGAGAGGATGAACCTGCCTCTTGCCCCTTTTTCAGCAACCTATCTTTATGAAATGTACAGTCTTTACCAAAATGCTTCTTTAGAGGGTTTTGATGTATGGTTTTTGGAAAAATATCCAGACCATGAAGTGCTGATGGATGCCTATATGGACATTGCTGGGGAGTTTGAACAAGAGAAGATAGACTATGGTTTTGCTTCGTTCAATGACCTTCTTTTACGTATGAAAAGTCATTTGGAAGAGCATACTATCCATTTTGACGAGATACTGGTAGATGAGTATCAAGATACCAATACCCTGCAAGGTGCTCTCATTGACGAACTTAAACCCCGTTCACTCTTTTGCGTAGGAGATTATGACCAGAGTATCTATGCTTTTAATGGTGCGAACATAGAAAACATCGCTACATACTCCAAACGTTATACAGATGCCAACGTATTTACCCTCTCGATCAATTACCGTTCCACCGCTCCCATACTTTCTCTTGCCAATCGGGTGATAGAACGCAATGAACGCATCTACCCTAAAAAACTGGTAGTAGGGCGCATGGGTAAAACACATCCACCTAGACTACTGATGTATAATGATCTTTTTGAACAGTATCAGTCCATCGCACAGGGCATCAAGCATACCCATGTACCTAACGATCAAATAGCCATTATTTTTAGAAACAACTCTTCTGCTGATGGGATAGAAGCCTGTTTACGTGAACTTGGCATCCCTTGTAAGCGTAAAGGGGGAACAAGCTTTTTTGATGCAAAAGAGATAAAATTCTTACTTGATCTGCTTTCACTCTTGGTTAACCCTAAAGATATGATGGCATTCATACATGTCTTTGAGTATGCATCCGGTGTGGGTTCGGCTCTCTCTAAAGAGTTTTTTCAGTGTTTTTTGCACTTTGGAAACGGAAACTTTATGCAAGGCGTGCTTTACCCACAGGTAAATGATCTGCCTAAACTCAACCCTAACAAAAATGTACAACTTGGACTTTTTGATGATGACCATGAGATAGGCTCTGCTACGAGATTTAAACATCTTGATCTCCCACACGAGATATATGGACATCCTTTACTCAAACATCCAAAAGTCATACAGGATGGCGTGAAATTCTTTAAAGATTTTTACCTTTTTATGAATGCAGTCAAAGGTGTACAGGATCCTGCCCAAGTACTCCGCACAGCCATCTCGTCTAAACTCTATGAAGGCATTATAGAGATGCTCTCTACTCAAAGAGGAAGACTTAAATCCGGAGAACTGGATAGTGAAAAGAAAAAACAGGCTAAAGAGCGTATCCAGCGTAAAGCCAGTCTTTTACTAGACCTTTCCCGTCAGTACAAAGAGTTAAGACGTTTTGTCAATGCCATGATTTTGGGTGGTGGAGAGCTCAGTGAAGGTGAGGGGGTTAATCTTCTTACTGTGCATGCAAGTAAAGGACTAGAGTTTCCGGAAGTCTATGTAGTTGACCTTGTAGATGGTAGATTTCCAAATAGAAAGATGATGAGCTCTGTGGAAGAGGAGCGACGACTATTTTATGTGGCTGTTACACGAGCACAAGACAAACTCTATCTCTCTTTGGCAAAATATGACAAGATGAAAAAGGTAGACTATAAACCATCGCAGTTTTTACATGAAGCAGGGTTGATAAAAGGGGAGTTTGTGGAGCCAGAGCCTAAAGGCAAGAAATAATTTCATTATCTTCCCTCATTTGTATCTATGCTTCAATCTTCCAACATCATCCTCTGGGAATGATCAAGAGAAATCTCCCAACATTTTTGTAGATTTTTTTCTATCACAGCAACAACATCAGGATCAAGCTCTCCTGCAGTAACCTTTTCCTGTATGATCTCGAGGATATCAAGAGGGTTTAGATTGGTACGATAAGGACGCTTTTGCGCCAAGGCCTGAAAAATGTCTGCCACGGCAATAATGCGTGCAGGAAGTGATAAACTTTCCTCCTCACTATGGTAAGGGTAACCTTTACCATTTAGTTTCTCATGGTGTTGTGAGGCCCACTTGGTTATATCTTCAAGACCCTGCACCTGGGAGAGTATCTCATGGGTGGAATAGGCATGTATTTTGACGATATCAAACTCATTATCTGTTAAAGCCCCCTTTTTATTCAACAATTCATCAGGTATACGAAGTTTTCCAAGATCATGCAATAGTCCTGCTATTTCTATTTTAGTACATATCTCAGGCTCCAACTCCATACATGTAGCGACGAAGCGTGAAAGCTTTGCCACATCCAGAGAATGATCAGCGGTGTAAGGGCTTTTTGCATCAACTATATGGGCGAATAACTCTGAGATATTTCCCAGTGAGATAAGATCAATATCTTCACTCCCCAACGAAAGTATATATTGATTCAGGTAGCGGTGCAGGTTATCTGGTTCGAGCGTAAACCAAAAGACTTCCCGTTCAGAGGCTCTCAAAAATGCCTCTACAAGTTCAGGTTCAAAGAAAGAGCCAGAGAGATTTTGTACCTCTTTCTGAATTTTGCTAGCAAGAGAGAGTAACGGGATATCAGTTTCTTTAGCGTGATGTTGTGCTGTTAGTGCATCTACACGATCTACCATAAAAATTAGATTAGTCAATAATGCTGTTTCTCTATCTACATTCATTTTCTGGAGTATTTCGTAGTGCGTATGGTGATATAAGACAACATTGCTTAAATGTCGAAGTTCAGGAGAGAGGTTTAAGAGTTGATAGCCACGTATACAGTGGTCTCTGGCACCTTCCCAGTCCAGCATAAAAACAAGTTTATCATGAATGCGAGTGGATGAAACACCACAATCGTGCAACAATGCTGCATGAAATAGTTTAAGCTTGTCACTTTTATGCATATTGAGTTCATTAGCACATTTCAGAGCCATATAAGCTACACGCTTACCATGATTGACATCATCAACACCAACAAGATCTAGGGCATCAGATAGTGCATAAACTAGTTGATGTAAGTTTGTCATATAATTCCCCTTTGTTTTATGTGATCAAGTTCAAAAAGTATTATCAAAACAGATGACCACTCTACTTCCCTTATTTTATCATTATTGCCAGAAAAGTAAAAATAGATCAGCATATTTTTGTAAATGACCTTAAACATAGTATACACTTAAAACAGTTTTCCTCGTTTGAAGGCAAAGGAAGATTAATTCCCTAACCTCTTATCTCTTATACTCATCTGCTTACTCTCTTCATCTAAGTAGATATCAAAAAGGTCTATCTCATTTATGAGATTGCTGAGTTTTTTATATCCGAAATTGATCGGTGAAAAAGATGAGCTGTTGTTGATGTATTGTCCTATGCTTGCAAGGTTTGCCCAGCCGTCTTCATCCATCGTTTGATCCACAGCCGTTCGCAGGAGGTTTACAAGCCATGTGTCTGCACGCAACTCTTTCCCACTTTTTCGTATTGGGGCTTGTGAAACATCATTGTAAGTACTGTCAGATGACTCCATGCTATTTGTCATAAGCTTCTCAGTAAAGATAAACTGTGAACATGCCGCCATAAATGGTTTAGGGGTTTTCTTTTCACCAAAGCCATAAACTTTGATACCTTCTGCCTGCACACGCATTACCACAGGAGTGAAGTCACTGTCACTGGTTGCAAAAGCAAAAGCATCTATGTCTTTAGTATGAAGCAGGTCGATGGCATCGATGGTCATGAGTATGTCAGTAGCATTTTTGTTGCGTGAGTAATCAAACTGTTGTATAGGTTTGATGGCAAACTCCAAAAGTTTGTCTTCCCAATTTTTAAGATTGTCTTTTGTCCAGTTTCCATAAGCTTGGCGTATGTTTACAACACCATACTTGCTGAGTTCGTTGATAATGCCCTCTATAGAACGATGCGAAATGTTATCACAGTCGATAAACAGTGCAATGTGATCTTCTTTTTTTGCCATTTTACTGTTACTCCTTTGTCTTTGGTTTATAATAAGTCATGGTACTGCGACCAAACTTTTTGCGTTTAGTGAACTCCAATGCACCGATAATTTCAGGCATGTCAAGATTTGTCATGTGTTCTACGATGACCATTTCACACACTTCAGGCTCAATGGTTTCTATAAGTGCAATGGTCTTGTCATATATCTCATCCATGCCGTCACGGGTAGAGAAGGGTGGATCGAAGTAGAAGTATGTCTTTTGAGAAGATCTCTTAACCATTTCATAGACTAATGCGAATTTCTCAAAGCTGTCTCCCAGGAAAAGATGACAGTGACTTGGGTCAAGTTTTCTGACATTAGATTCCAATATACGAAAGGCAGTCTTGTTGTACTCCATAAAGTAGCACTCTCCTGCACCACGGCTCAGTGCTTCAAGCCCTATGGACCCACTTCCACTAAATGCCTCAACAAAGTTTTTATCCATAATGTCAAACTGCAGCGTATTGAAAAGTGATTCTTTCAAGATGCCTTTAGAGCTTCTTGTGGTGTTGATAGCAGGTATCTCTATGGTCTTACCCTTAAATTTCCCTGCACTGATAGTCGTTGTAAATATTTTAATTTTTTCTTTTATTCTCATACTTGTATTTTATCCTAATAGTTAAAAATTAACAATCGTTTTAAGCGTGTTGATGAGTTTACTTCCTTCTCGTATATCCCTACGTTCTTTACCCGGTTCTGTTGTAGTGATAATAGTACGCCCAGTAATGAGCTTGGTACCATCATTTTTGCGGATACCCCAGTAGGTATGCATGATGACGGGTTCTCCTTTGTATTCACCCAGATAGAGTACGATGTGCCCGGGAACATGAAGAAGCGAACGAAATGGTTCTGCATCTTTGATGATCTTCTTCTTTTTAGCTCTCTTTTTTAATCCTTTTATGTAGGTAGCTTTTCCATCTTTGGCCTGTTTACTGGAGTTACGACGCAGAAAGATACCAAATGCCCCCAAGAAGTCTCTGGTGGTAGCAGAACAGTCACGACACTCATAACTACCACCCCAGCCATACGGCTCTCCGTAGAACTCACGTGCCAGCATTGCTACATTTTCAGGAGTAAAAGGCAGAGGTTTTTTAGCGATAAGATTTTGACCTTCAACTTTTACTTTATGGAGACGGGCTTGCCCTTTGAAGTTACGTTTTGCCATCAAATAACTCTGCCCATTTTTGCTTATGGGAAACAAGGCCCCAAGTTTGACTATGGAAGTTGGCTTGTTTTTATCATTATAAAGTCTTAGATTATCTTTAATGGTCATTGCATAGTTATCATTTTCAAACTTTTTGATGAAGTCATTGGTTACCAGTGCCAGATCAGTTATTTTGATCCAGCCAAAAGCGTATGATGCCCTTACAAATGCCCATCTTTTATCTTTAGAAAAATGTGAGATGTACAGTGGTACATTGATGTGCAGGGCAGAGTTTTGGTTGTAGTCAAAAGGGAAGCCTTCACCCACACGTTTAGGATCCCTGTAAAATGCGGTAGAAGTAGGGAGAGCCTTTACATTGGTACGCCTGATAGTGATAGCTTTATATTTTTTACTATCAACCTTGTTCATCTGTGCATTTCTTATCCATTTGTTATAAACATAAGAAGGTATAACTTTCCCTTTGGCCTTATAGATAGGCTTCTTTGTTACAAATCGAATTTCCCAGCCAAAATCTTTTTTAGGAATATCAAGTTTTGTTAAACTCCAGGGTTTGAAGTACTTTTTGTTAAAGTCACTGTCTAGTTTTTTCTGTTTTGATTTTGAAAAAGATTTGATCTGCTTTGCATAAAAAGCAGGGTCTTGAGGGATCTTTTTCATATCTGCCACCTTGCCTTTAGGCATACGGTCTATCTTACTTTTGATACGTTTTCCCTCTTTGAGTGTATAGTCTGCATGAATGGAGGAGAAAGAGAAGAAGAGGAGGGTTGCTAGGGCTATTTTCTTATACATATTAAGTTCTTTTATTTTTTGTTTTATTTTAATGTAGATTGGTTAATGGAGGGTGTATATGATGATGCAGTAAGTATATTAAATCAATCTAACTTTGGAATCAAGCGGTGGCTTTAGCCTTCTGATTGGATAACTTGTTAGCTATGTTTTCACTCTAACTCGACAACCAAGCTTCTGCTTCTACTTTTTGATCCCTATTAAAAGCCTTAATTTCTAAACCTGGATACAAAGCGCCCTCTAGATCACTTACTTTCTGTAACCAAATCTTATCAGTCAATACTGCTGCACGGTCGAATTTTTTCATAAGCCCAAACATTGAAGGAAGACGTGAAAATTCAATTCCGATCGCACCTAGTGACGGAAGATGAAAGTCGATAACTTCATACAGCATTATTCCATTTTCAATATTCGTAGACTTGCTTACAAGTTCATCTAACGCAATTGTCATTTCTTCCGCGTCTAACTTTCCACTCATCTCAATATCTAAACGATTGATGCCGCTTTGTATTATTTTAAACATAAACACTCCTATTTATAAGTATCTTAATTTATTATAGTGAGTCCGTTAGACTTACTGCTTAATGTAATTTCCCCGCCAAATACCCACTGGCAAACGACCATTGAAGATTATACCCGCCACAAGGACCATCGAGGTTCATCACTTCACCACAGAAGTAAAGTCCATTTATCTTTTTGCTCTGCATAGTATTTGGGTCTATCTCTTTGAGACTTATGCCTCCTCTTGTGATCATCGCCATTTTGAAGCCGTCGTGTCCGTTGATGGTGATGGGAGTCCATACCAGAAGTTTTATGAGTCTGTCTCTTGATTGTCCCGAAAGCTTATTGAACCCTAGAGTAGGGTCTGCCTCTGCCATTTTGCAGAGTTCAAGAGAGACAGACTCAGGTAGAAGTGTTTGTATGAGTTGTAGTGTTGTGCGGTGTGGATTTTTAGCTATCTCTTTTTTGAAGTGTGCGCGTATCTGCTCTTCGTTCATACCTTTGGTAAGGTTCATGAGTAGGGGAACTTCTTCAAACTTACTCAAAAGTGGGGTGATCTCACGAGAAAAATCCAGAACAACCGGACCACGTATCCCCTCTTTGGTAAAGATGAGATCTCCAATGGCATAAAGTTTTTTATATTTTTTCATATCAACGCGCAGTTCAACCTTTGCGATGGTATCAGCCCTACAATTTTCTACCCATTTTTCTTTTGTTTTCAAAGGCATCATAGCAGGATGTAGCTCTGTAACTTTGTGTCCTACAGACTCTGCCATAGGGTAGCCATCACCCTCTGCACCAAGCAGAGGATAGCCCAAACCACCTGTAGCAAGAACAACATTGTCTGCTTGAAAAGTATCTGTTTGTGTCTGCACACCTGTCACTTTCACACCATCATGCTCTAAGGTTTCCACCTTTTGGGAACATAACACTTCTACACCTATATTTTGCATCTCTTGTTGCAAAGCATTAATGATAGTCGAAGAACTATGTGTGATAGGAAATACCCTAAAACCATCAGGTGCATGACTCTCTACACCTATCTCTTTAAAAAATGTCATCAGATCTTTATAGTCAAATGCTTCCAAAGCAGAGGTCATAAAGCGCCCCTCTCGACCAAAATGTGCCATGAAGTCTTCATTTGAGAGTGTGTTTGTCAAGTTACATCGTCCACCACCTGTAGCTTTGAGCTTTGCACCTATCTTCGAGAGTTTTTCGAGCAACAGTACAGACTTACCTTTACGTGCAGCAGTAATGGCAGCCATCATACCTGCGGCACCCGAACCTACTACGATGAGATCATAACTTGACACTATAGAATTCCTTTATAAATCTTTTAATGAAATCATATCGAAAAGTTAAATAGTTTACATTGAGTTCATATTGAGTCGTTATAATACTGATAATCCTTCCTGATAAATGTGTTTATTTCCCGAAACTATAAACATTCTCATCTCCCTTTTAACATTAGGAAGGACTATAACAATCTCAAAATAGACTACTATCATATCAATACAATACGTCCTTAACAAGAATAGTCATATAATACGGAACTTATTCTATATAGTATAAAGAGGTCCATCCTTAAGATGAAAATACAAAACGAATTTTCCCAGAATGCCAAGGCATATAACAACTTCAATGTTATCCAGACAAAAGTAGCAGAAGAACTTATTTGTACCATCACTGATAAACCTGCATCTATTTTGGACATTGGTTGCGGAAGAGGGGGAATGTACAGATCCATCTCTTGGCCATTAAAGAAATTTGTTGGTATCGATTTTGCAGAGGGGATGATCGAGCTGCATCCTAAAAATAAAAATGTTGAATTATATGTTAAAGATTTTAATCATCCAGCATGTTTTCAAAACTTGGAGACCTATGCGTTCGATAGAATAGTATCGGCTTCGGCTTTACAATGGGCGGATGATCTTGATAAAACATTTCAGCATATAGCAACGTTAAATACCCCCGTTACATTTGCTATTTTTACATCCGGCACCTTCAAGACTCTGCATGAAACAGCATCCATTCCTCCATTACTGCGTTCAACAGAGGAAGTAATGGCACTCTCAGAAAAATATTTTAATGCAGAGTATAAAGTCCTAAAATACACTTTAGAATTTGCCTCTGTACGTGATATGTTCCGATATATGAAAAAAAGTGG
>CBFCXZ010000033.1:0-9732 GCA_965602275.1 uncultured bacterium
TCCTGTAGAAGTTGAAGAACCTCCACCACAGCCTGCAAGTAATGTTGCTAAAGAGAGTATCAGTATACTTTGTTTTATATGCATTGTTATCCTTGATTTTTATAGGTAATATTTATTTGATGTAATAGTATTTAATTACCATTACCTCAATATTACCTAGATAGGTTTTTTGTTTAAATGATCTATAATTAAGTTATGTAATAAAGATACATAGGAGGAAAATTGCTTATAAAAATTGTAATTTATTTATACATCATATTTGTAAAAGATACATTGATGGTAAATAAATGCAACCCAGCTATCTTTTTTTCAAAAGACCTGAAGCTTTCCGTCCCTGTTTCACAACAGGTTTGGCCTAATATTTTTACTGCTTAAATTATTTTAAATTATACTTGTCGTTACAAATATAATTTGTGTAATAGAATTATAATTAAACTCTATTACCTTTGTATTACCTGGATAGGCTTTTGGTTAAATAATCTAAATAATTTTAATAATAAAAAACAGATAAGATAGTTAGGGGAGGAGGATAGCTTATAAAAATTGTAATTTATCTATACATCACATCTGTAAAGATAGATTGATGATAAATAAATGCAACCCAGCTATCTTTTTTTCAAAGACCTGAAGCTTTCCGTCCCTGCTTCACAACAGGTTTGGCCTAATATTCTTAACTGCTCAGAATTATGACTAAAATATATTTTAAATCATAGCTGTAAGTAGTTTGACATAGTTTTCCTGAAAATAATATAAAAGTTAGTGAATACATGTGAACAAGATGATATAATTTATATTAAAGTTTTGATAGTAAGTTTTATGTTGTTTTTCGATATAGTTAAAAAAATGTATATTATGAGGAAGGGAAGAAGGATGGTAAAATCGTGCAGTATTGGGTTTAGAAATATGCGTGAACTTTTTCTTGCAGAAATTGTTCGCGATGGCAGACTAATTTACCCGATAGCTCCTTCTGAAGTAATTGAAGCAGATGAGAACTTTGAAATGGGGATTGTGAAAACCATTCAATGGTATTTGCAGAAATACAAAGGCAGCTCTGAATGAGAGAGTTGATATTTCTGACTTTGGCTAACAATCTGCCCCGACTAAAGATTTCGGACATAATAAGATTTAAGCTATTGCGTCTGGCAGGTATGAAGATAAACGGAAGGTGCATGATACTGTCTCCGCTTAGAATTCGTCCAATCGGAGGAGCTAGAAATATTGAGATAGGAAGAGGATCGTTCATAAATACGGATGTCCGCTTTGGAGTACCAAATGGCAAAGTTGTTATTGGTAAGAATGCTCTTATAGGTGCACGTGTGTCTTTTGAGACCGTAGGCCATTCTACGAGCTATACTCCAGGAAAAATGAGAAAGAGAACCACGGGCTCAATAGTGGTTGAAGATGATGTATGGATCGGTGCCGGGGCAATTATCGTTCAGGGAGTCACAGTCCATCATGGTGCGATCATTGCGGCAGGTTCAGTGGTAACAAAAGATGTTGAGGCCAATACGATTGTCGGGGGTGTTCCTGCCAAATTCATTAAAAATGTTGAAGTCAATGATAGCAATTAGACCTTAATTTAAAATCTTGTCTAGATTGATTTTCTTATATTGATTTCGCTGCTCTTTTAAGTGCAGTTCAATGTTGTCTGGGGTCACGAATACTCCAAAATCTTCATAACCTTTGAAGGCAGGGTCTCTAAAGAGTTTTCCCATTACGGCTTCAGTCTGCTCTATCCTGAGATGAGATGAGTCCCAGTAGTTGTTTTTATTGCTTGTGATTGAGTTGGCGCCGGTAAAATCCAGATAATTGGTAATTTTTACGAGATCTCTTTTAAATCGCTCAAACTCATCAAGCAATCCGGACTCTTTAATAGCATGGAAATGCTCAACGTAGAGTGGAGAAATATAGACATACAGATTAATATCATTTATTTTGCAATACTCTATAATTTTTTTAACCAATTCCATAAAATCATCTGAATATTCATAATTTGAGTAGATGCCCTTTTGGGGATCGAAATAAAGTTTTAGATGTTTATCGATGTTTTTTTGCAAGTCAAATGTTCCCTTTTCATATGCTTCTATATAATTGGCATACTCACGCATACCATTTGGATAAAAGTGGAGTTTCTTTTGGGCAGTGCCGGAAAGATTTTTCTTAATGACTTCTATGGATTTTTTTAAAGTATCTGTATTGAGGTAGAGGTCAATATTATTAAAGCGCTCATATGACTGTACTTTGGTTTTTAATTCGACATAATCCCGGTTAAGTTTCAGGTTTTTGTTGAATGATAAAAAGTCTACTGCAAAAATCAGATTTTTTATATCATTGTAGTTAACTGTATACATAAAGGCATCAAACTGGATCGGCATGACCGGGGTGGGCTGATCCATATTGAAAGTTTTGCCCCCGAGATAGCGCTCAACTACATGATTGTCCATTACACCTATCTTTGAAGAGCCGAGCAATAGATTGGTCCATTCATATTTAACGAGCTGAGGCATTTTGTATTTAATAGTAAAACCGGCATTGCTCTCTTTAATACTGTTAAACTTATTAATTATGACTAATTGGTTGAAACCATACGGATCAACTATATAATTAAAGAGACCGACCAAAGGAATGACAAGAACAAGTGTAAACCATATTTTGATCCATTTTACAACGCTCATTATAACTCCTTTTAAAAATTAAAATACAAAAATTCGGAAACTTTGTTCATCGACAAAACAGCAGTTACAAACAATAGAGCCGAGAAGCAGACGGTGGCGGTAGAAATCCTGAGACTGCCTATTTGCTGTACAGAGTTTCTAAATAACAGTGTCAGTATAAATCCGAATACAAGCCAGACAAGAGTGTAGGGTGTTGCCTGAACAGCATTCAGGAATCCCCCAAACTCCACCCCATACTGCTTAAGAAAAGCCAGTTTATCAGCTAAAGCAGCAGGAAATATGATCGCCCCAAAGAACATCCCATCAAGCACTTTCAAAGCATCACTCCACTCTTTGGCCCGAAAAAATACCCAGGTCATATTGATAAAGTTAAAAGTGATAAACCAGGACAGAAGCACAGGCATCTTAAGCCCAAGTTTCTGCCAGGCTCTGTGCATCATCAGTGCCACTCCATGCAAAGCTCCCCAAAAGACAAAGGTCCATCCTGCACCGTGCCAGATCCCTCCCAGTAAAAAGGTGGCAAAGAGATTAATATAGGTCCTTGTCTCACCTTTACGGTTGCCGCCAAGCGGAATATAGACATAGTCTTTCAAAAACCGTGAGAGTGTCATATGCCATCTTCGCCAGAAGTCCTGAACTGATGTGGCTTTATAGGGTGAATTGAAGTTGATCGGCAGTCTGATATTAAAAAGCAGGGCTATACCGATGGCCATATCGGTATAGCCGCTGAAATCAAAGTAGAGCTGAAAGGTATAGCTCAGTGATGTTACCCAGGCCTCAAGCATATTGAGTTTTTCTGCTACATCAAACCCATTGGTCGCCCATACGGCAAAGGTATCTGCAATGACCACTTTTTTAAACAACCCGATAGAGAAGATAAATAGACCAAGTGCGATATTGTGATAGTCTTTAACCTTGTTGCGTACTCTGGCAAACTGTGGCATCATCTCGGCATGATGCACGATAGGACCGGCTATGAGCTGGGGGAAGAAGGTAACAAATACGGCATAGTTTAAAAAGTCATACTCTTTTGTCTCGCTTCGATAGCTGTCGACCAGGTAGGCGATCTGCTGAAAGGTATAGAAGCTGATGGCCAGCGGCAGGGCAAGATGTAAAAGAGAGATATCTGCACTAAAAATTGTATTGAAATTGACGATAAAAAAGTCTGAGTATTTGAAATACCCCAGCATACCTAGGTTAAAGACGATACCTATACCCAAAAGTGCTTTTTTGGAACAGCATTTTTTTCTCTGTTCATACCCGGAGAGCTGTTTGCCGACTACATAGTTAAAAAGCATTGAAATGAGTATCAGCGGAAGATAGGCTATGTTCCACCAACTGTAGAAAAAGAGAGAGGCAAAGGCCAGAAAACCTTTACTTGCTTCTGTCAGTCGTTTTTGATTGAGATAGAAATAGATGAAGAAGGTGATTGGTAAAAAGAGAAAGATGAACTCGTATGAATTGAACAGCAATGTTTTATGGCCTTCTAATTTAATTCAGTTAATATAATAGCTGACATTATAGTTAATTTTTCCAAAAATAAAACCACTATTTAATATACGCTTTTTATATAATACATACTTAATTGATTATTGGATAGTATTACATATATTTTTTTCAAAAAAGGTTTGAAGGACAGTATATGAAACTAGGAATCATGCAGCCATATTTTTTACCCTATATCGGGTACTTTCAGTTAATTCAATTGGTAGATATTTATGTTATTGCGGATGATTTGAATTTTATTAAGAATAGCTATATTAAGAAAAACAGTATCTTAGATAATGGTGCTCCAGCTTTGATCTCACTGGAGCTTATCGGTGCCAGTCAAAACAAACTGATCAATGAGATAGAGGTCGGGAATAATACGGATAAGCTTTTGACAGCTATACAGAGAAGATATACCAAAGCACCATACTTCAAAGATGTTTTTCCACTACTGCAAACTATTTTATCAAGTAAGGAAAAAAACCTTGCCAGATTTCTAGGATACTCTTTAATGAAGATATCCAGCTATCTTGGTATGCAGACAAAAATTTTATATTCCAGTGAGATTGAAAAAAACAATGATCTGAAATTTGATGCACGAATTATCGATATTTGTAAAAGAGTAGGTGCGGACCACTATATTAATGCGATAGGCGGCCAAGCACTGTATGACAAAGAAGAGTTTGCCGAAGAAGGTATTAAACTGAACTTTATTGATACCAATGATATAGTATACGAACAGTTTGGTAAAGCATTCGTCTCGAATCTTTCTATTATTGACGTTTTGATGTTCAATTCTAAAGACGAAATAAAAACGATGTTGGATGCGTATAAACTGGTATAAGAAAAATTTGATGAGGGGATGGTGAACGTGGAAGATAATAGAACAAAAACATTTAGGAGAAATCCCACTCTTGAAGAGTTTCTCACTGAAATAAATGATAATATGTACGAAGCAGAAAAAAAACTCCTTGAAAATAAAGAACCGGAATTTCCCATTATATTTATTATGGGTCCACTAAGATCCGGGTCTACATTGATTTCACAGTGGATGGCTAACAGCGGTGTTGTTGCTTATCCTACAAATTTAATGTCACGTTTCTATAAAGCTCCGATCATGGGAGCCAAGATCCAAATGCTATTAACCGATGAACGGTATAATTTTCGCAATGAAATAAAAGACTTTACTTCCAGCGTCGACTTCTCTTCGGAAAATGGAAAGACAAAAGGGGCTTTGGCTCCCAATGAATTTTGGTATTTCTGGAAGAAGTTTCTGCCCGATACCGAAATGGACTACTGGAGCAATGAAGAGCTGTTTGGCAAATCAGATATCAAAACCATGTTAAGCGAATTTGCAGGAATCACCGATGTCTTTCAGAAACCGTTTGCGCTTAAAGGGATGAACTTGAACTATAACATCGCTTTTTTAAACAAGGTTTTTGACAAAGCGATATTTATTCACTCGAAACGTGACCCGCTTACCAATATAGCATCGGTGCTAAAAGCCCGAGAAAGACAGCTTGGCAGCATTGATAAATGGTACTCTTTTAAAATGCCTGAATATACTGATCTGATCAAACTCAACCCTTATGAACAGGCGGCCGGTCAGGTGCACTTTATCAATCATGCTGTTGAAGAGGGACTGAAAGAAGTTCCTGAACATAAGAAGATGACGATCAATTATGAAGATTTCTGTCATGACCCGGAACATTTTTATAATGAACTGCTAGAAAAATTAGCTGCTCAGGGATATACGACTGAGCAGCCCTATAGCGGTGAAAAATCTTTTTCATTAACCCGAAAAGAGATTACGGATGATAAAATCATCAATGCCAATAAACGGTTTGCGTCATGAAAAAGTCCAATGATGTCCTGGATCTTATAGGCAATACACCATTGATTTCCATTAGAAATAAAAATATAATTGCCAAGGCTGAATTTTTAAATCCCGGTGGCAGTATCAAGGATCGGGTTGCACTAGCTATGATAGAAGGTGCTGAACGTGACGGAACATTAAAGCCCGGCATGACGATTGTTGAGCCTACCAGCGGAAATACTGGAATAGGAATTACGCTGATAGGGGTTGCAAAAGGCTATAAGGTTAATATCGTCATGCCTGAGGGGATGAGTGAAGAACGCAAAAAAATCATTCGAATTCTTGGTGGAAACCTGATCTCAACGCCGGATAGTGAAAATGTTGCCGGTGCCGTCTGCAAAGCCAAAGAATTGACTGACGAACTCAATGCTTATATGCCACAGCAATTTAAAAACCTCAATAATGCACTGGCACACTATGAGCATACCGGACCGGAGCTGTGGGAACAGTCGGGCAAAAAGATAGATGCCTTTGTTTCCGGGATAGGAAGCGGTGGAACCATTCAGGGAGTCGGCTCCTTTTTAAAGGAACAAAATCCTGATATCATGATTATAGCTGTAGAGCCGCGCAATGTCTCTGCGCTACTCGGCCACGAGCCTGGGTTGCACAAGATCCAGGGGATTGGTGACGGGTTTATCCCTGAAATTCTTGATGTATCATTGATAGACAGGGTTATTGAAGTGACTGATGATGATGCTATAGAGACAACGCGAGGGCTCGCGGCAAGCGATTCCCTGTTGTGCGGCATTTCATCTGGAGCAAATATCTGGGCTGCAAAACAAATAGCCAAAGAGCATCCTGAATGGATAATCGCAACGGTATTGCCGGATAGGGCTGAACGTTATTTCAGTACCGGTTTACTTGATGAATAAAAGACAATAGAAAGTTGGGATGATATTGAAAGCTATACATGTAACCGAGACATATCTACCGAATCTGAAAAGATATCAGCAGTATGTAGAGAAAATATTTGAAAGTAAGCGGATTAGCAATAATGGTGCGCTGGTGCGTGAACTTCAGGAGAGACTTGAAGAGTATCTTGGTGTTAAACATGTGCTGCTGGTTTCCAATGGTACGGCAGCTTTGCAGATTTCCTACAAATTACTTGAATTGCAAGGTGAAGTTATTACAACACCATTTAGTTTCGTAGCTACAACAAGCTCCATAGTATGGGAAGGTCTCAAGCCGGTTTTTACAGATATAGATCCTTTGAGTTTCAATATGGATATCAACAATATTGAAAAGCTCATTACTGAAAATACATCGGCTATTGTGCCTGTACATGTATTTGGAAATGCCTGTGATGTTGCAGCGATTGAAGAGATAGCCAATAGACATCAGCTTAAAGTGATCTATGATGCGGCACATGCATTTAATGTCAACTATAAGGATAAAAGTGTACTAAACCATGGGGATATCTCTATCTTGAGTTTTCATGCGACCAAACTGTTTCATACCATCGAGGGTGGTGCGTTGATCATCAATGATGATGAATTGTATAGGCGGGCGAAGGCGATGATTAATTTCGGTATCGATGTGCAATCAGATACGGGAACTATAGATATGCTTGGGATTAATGCCAAGATGAATGAGTTTGAAGCAGCAATGGGATTATGTTTGCTTGATGATATAGATATGATTATAGATAAACGAAAAAAAGTCTATGAATACTATAAAGAGAATCTCCAACATATATTGCAGGTACAAAAGATCAATCCGGATGCTACCATGAACTACAGCTATTTTCCTGTGCTTTTTGATTCGGAAGAGGTATTGTTGCGAGTTGTTGATCAACTTAACGCCAAAGAGATTTTCCCAAGGCGATACTTTTACCCATCCTTGGATACACTGCCTTATCTTAAGCGGTCACTAATGCAGCCTGTCTCAGAGGATATTTCCAGGCGGATTTTGTGTCTGCCCCTGTATCCGGGACTTGAACGGGAAGCACAAAGTAAAATTGTGGATATTATTTTAAATGGCTGAAGATAGCATTTTTGAAGATTACAGCAAAGTAAGGAATTGTGCATGAGTTTTTTTAAAAAGAGAACAAAAGTATTTTGCATAGGGCAGAATAAAACCGGTACCACTTCAGTTGAATATGTTTTGAAGCAGCTTGGATACAAAATGGGCAAGCAGGCTAAGGCTGAACTTTTGATCCATGATTGGGCAAAGCGAGACTTTAAAAAAATTGTAAAATTTTGTCGTAGTGCGGATGCCTTTCAGGATATTCCTTTCAGTAATGATTTTACGTATGAAATACTTGATTATGCTTTTTCCGGCTCAAAATTTATTCTGACGGTAAGAAACAGTAAAGATGAATGGTTCGAGTCAATAAAAAGATTCCATACCAAACTTATAGGCAAAGAGAGATTGCCTACAGCTGACGACCTTAAAGCATACTCTTATCGCTATAAAGGCTGGATGTGGGAAAACATGCAGTTGAAATATGGCATTGATGAGACATCACTATATGACTATAATATCTATACTGATCAGTATGAAAGACATAATCAAAGAGTGATAGAGTATTTCAAATATCGTCCGGATGATTTGCTGGTATTAAATCTGTCAGATGATGATGCTATAAAGAGTTTATATGAATTTTTGGGCTTCAAGTATGATGGTTTTGCCATGCCACATTTAAATCAATCGAAATAAGTGCGATATGGATGATCTGAAGTCAAAAGGTACCAAGGCGTTTGTCTGGGACTTTTTTGGAAAAATGGCCAGGCAGGGTATGGGTTTTGTCGTTACTATTTTTTTGGCAAGGTTGTTGGAGCCGTCTGATTTTGGTCTGATTGCGATGGTGATGGTGATTGTCGGTATCGCTGAAGTTTTTTCCGATATAGGTCTCGGTGGCGCCCTGGTCCAGCGAAAAAGAGTGCTTCCTGTACACTATTCATCCGTATTTTATTTGAATGTTGCAGTAGGTGTTCTGTTGGCACTGATACTTTTTTTCTCTGCCGAGTGGGTAGGTGCTTTTTATGAAAACGAAAAGCTGGTACCGCTTGCCAAAGTTATCTCGCTTACTTTTATTTTAAATGCTTTCAGCAGTGTTCAGGTGACCAAATTGCGTAAAGAGCTGAATTTTGCAGTGATAACAAAAGTCAGTTTCCTTGCGTCTTTAATCAGCGGGATAATCGGTGTCTCTTTGGCTTTTTATGGGGCAGGGGTCTGGAGTCTGGTTGCCCAGTCGTTATCTGCCGGGCTTATGTTCAATATATTTATCTGGTATGCAAGTGACTGGAAGCCATCCTTTCTGTTTTCATTCAAGGCATTGATGCAGTTGTGGGGTTTTGGTTTTCGTATGTTTTTGGTAGGTGTTCTGGATGCCGTATTTTCTAGACTCGACTATATAGTGATCGGTAAGTTGTTCACACCGACAGCGCTGGGCTTTTATCAGCGTGCAAAATCCTTAAACGCCATGTTGGTACAATACTCCTCAGGCAGCCTGATGACGGTCATGTTCCCTGTGTTAAGCAAAGTTCAAAATGATCTGCCAAGATTTCAAAATATTGTTATAAAACTTTCAGACAGCATTAATTTTATTACATTTTTACTTTTTGGCGGGCTGTATCTGATCTCTGAAGAGTTGATTGTGCTTCTCTTTTCAGAAAAATGGCTTCCATCTGTCGAGTACTTTAAAATATTGGTCTTAAGCGGCTTCGGTTTTCCTATAGCCACTCTATTAGC
>CBFCXZ010000034.1:0-4959 GCA_965602275.1 uncultured bacterium
ACAACTTACTTGTCAAGGGTTTTTTGGGAAATATTGCAAATTCTTTGAAAAAAATTATTTACTTACATTAATATAGGTAAAAGTTGCTTAAAATTTGTTGTATTTTCTTTAAAAAATATTGACTTGCATCATTATTATTTAATTAGTATTGTTGTACTTATATGGAGTGTGAATATAAGCCGGCATTGAATGTTAAATAGAAAGTTAATAAAAGTTTTTAGACATAAAATAGAAAAATTCTTTTTGATTTATAGTAGATTTGGCTACATGGGTTTTGCGTAGAGAGGGAGCGTACAAAAAATACCTGACTAAATGGTAAAAGTATATCTAGTTAAAATTACTATATTAAAGTTTTTTTTGATTTATAGCAGATTTGGCTGAACAAGTTTTGTGTAGTGAGAGAGCTTACTTAAGAGTAAGTGACCGAACAAAGCAATACTTGTTCGGTCAAAGATGCTATAAAGCAGAAAGAATTATATTTTTTCTGCTACTTGGACGTCGTATAGAACATCATCCATAGGGTGACGATACATAGGCATAGCCAATCTTTTTTCATCAAGTACATGACCGATGAATCCAATAGATCTACCTACGATGAAGAATGCATTCAGTGTACCAGATTCGATAAATTCATTGATCTCATCTTCAGAGTAACCTAATGCTCTCCACATATCAACCATAAGAATACCGATAGTACCATCAACGTTAAGAATGAGGTTCTCTTTCTTAGAAGTAGTCAATGCTTCAACTGTTCTTGCATAATCAAGAAGCGGTGTTGCAGGGAAGTTATCTGCTGCATAATTCATAAGACCAGTAACTCTAAGATCTGGATTCTTTAATGATTTAATTCTGTGCCCGATACCTGGAATTGGTATACCTTGCTTCTTCATGTGACCTAAGAACTCTTTTGGTGAAAGGTTATTATCATCTGCATATTTGAAATGCTCTGCAGCACCATCAATTGCTCCACCAAATCTTGGTCCAATAGTAAGAAGACCGGTCACAAGTGATTCAACTACTGATTTACCAGCTCTTGCTGTTACTTTTGCATTGTGTGCACCTGAAACGGCAGGACCATGGTCAGCAACAGTTTTAATTACTGTTTCAATGAACTCTGTAGCCCATGTTGGATACTGTTTTTTGAACCATAGAAGTGAAATAACATCACCGATACCTTTACCTGTATCTGGTGTTGCTACTGAAGAGATAGGGAACCCAGCGTATGTACACTCTTCTCCTCTATCATCAGAGATCGTACAGATAAACTCTTTAGATCTTCTTACTTTAGGAACTGTATTCATCTCTGGTTCTGGAATCGCAGGGATATTTAAAGATTCAAATACCTCTTTAATTTTTGCCGGAAGATCATTGAATGTTGCTGGTACATGAATACCTGCTTCAGCCATTGCATTGTTTTTATATTCAGCTGTTTCAGAATCAGCGTTCGCAGAAGCTCCTGCGTGACCGAATTGAACACCTGAATCATAATACTTAGCAATTGTACCAATACACCATGCGATGATCGGTTTTTTGATCTTGCCTGATTTTACAGCTTCGATCACTTTGTACTCTTCAGTACCACCCACTTCACCAAGAAGGATCATATACTTCACTTCTGGGTTTGCTTCCATTCTAAGAAGATTGTCGATAAATACAGAACCAACGAATCTGTCTCCACCGATCGCTACACCCTCTGCAATACCGTCAGCATTAATAGAAATAATGTTAGAAAGTTCATTAAATAGTCCACCAGAACGAGTAACAAGACCACAAGAACCAGCTCTATGGAGTTTAGAGTTGATGATATTGTCAATAGTACCACCGATGTTTGCTACTTTGAAGGCACCTGGAGTGATAGCACCAACAGTTGCAGGTCCAATGATAGTCACACCTTTTTCTCTAGCAAATTCGTTCATACCACGAGCAAGTCTCTCAGGGATACCTTCAGCAGTGATCATCATAGATGAGAAGCCACCTATATTAAGCGCTTCCATTGTGACATCGTACGCTGTTCTAAACGATGCAAAGTTTAAAAGAACATCAGCTTGTGGCTGTGCTGCTTTTGCTTCTGCAGTCGTTTTGTAAAGTGGGATCATCACTTCATCAGGTCCAAAGAAGAATTTATCAAATTTGTTACCGCTTGTAGGAGCTACGATAGCTGCCACTGATGGAGTTTCTCTCTTGATCGTATAGTCATAATCTAGCATTCTTTGGATTGCTGTTTTATTGTTATTCCAAAAAATAGCTTGTGTGCTTTTTGTATATAATTGGTTCATCTATTTATCTCCCTCTAGTGCCATTCTTACGATGTCTGTAACATGAGTTTCTGGTCCGTATACTTCAATATAAAGACCCATTCTATCAGCTGCCTCTTTAATATCTTTGAGACCTTTTTCGTAGTTTGGTCCACCACGACGAACATAAATTTTGACACCGACTTCTTTAAGTTTATCCTGATAATTTTCAAACGCTTGAATAATCCCTGTAAATGTCTTAGCAACATCTGTAAAGTTAGCGATTGCTCCACCAATGATAAGGACTTTACCTCTACCTTGAGCATCTTTTTCTCTGGTCATAAGATCAAAGAGAGTCTCTGCATAGAATTTAGTCTCACCGGTTGTTGGTCCCCCAGAGTACTCTCCGTAGTTAGCAAGGTCTTCGATACCTGCCATGTCAGCAATAGTATCAGCGTAAACAACTGAAGCACCACCACCGGCAACCATTGTCCAGATTCTAGCTTCTGGTTTTAATAGTGTAAGTTTAAGTGAAGCACCTGTTTTAGCATCCGCTTCTTCAATCGCTTCAACTTCTGGTGACTTAGCTTCCATACCAAATGCAGTTGGGTACTCAACATCACCCCATTGCTCTACCATCATAAACCCGGCAGTATCATCTAGTTTTGCAACCATATCAAGAAGCTCGATCGTGTTACCTTGCATTACAAACGGGTTGATTTCAAGGTATGCGAAGTTTAACTCTCTGTATGCTTTAAAGAAACCAATTGCAAATTCAGCAAATTGAGCTTTATCTTTTTCTGCAACATCTGCAGGAACATTGGCTCTAATTTTATTAGCAATTTGCTCTTCAGTGTCAGTAATTTTGAAAGCAACTTCAGTTACTTTTTCTTCCCAACCCTCTTCAACTTCCATTCCACCTTCAGCAGACATGTAAAGCATATCATCATCACCAACACATGTAGCAGAGATATAATATTCTTCTTCTTGTGTATGAGGCATAAATGGTTCAACTAAAAAGTGAGTCAACATATCTACTGATGGTTCACCTGTTGGTGTGTCACCATCAAATGAAAAGTAAACTGATTGCTCAGAGCTTGATTTTTCATCGATCCAGCTAGTTGCTTTCGCTAATGATACATCACCTGGTTTAGCATCTCTAAAGAGTACCAAATCATTTTTACCTCTTTTACCAAAAAGCATATCTGGTTTTGCAACCAGTGTCTTTTCATTTAACCAACTGTTTGTTTTTGCAGCTTCTGTAAGTTCTGATCCGTTTTGAACCATTACTGTTTCATAGGCATAAGTAAAGTCTGGGAAATACTTATCCCAATGTCTTGCTAAGATTGACTTTGCGTCGTATTCTCTAATCGCTTTTTGAGCCATCGAGTTCTCCTTTTATTAAGTTCTTATAATTCTAGCACTAGATTGATTTATCTTTTGTATAGGTAATCTAAAGTATAAGTAGAAAGTAGAGATTGTGTATTTTAGAAACAAGTTAGAGGCGTTTTATTTTTTGTCTCTGCAGGGAGGAATGCCATAATATCTTAGCTGATAACTTTCTCGTCCTTTTATACTATCATTACAAGTTACGCCCTCTGCTTTTAATTGTTGAGACAAAAGGTATGGTTTATAAATACGATTTGCAAAATGTCTGCTTGGGTCAGATACAACATAAAATAACATTTTATGAAAAACAATGACAAATACACTCAAAGCTAAAAATGCCATCACTGTATAAAAACCCCATTTATACCACTTTTGGAACTCAGGCAAGCGGACACGTACACTATGGTTAAATACATCCAGCATCAAAACAATAGCGATCATCACATAGGGAGCAAAATCCGTAATATAGACACGCTGACGAATAGAGAGGAGTAAAGAGAAAGCAAATGCTGTAAAGGAGATGTACCACAAAAGTGTTTTTTTCTCTCTAAGTAAAATACGATACATTGCATAAAAGAAATAGAGGAATATCAATGGAGAAAAAACGGTTGCATAAAGTCCGAATATCTCTGCAAAATGTCCTGAGGGTCTCCCTCCCATCTCAATGCCTTTTGCCAAATAGATAAAAACAAGAAGAAATGCAGAAGAGATAATAATGAATTTTTTATCTTTATGGATCACAGCATAAAGCAATACTGCGACAAAAAAGATGATAGAAGCCTCATGGATGAAAAAGAGTGCAAGCATGATAAAAGGCAGCACAAAGAAGTGACCTTTTTCATAGAGTAACACAAAAAGTAACACAAGAGGCAATACAATAATAGCTACATTGACCAACGTTGTGGCAGTAAGAATACCAGGCAGAAACATAAAAATAAATGTAGAGAGGTAGGCATCTTCACGTTTGGAAAAATAACGCCAACTGAGTTCATAAAAAAGTCCAACGGTTAAAAAACCAAAGAAGAGGTAAAAAACCCTTAATCCTATAAATCCGGGGACTAAGTTTTCTCCCCATCTCATTAATGTTCCGACAACATCCTGTGAAGTGTAGAATATCTTTGCCTCATGAGGACTGATGGGAGTTGTAGCAGCTAGATAAAAAACAGCTATAATATAAAAGAAAAGTGCTAAAAGAAAGTGCTGTTTCTTCATTACCAAGCCTTAAAAATCTAAAGTTTTAGAAAGTTATCTAACATCTCATGTCCATGCTCACTCATGATGGACTCAGGGTGGAACTGCACACCATAGATAGGTTTATCTTTGATCTGTAGTGACA
>CBFCXZ010000035.1:0-3312 GCA_965602275.1 uncultured bacterium
TCCAACAGTTTCAAGATGTTCAGATCATCATCAAAATATCCAAACTCACGTACAAGTCTATCTACGACTTGCAAGGGAGACATAAAAGCAGAGAACCATGAAACATCTACTTCATCCAAAGATCTACCCACTTTTAAAAGCAATGCCTCTGCATCTATCTTTTCACCATAAAAGAGGTAAGAGACCATCGCTACCAGTGCTGCTATCTTTGGCATATTTTTTAAAGAGCTAGAGGTTTTTAAGAGGGTGTCTATCCCCTCATGTTGACACGCTTCCTGTAGACTTTGACCATCTTTGTTTGTACTGACCAAAAAAGCAATGTCATCCACATCTACACCCAAATCCAAAAGTCTTTTGGCTTGCTTCACTGCTTCGTCTATAAGCTCTTCAGACTCCAGTACTTCTACATAGCCCTCTGATGCTCCCTCTCTACTCCTCTGAGGGGCATAGCCCTCCATAATAGGCTCAAACCAACGGTTCACTTGTTCTACTACATTCTTAGAACTTCTATAGTTGGTGTCCATCTCTTCAATATTCACCCCATAGTGTTCAGCCACTTTATCGAACAACTCCTCTACTCCACCACGGAAACGGTAGAGTGACTGCTTGGTATCGCCTACATAAAAGAAAGACTTAAACTCACTCTGTCCATGTCCTGCGTATATCTCATCTATAAGTGGCTTGAGCAGCAAAAACTGTAAAGTCGAGGTATCTTGAAACTCATCAAGCAGTATATGTTTGAACTTAGCATCTATTTTAAAATAGAAGAATTCTTTAGAGATGCTCTCATGTAAAAGTCTATAAGTAAAATAGGTCAGATCATCAAAACTAAGTATACCTGAGGTTTTAGCATTGGTAATATTTGCATTTGAGTAATAGTCATAGATATTGAAAAGATTATGCAACACAATAGACTCTTTTGCTTTTGCCCAAAGTGCCAACTCCTTCTTAAGAAAGGCATAAAGTCCTTCTATTTCATCATTGGCTACCTTTTTAAACCAAGCATGTTCTCCTAATGTCTCCTTTTCAAAAAGAGCTTTGGCAAATAATGCTTTTATATTCTTTGTATCAAACTGCTTCATGCAACGTACGGCTGCTCCTTCATCACTGAGTGCTTTAATCATCTTTAGTCGTAATACTTCACAAGATTCTTCTTGTTTTCCTAAAGAGAGTGACAGTTCCTCCTGTTGTGGTAAAAGTGGATCTACTTTGTAAAAGTTCTGCATCAGATCAAAGATCTTTCCAAATCGTTTGTCTTCTATATCCATTGCCAGATTCACAAGAGAAGAGAGTAAACCCCCAGCCTGCACTTCTTCAAGAAAATGTTTCTCCAACTTCTCATGTCCCTGCTCTTTGGTCACAAAGTCAGGCTCAAGCCCTAACTCCAAAGAGGCAGAACGTAAGATGGAAGAGAAAAAGCTATCAAGTGTTACAATGTAAGAACTACTAGCCAAAAACCTAGATAAAACTTCAGGCTGCTTAGCCATAAGTTCATCACGAGAGAATCCAGTCTGCACACAGATAGCATCTGTAAACGCTGTATTATCCTCATTCATTAACCCACGCAAAGAATCTACTACCCTCTGACGCATCTCAGCTGCTGCCTTGTTGGTAAAAGTAGCCGCTAAAATAGAATTAGGAGACTCCCCCATAAAGAGTAAAGAGATATACCGTACAGAAAGTGCAAAAGTTTTTCCACTGCCTGCCGAGGCAGAGTAAGCTAAAAATGGTTTAAAACTCATAAATACTCCCCTCTCTCACACATCAAAGTAAATTCACAATATTTACATTTTTGTAAATCTTCACATTTATTTGCTATGAAACTTTTGGTCTGTTTGATTTCTATAATATATTCAAATAGCAATTGATTTTTTTCTTCCAATGCCGTAATCTCTTCAACTTCTCCATTTACAAATATCTTTAAAAAAGCGAGGTTGATATTTTGATATTTAGCTTGTAACATTTGGTAATAAATACTCATTTGAAAGTCTGTCAACTTCTCTAAATTCTTCGTTTTGTTGGCTTCTTTGGTTTGTCCACTTTTATAGTCAAGTACCAAAGTCTGTGTTGCATCTTGGTCTATACGGTCTATACGTCCTTTAAAACGTAAACCTCCTATGTCCTCTTGAAACTCTTTTTCTCTTTCTACAACTTTCCAGTCAGCTTTGAAATGTTCTATTTGTGATAAAACAAAGCCTTTTAGTTTCTCTTTCCAGAGTAGTTTTTGGTAGGCTATTTTAGCATCATCAAAAGGAAGCAATTTGTCTAAAAGGATGTCAATACTTTTTTGCATCTCTTCTTTACTGTTATAACTCTCTTTTTCTCTATGCAAATGGTCTAAAAGAGAATGCAAAAATGCACCCTCATTAAGTTCTTCTTCTTTCTTTGCGTTTATCTTTTGTATATAACGGTAATAGTACTTACGTTTACACTCCAAGTACGTTTTAAGCCGTGATGCAGACCAGACGATGTCATGTGCATTAAAATGTTCAACCATAGGGTCTTTTTCTTCTGCGAGTTGTGAAGGTTGATTGTAGAGTAGGTTTGTTTGTGCAGAGGTGGCTGCTACTTTGTCTAAGCCTAGTTCATAGAGAAACTTAGATGGGAGTTTGTTATCACTAGTACTATAGAGTATGACACTTTGCTTTGCTTGTTCTAGTAAGCGTTTATAGTATTGTTTCTGCAAGGCTTCTCTGTCATTTTTTATAGGAAGGTTTGCAAAGGCTCGTACAGCGGAGTTAAGGAACTGGTCTTTACTTGAAGTAGCTGGGACTATGCCTTCATTAAAATCTACAATAACCACACCTTCAAAACTTACACCTCTTGTTTCAAGCACACCCATCACAGTGATGAGTCCACCTCTTACATCATCAATGGTGATTTGAGAGAGTGCTTTGAGCCATAAGAAGAGCCACTCTTTTTGGCTTAGTTCTTGTGTGTTAAATATCTTCAAAAAGTGCAAATACTTCTCCTGCACACGTTCACTGTATTTCTCTTTCTTCTCTCCATCGACCAAAGGAGTGTCCAATAATTTCAATCCATCAATAAGAGAGAAAAACACTTCTATACTGCATCGTTTTGTAGGTGTTACTTTCTCTATCTCTTCAAGATTAAGACCATAGCGTTCTAACAAGTACTTACTATCAGCATCAAAATTTTGCCAATGTCCGAAAAGTGCTTCAAGTGATTTATAGATACGTCCTTTACTGTAGTCATAGCCCATTGCGAAGTTTAGGTTATTGTGTGTATCAAAAAGGGTAAAGTGTTCTTTAAAACTCTCATCAGGCAAGATAAGTACTATCTCTTCAGGAG
>CBFCXZ010000036.1:0-2590 GCA_965602275.1 uncultured bacterium
TGAGAATGACAAGCCTGTTGTTTATAATAAAGAAAACCTATTGAACCCTTGGTTTGTGGTTAGGAGAAAGTAGACTATATAAAATCAATATTGATAACCAGCTATAAGAGCAATACACTCATTGTAACCTATGCCCTTTCAAAGAGTTTACAGAAAAAAATGTTAAATTCTTGTTACATGATTTGAGACCTGCTGCCAAGATGCTGTCATACCTGAAGCTTCCGTTTTCTCCCGTCGTATAGTCAGAGAGTGTATTATTTAAAATTATTAGAGAAGCTTCCGCTAGGAGGCTGGACCGAAGGATTGGTCATATTTACCTTTATACTGTTTGAATCTATCGCACCATCATTATCTGTGACGGTGATGGTCCGGTTGACCTCTACGTTTCTATCCGGACCCGCGTCAGCTGCCGGCGGAGTATTTCCAGGTGTTCTTCCTTCATTGCGTACACACCGCACATATCGGTGTGTTTCAATTTTATCGTGCACGGTGACATGGCCATCCTTAAAACAGACACCCCACGCACTTATACTGCTTCTCGCGAAAGTTGTTGAGCTCCAGAACCAAGGGTTATTTTCTAAATTACTAAATTGAATTTGATCAAAAACGATATCAATTGCTGGTTCTGTACTATCCTGGTCATCAGTGATAGAGGCGAGTTCATTTACGTTGGGCAACCGCCAATCATCATAGCCTGATGCATTTAAATCATTACAATAAGCTATAGCACTACTCCAATTGGACATTTTGATACTGCCACCATTGTCGGTATAGTCATCCTGCCACATCAAACCTGTCTTACTATCGGTAATAATACCACCTATTTTTGTATAAGTCGCCTGAAGGAGTACAGAACAAACAACTAAAAATAAAAAGATTTTTTTCATTAAATATCCCCTCGAACGCATCGTACATTATAGGTATTGGATTTTGACATCCTATTACTGTCACCCCAACCAAAATTGACAAACCACGCTTGAGTGGTGTCGGAGGCATAATCGGTTCCTGCCCAATATATGCCATAATTATTCCATGAAGTGATGAAAACATTATCGATCATTAGTTTCGGAGGTGATTTTGAGTAATCTACCAAGCTCATCAATTCAAGTCTGGTGGGCAGTCTCCAGTCTGTAAACCCGGCAAGATCAATACTATTACAGTATGCTGCAGCTCTTGTTTGATTGAGATCGGGGATAGTACCATTACTTGCATAGCCTTTGTTGTCACTATAATCATTTTGCCAGATCATATGGAGCATGGTATCAGTGGCCGTTCCATTTACATTATCGATATAATATCTGTCTTGACCATTGGTATAATAACCATCATCTCCCTCCCGATATACGATGGTCTGGCCAGTCTTACCCACTGGAAAACCTGCAAGTATCATATCGGTCACCGTCACCTTCATACTGTTTGAATCTGTCGTACCGTCATTATCCGTGACAGTGAGTGTCAAAGTATCTATTCCCACATCAGTTACAATATTGTTATATTGGTCATAACTTAATGCCTGTGCGCTTTTTACTGCAGGGGAGCTTAATAATATTGAAATAAGTAACACAGTCAAAATAATGGTTTTCATCACTTTTGCCTACTTTCTTTAATATATATAATTCAACTTTATACCATTTATACTTTGCCAATACTGAAAATCACTGTAAAATCAACTTAAGCAAATCATAAAAGTGATCTGCTACAGAGGAAAGAAAGACGATATCTGCTTTCATCTATTTTTGAAACAAAATTAGATAAAATTCTGGATCAATGAAATAAGCGAGGGTGAGCTTGAGTTGGACGAATCCTAACTTTGGCGCCAAGCGTATCAGAGGGAAGTTACCTGAAGGTAGCACCATTCATACTGATGGATGGAAAGCATATGACGGCTTGGTTCTTAATGGGTATAGGCATAATAACATCTATGCTATACTATTTGAAGAATCTTAAAGAAAATCCGCACTAAAGTTTACTAGGACTTAACTATATTTGGAGATATAATGATTGAAAAAACTGAAGAGAAGATCATGCAAAACTGGAAATCTCGGCAAAAGCCGTTATTGAGTTGCTGCTTCATAACGTACAACCATGAAAAGTTTATATCCCAGGCTATTGACGGTATGTTAAAGCAGGAAACAGATTTTCCATTTGAGATCATTATACATGATGATGCGTCAACAGATGGTACGGTAGAGATCATAAAAAAGTATGCCGATAAATACCCGCATATAATACGGACTATTTTACAGAAAGAGAATCAATACTCACAAAAGAAAAATATTATGGCGATACCCATAAATGAGGCCAGAGGTCAATACATAGCTACTTTGGAAGGAGATGACTACTGGACTGATCCTTTGAAATTACAAAAACAGGTCGATTTTTTAGAAAAAAACAGTGAATATGTATGCTGCTATCATAATTCCATGATTGTAAATGATAACAATGAAGTGATACAGGATACTTTGTTTCATGACCCAAAGGATTATTCCAAAAAAGAACTACTCTCAGCCCGTGCTGATATGGCAACAGAAACAGTTGTATTCAGAAATATAATTGAGTATCCTGATTTTTTTAAGGGTGTGCCAATAGG
>CBFCXZ010000037.1:0-1952 GCA_965602275.1 uncultured bacterium
GACTCAGGGTGGAACTGCACACCATAGATAGGTTTATCTTTGATCTGTAGTGACATGATCTCATCATCATCTTTACTATGTGACGTTGCGATAATATGCTCCGGTAAATTCTCTTTGTTAACCGTCAAAGAGTGATAACGCGTAGCTCTAAACTCATTTGGTAGATCTTTAAAGATAGGTGTTTGGGTGTCTACCTCAACTTGTGACGTTTTACCATGCATCATATTTTTAGCTCTTATCACTTCCCCACCAAATGCCTGTGCGATACTCTGATGCCCCAAACAGATACCAAAGATAGGTGTGGTGTTTGCAAACGCTTTAATGACATCCAGTGTCACCCCTGCTTCATCTGGTGTAGATGGTCCGGGAGAGAGGATGATCTTTTCAGGATTCAGTGCTTTGATCTCCTCAATCGTAAGCTCATCATTACGGATGATCTTCAGATCTGCACCTAATTCTCTACAATACTGCACGACATTGTAAGTAAAGCTGTCGTAGTTATCTATCATTAGTACCATTAATTATTTCCTATTATATTATCATTTTTTAGCATATCAACCGTCCAAAAAAAGTCTATCCACCCATTAGCTTCTTTTGCATACCAGTTTGGAACTATTTTAGCACCTTTCTTATAAAAAAGTGATGCTACTTTGAACGTAATATCCGGATATACTTTTTTCAATACTTTCAATACTTCTATAAGTGTATCTCCTGAATCAACTATATCATCTACGATCAGGACTTGCTTAGCATCTTTTAACTCTGGAAGATTAAAAACATCAACACCTTGCAGTTTTTTTGTGTCTTCGTAACCTATAGTATTGATACCATATACAGAACGAAGGTTATAATATTCACCCATTAATTGTGCCAAGCTTAATCCACCTCTGGCAACAGCGATTATCGCATCAAACTCCCAATCTATCTTTTGAGTTAATACTTTTGCATCGGCTAAAAAGTCTTCATAGGGATAATAGAGTTTTTTCATACTAATAGGCTTTTAACTCATTATAAAGACTGTCACGTTCTATGGGTTGAAAGCCAGAATTCTTAATAAGTGCTACAAAATCATTAAGATTCATACCGTGACTGCTTTGTGCACCCGCAGCAGCTTGAATAGACTCTTTTTCTATGGTTCCATCCAGATCATCACAGCCAAACTCTTGAGCGATAAGTGCAAGATTGACCGATGCTGTAACCCAGTATGCTTTAATATGTGGGATATTATCCAACATAATACGAGAGATGGCGTAGGTTTTAAGTATCTCTTGTCCTGAAGGGAACTCTTTAACCTTTAAGAAGTTATTGTCTCTTTGATAGACAAGTGGGATAAAGGCATTAAATCCACCCGTTTTGTCTTGCAGGTCACGTAGTCTTATCATGTGGTCTATGCGATGTGCTCTTGTCTCTACATGACCAAAAAGCATTGTTGCATTACTCTCTTTACCTCTCTCGTGCCATTTTTGGTGTATCTCTAACCATTGGTCTGAGGTCACTTTACCTTTACACAAATATTCACGTACCTTTTCATCAAAAATTTCTGCACCACCACCAGGCATAGAGTCTACTCCACTCTCTATCATAAGATCTAACACCTCATCAAAAGAAATACCATATTCTCTGGTTAAGAAGTCTATCTCTGCTGCTGTCATCGCTTTTACATGTATCTCAGGGAACTGCTCTTTTATCTTTCTAAACGCACCCATATACCACTCTACCCCATCATTGGGGTTATGTGCAGAGACAATATGCATCTCTTTTGCACCAATTTTTACAGATTTTTTGACTATCTCTAATATCTCTTCATGACTCATCGTATATTGGTTAGGGTTTTTTCTGCTTGCAGAGTAAGCACAGAATTTACAGATGTCAGCACACACATTTGTAGGATTGATATGACGGTTGATGTTAAAGTAACTTTTCTTTCCATACTTCTCTTGGCGTATCTCATC
>CBFCXZ010000038.1:0-1617 GCA_965602275.1 uncultured bacterium
CAGGTCCAATGCTTAGAGCTTCAGGTGTAGCTTGGGATATTCGTAAAGAAGAGCCGTATGAGTTATATGATGAAGTAGAATTTAATGTGCCTTTTTCAGACAAAGGTGATAATTTTGCTCGTTATCGCATATATATGGAAGAGATGAGAGAGTCTGCTAAGATTCTTTATCAAACAATAGATATGTACCAAGAGTGTGTGAAAAATAATCAAACTGAATTAATGGCGCACGCTCCTAAATATATCTCAGCACCAAAGTTAGATCTTATGACTCAAAATTACTCTTTAATGCAACACTTTGTGCTTGTAACACAAGGGATGAGACCACCAGTTGGTGAAGTTTATATAGCGACTGAATCACCAAAAGGTGAACTTGGTTTCTATATTAATTCTCAGGGTGGACCATATCCATATAGACTGAAGCTTCGTGCGCCATCTTTCTGGCATACAGGAATATTAACTGACCTTTTACCTGGTCACTATATTCCAGATGTTGTTTCAATTATTGGTACTACAAATATCGTATTTGGTGAGGTTGACAGATAATGAAAAGATATGATTTAAGACACTTGAAAACAGATTTTGAGCCTCGTATGAAAGAGATTTTAGGCGAGCATAAAGCGGGCGAAGTTGCAATCTTTTTATTTGAAATAGGTGATTTCTCACCTATTCAGCGTTCTGCTGACATAGTAAAAGAATGCGGATATGAGTTACTAAACTCTTTAAAGTTTAACGAAGTCGACTGGACTATCGTAGCAAAGAAATAGGGATTATCTTATGAGTAAAGTCTATTTTTCTACTTGGAATGGTGAACTGATAAATAATGCAGGTAAACCAGAAGAAGAGTGGGAAGAATCAGCTTATAATCTACCGGCAACATATGATGACCACCGTGATTCTAAAGCCTTTATTGGTTGGGATGGTGTCGCTCTATTTAATGCAGAGGTAGATGTAATCCGTTTAGCTATGGAGTATGCTGCACAGTATCAAGAGTATTCAGAAGCATGTGGAAGATGTGCTCCTGGACGTTGGGGTGGTCGTATTTTATATGATCAACTTGACAAGATTGCTCGTGGTGAAGGTGCAGTAGCTGATTTGGATCACTTAAAAGAGATCGGAAAAAGTATGCAAATTACTTCAAAGTGTGAGATTGGAAAAACAGTTCCAAATCCTATACTTGATTTAATGACACATTTTGAAGATGTTTTTATGGATTGTATCGATAATCAAAAAAAATCAATACACTACGACTCAGACGTATCATATATCGCTAAGATTACAGCACCTTGTACAGATGCTTGTCCGGCACATGTTGATATTCCTGGTTATATTGAAGGTGTTAGAGATTTAAGACTAGATGAATCTTTACGTGCCACAAGACAGACTATGCCACTTGCTCACACTTGTGGTCGTGTTTGTCCACATCCATGTGAAGATGCTTGTCGTCGTACAAATCTTGATGAGCCTATTGCGATTATGGAACTTAAACGTATTGGTGCTGATTATGAAACTGACCACGGATTTGGATTTTTCCATCCAGGTAAGGGTAAGAAAAAAGCATCAATCGGTAAAAAAGTAGCTGTTATTGGAGCTGGTCCTGCCGGTCTTACAACTGCTT
>CBFCXZ010000039.1:0-1584 GCA_965602275.1 uncultured bacterium
AGATCCTTGATGAAAATTATGATGAGATAGAGTTTCAACATGCAGATGAGAGACAGCTTTTCTTTATGATCAAAAAGAAAATGGCTGCAGAGTATGGTGTGATCATGAATTATGATGACCGTTATAATGACTTGGCACACCTCATTTTGGATGAATTGTATGAAAACTATTTAGCTGAATATGATGTCAATGAAAACCAAGTGAAAAATGTGATTTTCAAAGCATTTAAATCTTTTGCTGATGCCTATGATGAGATAGATGATATCGTTTATGATAAAATCAGAAGTATGGAAAAAGAGGTGATCCCAGGTTCTCAGGATTATGAGCTTTTATATGAAAGATTTTACCAGGAAGAATTGTCTAAAAGAGGTATGTTGTAATGGAAAAAGTTTCTTTATATTTTGAAAATGGATTAATGCTTGAAGCCAAAAGCTTTGGTGCAGAGGGTACATCGGTTGGAGAGATCGTTTTTAACACTTCTCTTACAGGGTATCAGGAAATTGTTACTGATCCTTCGTATGCGGGGCAGTTCGTAACATTCACTATGCCCGAGATAGGCAATGTAGGGTGTAATGCACAAGATATGGAGAGTAAAGGTGCTCACTGTAAAGGGATCATCGTTCGTTCTTATCAGGATAGACCTTCTAATTTTAGATGTGAAGAGACTTTGGCAGAATTGCTGAAAAAAGAAAACATACTTGGTATCACTGCAATAGATACACGTTTTTTAACAAAAATGCTTAGAAATGAAGGTGCCATGATGATGGTAGCTTCTACTGAAGTACATGATGAAGATGAACTTAAAAAAGTGTTAGCATCTTCACCTCGTATCGAAGAAGTGAATTATATTGAGCGGGTAAGTACAAAAGAGCCGTATGTACACAAAGAAGCACGTTATAATACAGATACATTTACCTATGATGTACCAAATACGACAAAGAAGATCATTGCGCTTGATTTTGGTATCAAAAGAAATATCCTTAATGAACTTACACATGCCGGTATGGAAGTAACTGTTGTACCAAACTCTATGTCTGCTGAAGAGATCATTTCTAAGATAGATGCAAAAGAGATAGATGGTGTATTTCTTTCGAATGGACCTGGTGATCCACTTATCTTAAAAGAGGAACAAGAGAAGATCAAAAAACTCATCGCACACAAAGTACCACTTTTTGGTATCTGTCTTGGGCATCAACTTCTCTCTATTTCTCACGGGTATGATACCTATAAACTTAAATTTGGGCACCATGGTGGAAACCATCCTGTAAAAAACACTGTAACCGGTGCGGTGGAAATTACTGCACAAAATCACAACTATAATGTACCGGACAACATTACAGAAGTGGCAACAGTGACACATATGAACCTTTTCGACAATACGATCGAGGGACTCAAATATAATGATTCTCCAAGTATGTCAGTACAACATCACCCTGAAGCAAGTCCTGGACCACATGAGAGTGCATACATCTTTGGTGAATTTGCGAAGATGCTATAATATCAAATACTGTCATGGCGAACGCCCTCGTAAGCGAAGCGATTCGAGAGCCACGACGATTTTTTGCTTCGTTTTTTCTAAAAAAA